>JBJMNL010000049.1:0-4885 GCA_045804285.1 Gemmatimonadaceae bacterium
ACTACTCGTCGGAGGCATTCGGACTCGCGGAGCCGAAGAGCGGGGCACGCCGAGTGGTCGATCGGGGGACGCTGCGGGCGCTGGGATTGTAAGGCGCGAGGTTTGTGCGCGGTGGCGATTCGAGTGCGGTGGCGATCCGTAGGCGGTGGCGATCAGTGCGTGATCCCGATCCGTGCGCCACGAGCCAGCTCGCGATGGCGTTCTGAGTGATGAGTGATGAGTTGTGAGTGATGGGTAGTAGCGCGCCGGGCGCGCACCGCGACCCCGCCGCATCATGGCGTCCCGGAGCGGGGAGCCCGCCCCGCGCGGGGGCCGCCGCCCCGCGCGCTACTCACGACTCATAACTCACAACTCATCACTCACGACGGCGTCACGCATCCGTCCCCGCGCGAGGGGCGATCGATAGAGGGGCGTCCCGGCGCCATTCCCCGCGCGCGGGGCAACCGGTCGAGGGGCGTCCCGGCGCCGTCCCCGCCCCCGCCCACCCCCTTGCTTTCGGTTTTTATTCGGGCTACCTTCGCCCCCCACCCACGGGAGCCCGAATGCCCAAGTCGTATCTCACGCTCGCCCAACCGCCGGGCGATTACGCGACCGTCGCCGAGCGGCTGGCGTTGTTCTGGGAGCGCTTCCCGCGGGGGCGGGTCGTGACCCGGCTCGTGTCGCGCAGCGAGCGCGAGGTGACCTTCCGTGCGCTCCTCTATCGCTCGCCTGACGAGACGGCGCCGGCCGCGACGGGGTGGGCCTCGGAGCGCGAGGGGGACGGCGAGGTGAACGCCGTCGCCTGCCTCGAGAACACCGAGACCTCGGCGGTCGGGCGCGCGCTCGCCAACCTCGGCTTCGCGGCGCGGCAGGGCGCGGCGGGGCGGCCCAGCGCGGAGGAGGTTGCGAAGGGGGGAGCGGCGCGCGCGCGGCGGGGCACGCTCGTGGTGCGCGAGGGGGTGGCCGGCCAGGGCGTCGGTGATGCGGCCGGCGCGGCCGGCGCGGCGACGCGCGGCGTGGACGAGGAGCTGCAGCGGCGCGCGGCCGCCGCCCTCGACGCCCTCGCGCTGCTCGAGAAGGCCGACCGCGCCGGGATGCCGCACGTCAAGGTCGCCACGCTGCGCGCGCGCCTCACCGAGCCCGGCATCCCGTTGCCGCTCATCGAGCAGACCGAGCGGATGTTGCGCGCGTGGCTCGGGCGGCGCCGGCCCCCCGCTGGCGACTGACGACGCCTAACCGGCGCCGCGACGTCACACCGCGGTTCCTCCTGTGTAGGAGCCGGCGGGCGGGCCGCGGGCGCCGAGCGGGCCGGAAGACGAGGAGGCGTGTACCAGGATGCACGGCGAGCGGGAGAGCGGGGGAGGCGACGAGAGTGGCACCGGCGACCGAAGTGGCGCCTGGAGTGGAGCCGGCGCGCGGTATCCGACGGCGCGCGCGCTCCTCGAGGCGCTCCGGCGCGGCGAGGCGGCGGCCTTCCGTGCGTTCGTCGACCGTTACCACAGGCTCCTCCTCCGCTACGCGCAGCGCGCGGGGCTCGACGGGGGAGCGGCCGACGAGCTCGTGCAGACCGCTCTGGACGACGCGGCGATCGATTTCATGCGGCCGGACGCCGTACTGCCTGACGACGTCGCCGTGAATCTGATCGCCCGGTTCAGGAACTTCCTCCTCAACACGAAGCGCGCGGACGGCCGCCGGGAGCGGCGGACGGCGGACGCCGCGCGGCTCGCGTGCGACCCCGACGTCGGCGCGGAAGGAGACGCCGTCGCGCTCTGCTCGGAGCAGGCGCTCCGCGCGCGCCACGGGCCGGCGTGGGAGCCGCTGGAGCGCTCGGAGGGTGTGATCGCGCTCGCCACGTTCCTCAGCCGCTCCATGACCGACGACGAGCGGCGGCTGCTGGCATGGGAGAGCGAGGACGTGCCGCAGCGCGAGATCGCCGACCGGCTCGGCGTCAGCCACGCCGCCGTGCGGCAGCGGCTGCGGCGGCTGCGCGAGCGGCTGCGCGAGCTGTCGCGGCGCTTCGCCGAGGAGCAGGAGGGGGAGAACGGCCGCGCGGCGCGACGGCTCCTGCGGCGGGCGAGCGTCCTGCCCGCGCCGCGCGCCGCCGCCGTGTGGGAGCGATCGCCGACGCCGCCGCGGGCCGGGGTGACAGCTCGAGACGAGAAGCGGACCAGGGAGGATACGTCCGATGAGTGACGGCGCATCGAACAACGATCGAGGGGAGCGCGTGCGGAACGTGGACGCGCTCGTCCAGCTGGCCGCGCGTGGGGAGATGCTGCGCGCCGACTCCCCCTTCTACACGGACGACCGGCTGATCGGCTGGCTCGACCGCGAGCTCGCCTCGCCGGAGCGGGCCGCGCAGGGGTGGCGTGAGGATAAGGCGGCGGCGGCCGCCGAACGGCTGCGCGTCAGGACGGAAGCCGCGCGGCTGCGCGTCCGGCCCATCGACGGGGCCGCGCTCCGACGCGCGGCCGACGTCGTCGGGACGGTGCCGCAGGTGATCGAGAGCGCGGCGCGCGCGCGGTGCGCGCCGGTGCTCGACCTCGCGGCGGCCGCGGGCGTGGGGCGCGAGCTGTGGGACGAGCCCTGCGAGCAGTGGGTGGAGCTGCCGCGCGGCACGTCCGACGGGCAGCACGTGGCGCTCCGCGTCTCCGGCGACAGCATGCACCCGCTGCTGCGGCACGGGGACGTCATCCTCGTGCGGCTCGGCGGGCGCGTGGAGCCGAACACTGTCGTCGTGGCGCGGCGCCCGGAGAGCGGCGGCTACGTCGTGAAGCGCGTCGGGCGGGTGGGGCGCCGCGAGCTCACGCTGACGTCGCTCAACGAGGCGTTCCCGCCGATCACGGTGCCGCGCGTGGCGGGCGCGGTGCTGGGCACGGTGGTGATGCGCTGGGCCGAGGGCGGCGCGCCGGCGGCCGGGTAGCGGCGCGCGGCGGCGCGGCGGCGCGGCGACGGAAAGTACGGAAGGTCACGATCGCGGAGCCCGGGCGTTCGACGCCCGGGCTCCGTCGTCATGCGCCTGACGACGAACGGTCACACGGCGGGTCCTCCTGAGTAGAGGTGGCGGCGCGGCACGCGGTCGCGCCCGGCGCCTCTCCCCGCTACCAGGAGGACCCGTGAAACGCTCTCCCGTGCGCGCGGCGTCGGCCGCCATGACGATCGCCGCGGCGGCGACCGCGACCGCCCCGTCGGGCCGCGCGCAGACGACCGCGCTCGCCCTCCCCGCCCCCGCCGCGTACAGCGCCGCGTACAGCGCCGCGTATCGCGCGCCGACGCTCACGCAGGTGCTGCCGCCGTCCGGCTGCCCGACGGTGCCCCAGGACAGGCCCGTGGCCGTCTTCCGCTTCGTGCAGGGCGAGACCTCCGACCCGGTCGACGCCGCGAGCTTCCGCGTCGCGGTGGACGGACAGGACCGCACGCGCGGGTTCCAGGTCACGGTCGCTGGCGCGAGCGGCGAAGCGTGGGGGCCACTCGCCACCGTGACGGCGCTCGGCGTGGGCGCGCACCAGGTGACCGCCCGCGTGTGCTCCACCCGCGGCGCGTGCGGCTCCGTCGCGACCACCGTCTCCGTGACGCCGGCGCCGCCGGGCGAGGGCGCCAACGTGCCCGCGCCGCGCGACAGCCGCTGGGACCGGGTGCTGGACGTCGTGCTGCACGCCCTGCGGAAGCTGCTCGCGCCGTGACGCCGTCACCCGCCCGGTCGCGCGCCGTCTACCGCTCCTTCACCGTCATCTCCCCCCGCGCCACCCCCAGCTCCACCTCGTCGCGCCGGAGGGCCAGCTCGAGGCGGTATCTGCCCTCCGGCATCCCCTCGGTGTGGAGCACGAGCACGTGCCCCGCCGGCCCCTCCGGCCGCCCGGTGTCGTCCCACTTGAGCGTCACCGGCGCCGGCCGCTCGGCGAGGTGGAGCGCGACGGCGAGGCGCTTGGCGAGGTTCATCGTGGTCGGCACGAGGGTGAGGGAGACGCGGATCGGCTTGTCCTCGTCCGGCTTGACGTAGCTTTCCCAGAAGAGCCCCACCGCGTCCCCCGCGGCGACGGCGGTCGTCGGCAGGGCGCTGGGGAGAACGGAGTCGAGGTCGGCGTTCGCCGCGTCACCGCCGAAGTGCGCCGCGTCCACGAGTAGCAGGTCGGAGACGGCGCTCCCCGGGTCGAGCGGGGCGACGCCGTAGCGGGCGCGCGCCGCGCGGCGGCCCTTCGGCGCGAACAGCTCGACGGCGACGAGCGCCGGCGCGTTGGGCGCGGTCACCTGGAGCGTGCCGCGCGGCGGGGCGTTCTCCCTCGTGTCGTGGGCGAGGACGCTGTCGGGCCCCTCGGCGAGGAGGAGCGCGGCGCGCACCGGGCCCTCTCCCCAGCGCGCCGCGTCGCCGCCGTCGTAGCTCGCGACGACGACGAGCGAGTCGCCGCGTCGGAAGCGCCCGAGCTGGTGCGTCAGCGCGACGAAGGTGTCGGCGTAGGTCGGGGCGTAGCGCGCCTGCGCGATCCGCTGGTCGAGCGACCAGTCGTTGGGCGACGCACGCGTCGGGTCGTCGACCACGCGCCCCACCGGCACGAAGGCGTGCGCCGGCCGCGGCTCGTAGCCGACCACGGGCGTGTCGAACCCGTCGAGCGACCCGATGCGGCGCTCGTCGCGCGACCAGGCGCTCGGCCAGCCGTAGCGGAGCCCGATCTCCTCGACGTCGAACCCCCACGACGTGCCGTGCGGCGACACCGAGGCCTTGAACAGCGCCGCGACCGTGCGCCGCGACAGGAACTCGGCCCGCGCCTCGTCCCCGGCGCGCGTGGCGAGGAGCGGGCGCGCGAGCCAGAGGAGGCGCCGCGCCATCCGCTCGCGCCCGGCGCAGTCCAGCCCCTTGTACCGGTCCGCGACGTCGCCGTCGAGCCACGTCGTGAGGTCGGTCCACTCGCAG
>JBJMNL010000050.1:0-9975 GCA_045804285.1 Gemmatimonadaceae bacterium
ACGGAAGCCGTGTTCAAGCGTCTGCGTAGCGCATCGTGGATCCCCGCCGCCGCGCTGCTCGGAGCCGCGTGCCGCGCGGATGCGCCGGACCACAGCGCGGTGGGTGCCGGCGCGTGCGTGCCGCCCGTGCCCGTGCGGGCGTCGCCCGGCCCGCCCGACACGCTCTCGGCCGCTGGGCGCTGCGCCCTGGTGGCGGCCGCCTGGCGGGCGGTGGCGGACGGCCCGCGCCTCGGGGCACTCGCCGCCTCTGATACGGCGCGCATCGCCGACGCGACCGTCTTCCGCCTCGACGAGCTCGACCCCGCCACCGACGCCGTCCGGCGGGCGCAGTGGCTGGTGCACTTCCGTCTACGGGGCGCGCCGCTGGACGCCGAGGTCCTGATCGACGCGGCGACCGGGCGGCCGACCCGCGCGGCGTTCAGCGAGGTGCTGGAGCCGCGCCCTGCCACCTAACGAGGCGCCGCAGCCGACGAGCGCGCTATGGTGGCGGGCGCTGCGCGCCCGCATCTTTGAGGGCGCCCGCAGGTGAGCTCGAGCGTTAGGCGACACCCATGGCAATCAATCTCGGTCCGCTCTCGAAGCTCCCACGCCGCTACCGGCGCCGACCGCACGTGTACGGGTTCGCCGTCCTCGCGGCCCCGCTCACCGTCCTCCCCCTGGCGGCCGGGGCCGCCGCCGGCGCGCGCGGCGCGCTGGCCGTGCTCGGCGTGGAGGGGGCGGCGGGCGTGGCGTATGTCCTGCCGCGCCTACATCCGCTCGTGCGTTTCGTCCCGCCGCCGCGCCGGCGGCTTGGCCCTGCGGCGCGCGCGGTGTACGCCGTCGGCCGATGGCCCCTCGGCGCTGCCGCCTTCGGGATGCTGGTCGTCGGGACGCTTATCGTCGGGGGGGCAGCCCTGGCCGGCGACCTCCGGGACCCGGCGGGGCGCCTGGCGGCCGTTCTCGTGACGACGCTCCTCGGCGGGCTGGGCGGCCTGGGGTGGTGGGAGATCTGGTTCGGGGAGACGGCGCGAAAGGCCGCTGGGCGCGCCGGCCGGCGGCCGGCGCGCCGTATCGCCTAACGAGGTGCTGCAGCCGACGGGCGCGCTCGGGAGTCGTGAGGTTATATCTCTGGACAGCCTCTCCGTCCGGCGACATCCTCCCGCGAGCGACGTTCAGCGCCCACACCTGAGCTCGGGCGTTAGCCCGCAGCCCGAGCTACCTGGTGGGCGCCGGCGTGTTACCGAGCGTCGAGTGCGCGGCGCGCCTCCCGTTCGGTCGTCCACCTGCCCGACACCGCCATGGAATTCATCGTCACTTCCCGCCTTCGGACTCGCGTCCTGGTGAGCCTGGGGGCCGCCGCGCTCGTCGCGGGCTCGCTCTACACGCTCGCCACGCGCGGCCTCGGATTCCTCGGGCCGGCGCCACTCGTCGTCCGGGTCCTCTTCCCCGCGGGCATGGTCTGGGTCGCGTGGACATGGGCCTCGTACGCGACGAGGCTCCACGCCGTGCTCCGCGCGCGGGAGGGGGAGGTGACGGTGGAGCGGCCCTATCCGCCGCTGACCCGCACGTACCCGTGGTCGGAGGTTCGGGAGTGGCGCCTCGCCGCCCCCGCGCGGCGGGGCATGGCCACCCTCCGGCTCACGTTCGCCGACGGGGAGCGGGTGACGCTCTACCCCGCGGCGTTCGAGAACGCGGACCGGCTGCAGAGCCGCCTGGAAGCGCTGCTCCCGGCATGTGGCACGCGGGTGCGCGTCGGGCGTCGGGCCGAATAGCGGGGCCGCTGCGGCCCAACGAAGCGCATCATGGCCGGCGCCGCCCGGCCGCGTCCCCTCGCGGCCGCCCTACTCCCGGCCTACATTGGCGCCCGCAGCTGAGCTCTAGCGTTCGATAGCCACACACTTCCTCATACGATCAGCTACGTGCCGCTTCCCGCAGAGGGGACTGAGCCCGTCCCTCCCAAGATGCCGCTGGTCGGGCCCGCGTGCGCCCGGTCCCGTCTGTCGCCAGGGCTTCGCCTGGTCATCACCTTCGGCGTGCTGTTCGCGCTCAAGTGGTCACTGCCCGCCATCGGGCTGTCGTCGGCGGCGCAGCTGCTTGGGCTGCTCGTGGCCGCGACGTTCCTTGCCTGGCGGTTCTGGTGGAGCTGCGGCACGGACCGGCGCGGGCCGATCCTCCTGATCGGCTCGCTCTGGGCCGCCGGCCTCGTGAAGATCCTGCTGCGCTGAGCGCGCCGCATCGCGCCGGCTATCCAACGTGGCGCTGCAGCTGCCAAGGCGACTGGCGCATCAGGTCGGGCGCCTGGACGCGCGGTCTCGCCCTCGACCTCTTCGCGCCCGCCTGCTCGCACCCTGCAGCTGAGCTCCAGCGTTAGGTGACAACAACAGTGATTGCGATGGAGCGTTCGCTTGCGGGCCACGTCCGGGCCGTTCGACTCGCCCTCGGCGCACTCGGTGCGCTCTGGGCGACCGCGTGCGCGCGGGCGGCGCCGGGCGCGGCGGCGTCCGCCACGGTGCCGGCCGCCACGGTGCCGGCCGCTGCGGTGTCACCGGTCGGGGTGCTGGCGGGCGCCGGACGCACCCTCGCGCTCGTGAACGGGCGCTGGCTCCTCGGGGGCCGGTTCGTCGCGGTGACCCGCTACGTGGTGGACGGCGCGCTGCGCGACCGCGCCCCGGGCCGTCCGGACTCGACGCTCGACCTCCAGGGCGGGTTCGTCGTCCCCCCGTTCGGGGAGGCGCACAATCACAACCTCGAAGCCTCCGCCCGCGTGGACGCGCTCATTGCGCGGTACCTCCGAGACGGCGTGTTCTACGTGGAGAACCCGAGCGTTCTCCCCCGGAACCGGGCGGCCCTGGCTGGGAAGGTCAACACGCCCACGGGCGTGGACGCCACCTTCGCGAACGGTGGACTGACGAGTCCCGGCGGCCACCCGATCGAGATCGTGCGCCGCAACATCGCGCGCGGGGTCTGGACGGCGGCGGACGGCGAGGGGACGTTCTACTGGGAGATCGGCAACGCCGACGACCTCGCGCGGAAGTGGCCGGCGATCCTCGCCCAGCGCCCCGATTTCCTCAAGGTCTTTCTGCTGTACTCCGAGGAGTATGAGCGGCGCAGGGCGGATACGGCCGCCGTGGGGTGGCGCGGACTGAACCCGGCGCTGTTGCCCGACGTCGTCCGGCGCGCGCACGCGGCCTCGCTCCGGGTCGCCGCCCACGTCGAGACCGCGGCGGACTTCCGCACCGCCGTCGCGGCCGGAGTCGACCAGGTGGCGCATATGCCGGGGTTCCGGGGCGACGAACACGGCCACCTCGCGGACCCCGCGCCCTATAGCCTCACGGACGCCGACGCGCGGGATGCCGCACGCCGCGGCGTCGTGGTCGTGACCACGCTCAGCGGTGCCGGCGAGCTCGACCCGTCCGGCGCCGACAGTCTGACCCGGCGCGCATTCGACGCACTGCACCGACGCAACCTGGCGACCCTACGGCGGGCCGGCGTCCGTCTCGCCGTCGGCAGCGATACCTACCGGGACGACTCCAAAGCCGAGGTGCGGTACCTCCACGCGCTCGGCGTGTTCTCGGACACCGCGCTCGTGCAACTGTGGTCGCACGACACGCCACGCGCGATCTTCCCGACGCGGGCCGTCGGCCGGCTCGACGCGGGCGCGGAGGCCAGCTTCCTCGTGCTGGGGTGCAATCCGCTCGTGCGCTTCGCCTGCACGGACGAGATCCGGCTGCGGGTGAAAGACGGGCGCGTGCTCCCCACCCCGCCGCCCTGACCCGGCGCTACGGCGGCGCTCTCATGCTCGCGTCCTGCCGCCTAACGTGGCGCTGCAGCCGACGGGCGCTCCCGGGCATCCCGCCCACACACGGAAGCCTGGCCTGGCGCCGCAGCCGGCGGGCACCTCGAGACATCAGGCCTCTCGCTCGGACAGGTCCTCTCGCCTCCGGCTCCGCTCGCCCGTACGCAGCTGAGCCGGGGCGTCGGGTAGCTACCGAGATCCTCGCCATGCCGGCATACTCCGCGAGATACCCGGTGTGCTCAGAAATCCAGATCGCGGATCGCGCGCGCCTGGAGCAAATCCGATCGACCTGGCTCCGATCGACCTGGCGCTTTCATGACCCGCTGCAGGTCGAGCAGCTGAGTTGGGCCGGTCGGCGCGCGTCCGTCGCGCGTCGGGTTCCATCATGGCGGCGATCCGATCGATCAGCTGCAAGGCGTGCCCGGCGTCTCGCATGAGGAGTGTTTGACCGGCATCACTGCGCGCGCTACCTAACGCTCGTTGGAGCTGCCGAGCGGGCCATGGACGCTCGCTTCGCTCGCATCGATTCCATCCGCTGGCAGCTCAATTCCAGGCGTTGGGTGACGCCATACACCTCGACCAAGGGGGCGCTGTGCACACGGTGAAAGTGGTCGCCGCCGGGTTCGCCCTGCTGGCGCTTTGCCTGGTCGTGGGGCGCGCCGTGGGCGGGCCGACGCCCGCCGGCGGGCTCGCCCTGGGGGCGAAGATCTTCCTCCCCCTCTGGCTCGTCGGGGCGGGTATCAATCTCTGGGCGGGCGTGACGAAGGCCGGGTACAGCGTCGCGGAGGAGATGCCGGTGTTCGTCGTGGTGTTCGCCGTCCCGGCGGGCGTCGCCGCGCTCCTCTGGTGGCACTTCGGGCGCGGTTAGCACGGCTGATCCCGGGCGTTGGACGGACGACAGACTCCTGCGATGAAACGGTCACCTCGCCAGCAGAGGATCTACCTGCTCTCGATCGTCTTTGCGGCAGCACCGATCGCCTTCGCGCTGACTCGCGCGTTCAACAGCCGCTACGACCTTCGCATGCTGTGGATGGCGCTCGCATCTTTCGTCGGCGCGACTGCGGTCATGGCGATCGGGCAGGCACGCCGCCGAACGCCGCGTGGGATAGTCGCCCTATCGGCTGTCGCCCTCGCCGTCGCCATGCTGCTCGCGGGCTGGACGGCGTTACGTCTCGGCGCGACGTCGGCTCCGGGCATATGGCTGGTCTCGTTCGTTCTCGGCTCATGCTGGGCGGTCAGCTACGCCCTGGATACACTCTCCCGGCCGCGAACAGTCTGAGGGCAAGCTGGCGGCGACTGCCGTCGAAGGTGGGGGTGCAGCCGATGGGCGCGGCGAGCGTCAGGTTGTGCGCCTGGTGAGAGCTTGCTCATGTCACGTTCCGCGCGCATGGTGGGGCGGTGCGCCCGCAGCTGAGCTTCGGCGTGAGCCGGGCAACTCAGGTCGTGGCGTTTCACCGCCGACTCCCCGGAGGACTCCGTGCGCAGGCCCACACACCTCGACGACGCCGACGACCGCGAGCGTCCGGGCCTCTACGCGGCCCTCGCCGCCCGGGCGCGACGGACGTCCGACGGCGCCCTCGCCGGCGCGGCGGCCGTCGGCATCCTCACCGTGCTCGGGCTCACGATCTGGCAGCCCGCCTGGTGGGCCCTGGCGGCGCCGCTCGTCGCCCTCGGCGCCTTCGGCGTCTGGGGCACGCTCGAGCGCGAGCGCGCAGCGCGCCAGCCGGCGGCCGGGCCGACGTTCGTGTCTCGCGCCATTGCCGCCGGGCAGTGGGTGGCCGTCGTGGCGGGCACGGGGGCGGTCCTCCTCGCCTCCTTCCGCGTGCTCGGCGCGCTCATCGGCACCGTGATCTCGTAAGTCGAGGCGTGGGCGCCTGCTGGCTGAGGTGGCGCTGCAGTTTGGGACAATTCCTGAATCTCTGATCTGCTGTCGATCTCCCCTATTGACGACCGGCCTGGCCCCGCGCCGGCGCACGAGGCGGAGCGCCGCCGCATCCGGCGCGGGCTGTGGGGCGTCGGCGCGGCACTCGCGGTCGCCGCCTTCGGCCTGCTGCGCCGCGAGTACCCGGTCGTCCGCTCCCCAGCCGGGACCGCGTTCACGCTCGTCGCCGAAGGGCCGGCGGCGACGCCGGCCGGGCCCGGCTACACCGTCCGCGTGCTGACGAGGCAGCGCACGCCCGCCGCCCAGGAGCCGGAGCTACGGGAGCTGGCGCCGTACGCGCTCGGGCGAGCGGCCGCGCGCGGTGATACGGTCGTCGACCTCGCCGCGGTCTACCGGCGCTTCCAGTACGGGCTGTTCACCCTGGACGCCGCGACACACGTGCTCCTCGTGTACCGGAAGGGAGAGTGGGTGCAGCTCTGACACGCGCCGGCGCGCCTGCCGAAAGGAGGAGCTTCACCTGACGAGGCACTGCGCCTGACGAGCGCTTTGCGGAGGTGGCGCCTGCGGTGCCACATTGCTGGGAGCACTCGCGGCTGAGCTTCGGCGTCAGGGCGACATTCACCCACTCCTGCATTCTGCCACCATGGTGTCTCCTCCACCCACTCCGGTCGAGGCCGAGGGCCATGCGCAGTCCCACCGGCGGCGCCGGGCGGTCATGCTCACGCTGTGCGGCGTCGCGGTGGGGCTGGCGTGGGCGGCGACGCTCGGGCCGGCGCGGCATCACGGCGAGTCGTTGCGGTTCCTGACCTGGCTGGGCGTCGTGCTCGTCCTCAGCGCCGGCTGGGGCATGGTCTGGCGCTGCCCCCGCTGCCGCCAGCGGCTCGGCCGACGGCTCGACGTCGCCCGCTGCCCCACGTGCGGCTTGGAGCTGGCGGGTCGGCGCGCGGCGCCCTGACGAGGCGTTGTAGCCGACGGGCGCGCTGTCGAGTCGTTGGGTCGAGCGCCTGGGCGCGACCTCTCGCCTCGGCTGTCTCTCGCCGGTATGCTTCGCGCCTGCAGCTGAGCTCGGGCGTCAGGCCGTGAGCAGGCTCAGCGCAGGCTCAGCGCGGTCTCAGCGCCCGGGTAAGCGCCCGGTCCAGCGCATTCGCGAACGCCTGCTTTTCGCGTGGGCCGTAGGCCGCGTGGCCGCCTGTGTCGACGCCGGCGCCGCGCAGGCCGTCCAGGAAATTTCTGACCGAGAGGCGCTCACCGATGCTCTCCGCTGTGTACACCTCGCCACGCGGGTCGATGACGACGACGCCCTTCGGCACGAGGAGCGCCGCGAGCGGGATGTCGGCGGTGACGGCCACATCGCCCGCCGCGGCGTGCTCCGCGATGTAGCGGTCGGCCACGTCCGGCCCACCGTCCACGCGCACGGCCGACAGGTGAGGGTAGCCCGGCGGGAGCTGCAGGCGCTGATTGGCCACGAGGACCGTCTCGAGCGGGATGCGCTCGGACGCGCGGAAGCAGACTTCCTTCACGTCCCGTGGGACGGCATCAGCGTCGAGCCAGAGCTTCATGAGGCCAAGCGTCGAGGCAGGGGAGAGGCGAGAAGTGGAGCCAACCGGGGAAGATAGTCCGCGGCGGGGGAGCGGGCGCGCCAGGCCGGGGCCTGACGAGGCGCTGCAGCCGACGGGCGCTCCCGGGCCGAGCCCGCAGCTTGTAGCTGAGATTCAGCGTCATCCAGCTCACGACCTCCATCGGAATGACAGAGTCCCGCCTCGCCGAACTCCTGCGCGCGCTAGTGGAAGGGTGGTGCGAGCGCCGCGCGCTCGAGCCGCTCGCCGTGCTGCTGCCGGCGTACCTGGCGTTCAACGGGCTGACGGACGGGTGGCACGACCTCTGGCAGGCGGTCAACAGCGTCCGGGGCCTGTCGCCCGAGGCGCTGACAGACGAGGAGCGCGCGGCCGTGGCGGAGGCGCGCGCGATCATCTATCAGTCCTTCAAGAGCGTGGGCCGCGCGGCGGAGCTAGGCGAACCCCGTGCCTAACGAGTCGCTGAAGCTGCCGAAGCCGCGCAGCTCTCCGGCCGGATCCAGAGCTCCAGCCTCGCGGCTACGCAGCTCGGCCTCGGCGTCAGGACGCCACACACAGTGGAACCGATGAAGACTCTTCTTGTCGCGATTCTCGCGTTCGGCGTCGGGGCTGGCGCCACGCGCCCCCTGATGGCGCAGGTGGCGGTCGTCGAGGCGGGGGCGGGTGTCGCGCTGCCGGTCGGCCACCTCGCCGCGCGGCGGGCCGCCGGGCCGTATGCGGAGGCGGGCGCGACGCTGGGCGGGCCCGCCCGCCGGGTGCGACTGCGGCTCGCCGCGGACGCCGCATGGCTCGCCGGCCGGACGGTCGCGGTCTCAGGTCCCGCCGGGTCGGTCGCGTACGGCCCCGTGCGCGTGCTCGGCGCGCACGCGTACGCGCTCGCCGGGTCGCGCGGCCCCGTGCGGGCGTACGGCCTGGCGGGGCTCGGCCTGTTCCGCGCGTCCGGCGCGACCGAGCATACGCCGTCGGTCCGCACAGGGGTGAGCGCCGGCGCCGGTGCCGGCGTCGAGTTCCCGGTGCGGGGGCGGCTCCGGGCGTCGGTCGAGGCGCGGGTGGAAGGGCTGCTCGCCGACTATGCGGTCGGAGGCTTCCAGACGCCCACGTTCTGGCCGGTCGCGGCGCGGCTCCATTTCTGAGCGAGATGCACCGCCGGCCTGACGAGGCGCTGGAGCTGAGGGGCGCTACCCGGAATCATTGGGTCGATCGCCTGGGCGGGTCCTCCGCCTGGCAGCATCATCGTGGCTGCGGGCTCGCCGCCCGCAGCGCCGGGCCGGGAAGCCTCTTGCGGCCTGCGGCCGCATGGTTGGCGCGCTCGAAGCTGAGCTCGGGCGAAAGGTGCCCTCGGCGTCCACGTTCCGCCCCCACTGCTGCATGATCGAGCTCCTCCGAGCCGACATCACGACCCTCGAGGTGGACGCGATCGTCAACGCGGCCAACTCCGCGCTAGCGGGCGGCGGCGGCGTCGACGGGGCCATTCACCGCGCGGCGGGCCCCGAGCTCGCCGCGGCCGCCGTGGCGCACGGGCGGTGTCCGCCCGGCGACGCGGTGCTCACGCCCGGCTTCCGCCTGCCGGCGCGCTTCGTCATCCACGCCGTCGGCCCGGTGTGGCAGGGCGGTACGCGCGGCGAAGCGGACGTGCTCCGCCGGACCTACGAGCGCGCCTTCGCCGTGGCGGCCGCGGAAGGGACGATCCGCTCCATCGCCTTCCCGGCCATCTCCACCGGGGCGTACGGCTTTCCCAAGCGGGAGGCGGCGGCCGTCGCGCTCGAGGTGATGCACGCTCATGAGGCAGCATTCGAGCGGATCATCGCGTGCCTCTTCGACGACGAGAGCGTTCGCATGTATCAGCGGCAGCTCGCCAGGTGAGGAGTGGCGGCGAGCGCCAGCGCAGCGGGCGCCTGACGAGGCGCCGCAGCCGACAGGGCGGCGGGCGCATCGGCTGTCCGCCATGGACACGCTCGCCCGCCCTTGCCATTCTACGATTCTGCGCTCGGCGCGAGACCCCGCAGCCGAGCTCGGGCGTCAGCCCGCGAGTGTGTCATTCTTCTCCCGCGCAGGAGCATCGGACGAATGTACCGCGTACGTCAGGAGGACCTGCCCTTCCGGGGCAGCTCGCACCAGTTCGTCGGGGCCGATCAGGGCGACGTCGGGATCTCCGTGTTCCTGCTCTCCGCCCTCCCGGGCCGGGGGCCCGGGCCCCATCGGCATCCCTACGACGAGGTCCAATTCGTCCGCGAGGGCCGCGGGTTGTGGACGGTCGACGGGCAGGAGTTCGAGGCGGGGGCTGGCGACATCCTGGTCATCAAGGCGGGCGAGGTACACAGCTTTCGCTGCATCGGCGACGCCCCGCTGGTCCAGCTCGACGTGCATCTGAGCCCGCGTTTCATCCAGGAGGACCTGTAGGGGCCGGGCAGCCGCCGTGGTGGCCGCGTACGGCTTGGGGACACACCCGGGTAGGCTTCAGCCGTCAGGCCGCGGTGCGTGTTGCAACAGGGGCTGGAGGCGTTGGCCCGGGCGCGCGAGGCGAGTGCGGCGCGCCGTGTGGTCTTACGAAACGCTGCGGCTGACGGACGTGACCGGCATCGGGTTACGCGCCCGGCGAGCGCTTGCCCATGTCGGCGTCCGCGCGCATGGTTGGCCTGACGCTCGGAGCGAAGCCAGGGCCTTGGCCCGCGACAGGCTTGCTCCTCATGCATGGGGACATGGGCGATCTCGCTTCTCTCGTAGCCGACCTGCAGCGCTGCCTC
>JBJMNL010000051.1:0-2757 GCA_045804285.1 Gemmatimonadaceae bacterium
CGCGAGGCCGGCCGGTGAGTCCGTCACGCCGTAGCCGACCGTCTGCGGCCTCGCGGTCAACATCACGAAGTAGGACGAGTTCCCACCCTTGCCGTACGCCTTGAGCGCGTCGAATACCGCGCGTTCCTTTTCGGAGAGTCCCGCCGGCGCGGGACCGCCGCTGGCGAGCGCCGCCCCAACCTCGGGGGGTACCGTCGCCGGCAGGTTGAGGTGGATGCCGAGCAATCCTGCCGGCGCCTGGCGCGCCATCGCGCCGGAGATGGGGGCGCCCCAGTCGCCGCCCTGGGCGACGTAGCGGGTGTACCCGAGGCGCTTCATCAGCTCCGCCCAGACTCGCGCGATGTGGTCGGGGTCCCAACCGGTGCCGGTCGGCCTGCTCGAGAAGCCGTAGCCCGGTATGGACGGCATGACGACGTCGAAAGCGTCCTCGGCGCGGCCTCCGTGCGCGGTCGGGTCCGTGAGCGGCCCGATGACGTTGATGAACTCGAGCACAGAGCCCGGCCACCCGTGCGTGATGATCACCGGAAGCGCGTTCTTGTGACGAGAACGGGCGTGGATGAAGTGAATGTCCAGCCCGTCGATGTTCGTCGTGAATTGCGGCAAGGCATTCAGCTTCGCTTCCACCTTCCGCCAGTCGTAGTCCGTGCCCCAGTAGCGCACCAGCTCCTGGAGGTTCGCGAGTTGAACGCCCTGCGATCGATCGCCGACCGTCTCCCGGTCGGGCCACCGGGTCGCGGCGAGGCGCCGGCGGAGGTCGGCGAGCTCCGCGTCGGGAACGTGGACGCGGAAGGGGCGGATCGCGGCCGGCGCGGTATGGGCCGCCGCGTCCCGCGTCGCGGGCGGCCTGCTCGTGCCAGGGTCTGTAGCGGCCGCACCGGCCTGGGCGTGGCAGGGGGCAGCGAGCAGGGCGAGTCCGAGCGCACACGCGGCCGCCGGCGCGGCGAGCGGGGTCCCGAAAGCCTCTGTGTGGATCATGTCTGACTCTCCTGGCTCATGATCGCGCTCTCGCACGGAGCTGGATCCGACGCGGGGTCCTCGGCCGCCACTCGGCGGCGGCACCCGAGCTCGCCGCGCGCCCGAGGATCGTCAGGTGCGTCGCTCGCGCCCGGGTCGCTCGTCCGCAGCGGGGGCGTGTCTCCCGGCCGCGTCGCGGACCTCGCGGATCGCGGCGCGGATGTTCGGGTAGGCGGCGCAGCGGCAGAGATTGCCGCTCATCCACTCGCGGATCTCGGCGTCGGTCGAAGCGTGCCCCTCGTCCAGCAGCGCGACCGCGGACATGAGCTGGCCCGGCGTGCAGTAGCCGCACTGGAAGGCGTCGTGGGCGACGAAGGCGCGCTGCATGGGATGCAGCTCCTCGCCCCTGGCGAGCCCCTCGATGGTGGTCACCTGGTGGCCCTCGCAGGTGATCGCCAGCGTCAGACAGGACAGGACGCGGCGCCCGTCGACCCACACCGTACACGCGCCGCAGGTGCCCTGGTCGCAGCCCTTCTTCGTGCCGGTGAGATCCAGGCGCTCGCGCAGGGCGTCGAGAAGGCTGACGCGAGGCTCGATCGGCACGACGTACGCCACGCCATTGACCGACAGCCCGACCTCCACCACGCCCGGCCCGCGAACGGCCAGGGGCGCCGCCACCCCGGCGGCGGAGAGAGTCGAGGGGGAGAGCGTCGAGGGCTGGATCGGCATGGCCACCTCCTTCCGCACGGGGTTCGGTACGGTGAGCGCCCCGGGCCCACACGAGCTCCGCTCTGCTCGGCCGCGGAGGGGATCGCGATCCAGGGCGGTGGGCAGTCGTCGCCACGCCGGCGCATTTCGTGACAAGTCGCCGTTCGGCGCGATTATGGGAACAGGGCGGCGGGCCGTCTTGAAGAAGGCGACTGCGTTTGGAAGATTCCGCCTCCGACTCCGCTCAGCGCGAGCACACGTCCCGCAGCGCCTTCGGCGTCAGCCCGATCTGTCGACGCATGAGGCGGGTCAGATGACTCTGGTCGGCGAAGCCGGTCCGACTGGCGATCTCCGCGATCGGCATCCGGGTCTGCACCAGCAGCGCCTTCGCGCTCGCGATCCGCCGGGTCACCACGTACTGATGCGGGGTCACCCCGGTCGATCGCTTGAAGAGCGCGACGAAGTGGGACGGGCTGATGTCCGCGACCCTGGCGATCGCGTCGAGCGTGAGGGCCTCGCCGAGGTGCGCGTGGATGTGGTCGATGACCAGGGCGAGCGTGTTCGGCGGTAGACCGCGCTTCGGGGAGGGCGGGCCGATTCGCGCGACCGAGTGCCTCCTGATCAGATGCACGATCAGGGTGTGCGCCAGCGACTCGAGGTAGACCCGATCCGGCGATGCCTCCCGTTCCACCTCGGCGATGAGGTCGAGGGCCAGCCGCCGGAGCAGTTCGTCGCGACACCGCAGGCGCGGCGCCAGCTCCACCCCGCCGGCGCGTCCCATCTCGCTCGCGATCCGACGCACGAGCTCGGGCTCGACCGCCAGCAGCAGAGTCTCCCGTTCCGCGCTCCGGCGCCGGGCGACGACGATACCGGCCGCGCTGACGATCGCGTCGCCCGCCGAGTGGAGCGCCGCCCGGCCGCCGCCGTGCGCGCGTCGTTCGGGCCGGCTCGGGCCGCCGCCGGGAATCAGGACGACGTGCATCGGCGACTCGGCCGGCGCGCTTCCGGGCTCGATGCGTGCCGACCCGAGTGTTCGATCGACGCTCGTCCCATCGCTCGCGTGGGAACCGGGGGTACGGATGCGGCGGCGACCCC
>JBJMNL010000052.1:0-20283 GCA_045804285.1 Gemmatimonadaceae bacterium
CGTGATCCCCCCGCGCGTGGAGTACCGTCGCACGGAGCTGGGCGCGAGCCTGGGCGAGGCGTTCTGCAACGTCTGGTACTGGGCGGAGGCGAACCTCCAACGCGTCGCCGACGCACGAGGGACCTTCGACGCGGGCGCACGGACCACGCCGCCTACCGCCGACGCCGGATCCTAGAGAACTGCGTGGGGTGGCTGAAGGTGGCGTGCCGCGTGGCGACGCGCTGCGAGAAGCGCGCGATCCACTACCGCGCCGTCCTCTCAGAACCACCGCCCGATCCGCACGAACAGCGCGTCGTTGCCCGCCGTGTTCACCCCTTCCTCGACCCGCACCGGGCCGAGCGGGGTGGGCGCCTCGAGGCCGACGCGCGCTCCGCCCAGCCACGCCGCGTCGTGGTGCGCGCTCGGGGGCGGCCATCCGCCGCGGTCCCCCGCCGTGCCGCCTTCGAGCGTGAGGCGCAGCGCCACCGGGCCGGCGATCCGGCGCCGCGCGCCGAGGCCGGCCCACAGCGCGCGCTCGCCACGCCACTCGCCGATCCGCAGCCCGGGGAAGCCGTCCCACCCGCCGAGCGCGAACGTCTCGTGGAGGGGAAGCGCGTCGCCGGCGGCGGCGGAGGCGAACGGGGTCAGCTCGAGCTTGCCGAGCCGGAAGGCGCGCGAGAGGTCGGCGCGCGCGTAGCGGAAGCGGCCGTTGATCTCTCCTTCCAGCCGCGCGGTGGCCGTGTCGCCGCCGGCCACCTGGGCGACGCCGCGCACCCCGACGGCGCCGTGCGGGCGCTCGGCGGCGGCGTCCCACCAGCGCGCCACCGGCCCGACCGACAGGCGCGCCGGTCCGGGCGACCACGACGCGCCGGCGAACAGCTCCCCCTCGACCACCGCGCGTGCCGGCTGCTCGACGCCGAACGTCCAGACGCGCACTTCCTCGTGCGCCGCGCGCGCCGTGACGAGGAGCGGGAGGCGGCGGGCCTCGGCGCGCGTCGGCGTGCGCGCGGTGAGGCCGAGCTCCTGGCGGTAGCGGCCGGCGCGCGCGTCCACCCCCACCTGCAGCGCGCCGCGCAGCCGCTCGCGGTCGGCGAGGCCGGCCCACACGCGGCCGCCGAAGTCGTCGTCGTAGGCGAAGCCGACGCCCAACGCGCGGACCGGGGCGCGGCGGGCGATCATCGCGAAGGCGACGAGTGAGTCGGCGCCGGCCGAGTCGGCGCGGGCGGCCGCGTCGGGCGGGCGCGTGGGGTTGAGCCAGAGGGCGGTGTACTCGCCCACGTGGCCCAGGCCGAGGATCCGGGTCTGCACCGAGTCGGGGTCGAGCGGGGCGGACGCGCGCAGCCCGAGTCGCGCGGCGAGCGCGTCGCGCGTGCGCGGGCTCGCGCCGGCGACGTCGATCGTCGCCACCCGGGTGGGCTCGCGCGCCGGGGCGCGGGGCGCGGCGCCGAGCGGGCGCAGGCAGGCGGCGCGGGCGAGCGCCGCCTGCGCGGCGCGGTAGCCGCTCTCGCCGAGCCGGTCGGCGAGCGGGCGGGAGAAGTCGAGCGGGTTGAGTGAGTCCGTCGGGTTGCGGATCAGGACGTCCTCCGGCCCGAGCGGCGGGTAGCTGCCGTCGAAGAGGAAGTTCGAGAGCTGGAGCCCCATCGACAGCGGGTCGTCGAGCTCCCCGGGGTCCACGGAGCCGCTCGGCAGCATCGACACGATCACCCGCTCGGCGCCGAGGTCGCGCGCCACCTGCACCGGGACGTTGGCGGCGATGCCGCCGTCGTTGAGGATGCGGCCGTCCACCTCGACCGGCTGGAAGATCATCGGGATGGCGAAGCTCGCCCGCACGGCGCGCGCGAGGTCGCCCGTGCCGAGGACGACGACGGAGCGGTCGCTGAGGTCGGCGGCGACGGCGCGGAAGGGGATCGGCAGCGCGTCGAAGTCGCCGCGGGCGCGCAGGTTGCCGCGGAGCATGAGCGCCGAGACGAGCGCGTTCACCTCCGCCTCGCGCACCGCGCCGCTCTGCAGCCGCATCCTGCCCCGGCGCAGCTCCCAGACGACGACCGGCGGCAGCTCGCCGAGCACCTCGGGCATCACCGGCTCGTAGGGGTGGATGATCGATCCGAGCGAGAGGGCGCGGGTGAGGGAGTCGATCTGCCTCCCCGAGTAGCCGCTCGCGTAGAGCGCCCCCGTGATGGCGCCGATGCTCGTGCCGACGACGAGGTCCGGGCGGACGCCGGCGCTGTCGAGGGCGCGGAGGACGCCGACGTGGGCGAACCCCTTGGCGCCGCCGCCGCCCAGCACGAGCGCCGTGCGCGCGGGGCGGCACCCGGCGGGGTGCTGGGCGGTGGCGGGGCGCGGCGTGGCGGCAAGGAGGACGGCGGCGAGCATCGCCGCTTCGAGCCGCGAGCTTCCGCGTCGCCGCGGTTCGACGGTCGTCACAGGTGCGTGGCTTCGAGGCGGGTGGGCGAGGTGCGCCGACGGGACGGGGTTCCGGAGGTAGACAGCCACCCCGCCGCGGCGGCAACTTGGCCGGTCTCGCCGCCGGCGCCGCTCAACGAAGGGCGCGGCTCGATCGTTAGAGGCGCCAGTGGCCGTCCGCCGCGACCTCCGTCACCTTCCGTCCGCCTCCATGCCCCGCTCGTCCGCCCTTCCGCTGCTCATCCTCGCCGCCGGCTGCTCGTCGGGCGCCGCGCCGCGGCCGGCCGCCGCTCCCGCGCCGGCACCCGCGTCGTCCCCGGCGCCCGCGACCTCCATCGGCGCGCGCACGGCCGGCCTCGAGAAGCGCGACGGCTTCCTCCCGCTCTACCTCGACGACCGGCAGGGGAAGCTGCTGCTCGAGCTCCCGCGCGACTCGACGCGGGCGCTCTACTTCCTGAGCCAGGCGACGGGGCTCGGCTCGAACCCGGTCGGGGTCGACCGCGGGGGGGACGGCGGCGGCTACGTGGCGCGCTTCGACCGGAGCGGCGGCCGGGTGCTCGTCGTGCTCGAGAACTGGGGCTACCGCAGCTCGGCGCGCGACAACCCGGCGCACGTGCGCACGGTCGAGGAGTCGTTCCCGCCGAGCACCGTCGCGGCGATGCCGATCGTGGCGGAGGAGGGGGGGCGGCTGCTCGTCGACGCCACCGACTTCTTCGTACAGGACTGGAACGACGTCGCGGGCACGCTGGCGCAGGCGGGGCAGAGCGGCTACTCGCTGGCCCGCGACCGATCCGGCGTCTACCGCCCGTACACGAAGGCGTTCCCGCGGAACAGCGAGGTCGAGGTCTCGCTCACCTTCGCGACCACCGGGCGCCCCGGGCCCATCGTGCGGGACATCGTCCCCGACGGGCGCGCCTTCACCGTCCGGCAGCACGCGTCGCTCGTCGCGCTCCCTGACGACGGCTACCGCCCGCGCGCGATGGACCCGCGCGTCGGCTACTTCGGGGTCACCTTCAAGGACTACGCGCAACCGATCCAGGGGCCGCTCGACCAGCGGTGGATCGCGCGCCACCGGCTCGACCGGGTGAACCCCGCGGACCCGACGAGCCCGATCAGGAATCCCATCGTCTATTACGTCGACCGCGGCATCCCGGAGCCCGTCCGCACGGCCACGAAGCAGGGCGTCGCCTTCTGGGTGGACGCCTTCGACCGCGCGGGGCTCGAGGGCGGCTTCCGGGTGGAGGACCTCCCCGAGGGGGTGGATCCGCTCGACGCGCGCTACAACGTGGTGCAGTGGGTGAACCGCAACGAGCGCGGGTGGAGCGTGGGCGGGTCGGAGACGGACCCGCGCACGGGGGAGATCGTGAAGGGGATGGCGCGCATGGACTCGCACCGCGCGCGCACCGACTACAACCTCTACGCGGGGCTCGTCGGCGCCGACCCGGCGGCGGAGGACACGGCGTTCGTGCTGGCGCGCGTGCGGCAGGTGAGCGCGCACGAGGTGGGGCACACCCTCGGGCTCGCGCACAACTACATCGCGTCCACCTACGAGCGCGGCTCGGTGATGGACTACCCGCCGCCGCGCGTGACGCTCGACGCCAGGGGGGAGATCGACCTCTCGCAGGCGTACGGGCGGGGGATCGGCGACTACGACGTCTGGGCGATCCGCTGGGGGTACGGCGTCTTCCCGGCGGGCGCCGAGCGCGATTCGCTCGACGCCATCGTGCGCGAGGGGCTGGGCAAGGGGTACCTCTTTCTCTCCGATGCCGACGCGCGCCCCGAGTTCGGCTCCGACCCGCGCGTCAACCTGTGGGACGACGCGGCGACGGCGAGCGGGTTCCTCGAGCGGCAGATGGCGGTGCGGCGCGTGGCGATGTCGCGCTTCGGGCTCCGCAACGTCCGGCCCGGCGAGCCGGTGGCGACGCTCCAGGAGCGCTTCGTCCCCGTCTACCTGATGCACCGCTTCGCGGCGAACGGCGCGGCGAAGACGATCGGCGGCGTCGAGTACGCGAACGCCGTGCGCGGCGACGCGCAGCCGGCGACGCGCCCCGTCCCCGCGGCGCGCCAGCGGGCCGCGCTCGCCGCCCTCGCCGCGGCGCTCGAGCCGCGCGAGCTCGCGATCCCCGACACGGTCGTCGCCCTCCTCGCCCCGCGCCCGTTCGGCTACGAGGGGTCGGTGGAGCTGTTCGCGAGCCGCACCCGTCCGACGTTCGACGAGCTCGGCGCGGCGCGCACGCTGTCGCAGATGCTCGTGGACCTCGTGCTCCAGCGCGACCGCGCCGCGCGTCTCGTGCAGCAGGCGGCGCACGACCCGGGCGCGCTCACGCTCGACGCGACGATCGGCGCGCTCGTCGCCGCGACCTGGCGCGAGCGCGCCGGCGCGACGCCGAAGCTCGCCGCGCTCCAGCGCGTCGCGAGCCGCGCCCTCGCCGACCGCCTCCTCGCCCTCGCCGCCGACCAGGAGGCGTCCCCCGACGTCCGCGCGCAGGTCGAGTACCGGATCGCCGGGCTGCGCGACGACGCCCGCCGGCGCGCGCGCTCGGGGGACGTCGCCACCCGCGCCCACTGGAGCGCCGTCGCCGCCGACTTCACCCGCTGGCTCGACCGGCGCGAGCTCCCCAGGCCGACCCCGGCGCTCACCCCGCCGCCCGGCGACCCGTTCGGCGAGGAGCCGATGCCCTAGCGCGGCTCTCGCCTCGGTGGACGGCCGGGGCCGCGGTGGGAACGGTCGCCGGCGGGCCGGCGTTCCCACCATGCGGCGGCACGTCCAGGCCGCTCCGGGAGGGCGAGATGAGGAACCATCGCGTGATCCGTCGCGTGATCCGTCGCGTGATCCGTCGCGTGATCCGTCGCGCGACACTTGGCGTGGCGGCGGTGCTGGCGCCGATCGCCGGCCATGCCCAGGAGGCGCGGCGCGCCCCGGGGTTCGGCGTCGGAGTGACGGTCGGCGGCACGGTGCCGCTGGGCGATTACGGCGACGTCACGAACACCGGATGGCACGCCGGCGGCTTCCTCGACCTCGCGCGCCTCGCCGGCCCCGTCGGCGTGCGGATCGACGGCATGTATCAGGAGCTCGGCGATCAGGACCTCGTGACCGTGGGCGGCGGGGCCACGGCCGTCAGCATCAGGAACGAGTCGCGGATCGTCAACGGGGACGTGAACCTGATCGTCGGACCCTCCGACACCGGCTCCACGATCCGCCCCTATCTGACGGGGGGCGCCGGCGTCTACGGCGTCAAGAACACGCTGCGGTGCAGGTCGGCGCTGCTCTGCGGCGACCTCGAGCTGGGCGCGTCGTCGGACACGAGGTTCGGGCTGAACGGCGGCGCGGGGGTCGAGCTGCGGCTCTCCGGCTTCGGAGCGTTCGTCGAGGGGCGCTATCACCACGTTTTCGACGCGCTCCCCGACCGGAGCTGTATCGGCCGGCCGGGGTGCGGCCGGTCGGCCGCGCAGCTCGTGCCCATCTCGTTCGGGCTGGTCTTCGGCTTCTGAGCGGGCGCGGGCGCCGCGCGCCCGCGCCGGGTCAGACCCTCGCCGCCACCGCTCCCGCCGCCGGCCCGCACTGCGCGGCCAGGTGGGCGAGGAAGATCTCCGCGAGCCGGCGGGTGACCGGGCCGGGCCTGCCGTCGCCGATCGGGCGGGCGTCGAGGGAGACGACGGGCATGACGTCGTTCATGGTGCTGGTCAGGAAGAGCTCCGTCGCGCGCGCGACCTCGGCGAGGCGCAGCGGCTCCTCGCGCACCGCGATCCCCTCGGCGGCCGCGAGCTCGACGAGCACGTCGCGCGTGATGCCCGGCAGGATGAGGTTCGAGCTCGGGTGCGTCCGCACCTCGCCGTCGAGCACCGCGAAGACGTTCGTGCTCGCCCCCTCCGTGACGACGCCGTCGCGCACGAAGACGGCCTCGTAGGCGCCCTTCGTCACCGCGAACTGCTTCGCGAGCACGTTCGGCAGCAGGTTCACGACCTTGAGGTCGCAGCGTAGCCAGCGGATGTCGTCGTAGGTGACGCAGGCGACGCCGCGCGCGCGCACCGCGTCGGGGGGCGCGAAGGGGCCGACGCTCATGTACACGGTCGGCGGCGTGCCGGCGGGAGGGAACTGGTGCGTCCGCGGCGCCGCGCCTCGCGTCACCTGGACGTAGACGAGCGCCTCGCTCTCGCCGAGCCCGTTCTCCCGCAGCAGCCGCAGCGCCACTTCGCTCAGCGACGCCGGCGTGACGCCGGCGGGCAGCGCGAGCCCGAGCGCCTCCATGTTGCGCGCCAGCCGCCGCTCGTGCCGCTCCCCCTCGAACAGCCGCCCCCCGCGCGCCCGCGTGACCTCGTACACGCCGTCGCCGAAGAGGAAGCCGCGGTCGTCGATGGAGACGGACGCGGTGGCGCGATCGACGTACTGCCCGTTGAGATAGACCAGCATCGTGACGTCCTCGTTAGGTTCGGATTGTGCCGTGGGGCGGAGAGACGGGGGCGGGTGCAGGGAAGCAGGGAGTCGGCGGTCGCCGGTCGCCGGTACTCGGCACCGAGGCGACTGCCCACGCAGAACCGGCGACTGGCGACCGTATGGCGCCCACCGCCGTCCAATGCCCCGTCCCGATCACCGGTTCCCCGCCGTCGCCCGGTACCACTCCACCTTCGCCTCGTCGCGCTTCGTCACGCCGTCCGTGCGCGGCCGGGCGAGCAGGGCCTCGACCTCGGCGAGCTCGCGCGGAGCGCGCGACACCCACTCCACGCCGCTGTCGGTGGCGATGTAGTCGTCCTCGATCCGCACGCCCACGTTGCGGTAGCGCTCGACGGCCGGACGGATCTTCGCGATCATGGCGCGGTTGCGCGGCGTGTCCGGCAGGATCTCGAGCAGGTTGCCGCGCACGTAGACGCCGGGCTCGATGGTGAAGGCGCTGCCGGGCGCGAGCTTCGACCAGTCGTACTGGTCGGGGTCGTGCACGTCGAGGCCGATGCCGTGGCCGAGGCCGTGCATGTAGTAGAGGCGGTACTGCGGGCAGGTGCCCCCCTCGCCCTGGCCGCAGTCGTACGTCGCGTCCGGCGACTCGATGAGGCCGAGGCGCGCCAGCCCGGCGGCGATCACGCCGGCCGCCGTCTCCGCCAGCGCCCGCTTCGACGTGCCGACCGTCGCCCGCCGCTCGGCGGCGCTCTGCGCGTCGCGCACGAGCTGGTAGACCGCGCGCTGCTCGGGGGTGAACTTCCCGCTCACCGGCACGGAGCGCGTGACGTCGGCCGCGTAGCCGCGGTAGCTGGCGCCGATGTCCATCACGACCATGTCGCCCGGCTGGGTGAAGCGGTCGTCGGCGTTGTAGTGGAGCGTCGTCGCGTTCGGCCCCGAGCCGACGATCGTCGCGAACGACGGCCGGTCGGCGCCGTTGCGGCGGAAGGTGTACTCGATCAGCGCCTGCAGCTCGAACTCGTTGATCCCGGGGCGCACGGCCGACATCGCCGCCCGCTGGGCGTCGACGGTGATCGCGACGGCCTTGCGGATCAGGTCCAGCTCGGCCGCGCTCTTCGTCCCGCGCAGCCGGTCCACGGCCCGCGTCGGGGCGAGGTCCACCTGGCGGCCCCCGCCCTCGTGGCCGCGTGCCAGCGCGGCGACCGCCTTCTCCTCCGCCGCGGGCTGCTCCCCCCCCTCGCTCAGGTTGGCGACGACGCGCAGCGGGAGGCCGGCGCCGAGGAGCGAGTCCACGACCCTGGGCAGCTCGGCGGCGTCGCGGGCCGGGATCCCGGTGAGCTTCGCCGCCGCCTCCGCGCCGAGCCGGCTCCCGGTCCACACCTCGCGCGCCGGGTCGCGCGGCAGGACGAAGAGCGTCGACGTGACCGCGCCGCCGCGCTTGACCATCACGAGCGCGGCGTCGGGCTCGCGGACGCCGGTGAGATAGAGGAAGCGCGACCCCTGGTTGAACGACAGATAGTTCTCGGCGGGCTCGGGCGCGCCGAGCGCGAGGACGACGCCGTCCTCGAGCGCCGCGGCGAGTGCCGCGCGGCGCGCCGCGTATTCGGACTGCGCGACTTGCGCGCCGAGCGGGCGCGGCGCGGGAGCGCCAAGGGCGGCGGTCGTCAGCGCGAGGAGCGCCGACGCGAGGGCGGCGGTCGGGCGGCGGGGCACGGTGCGTCTCCGGCGACGGGGAAGCGGCGGACTGGTGGGCGCGCGCCCACGCCCCGAATCTACTGTCGCGCGCGTCCGGCCGAGAAGCCGAGGCGCGTTTGCGCCCCCGCCCGTCGAGCGGGTGAGGGAGGCGGGGGAGGGCGGTGCTTGACGCGCCCCGCCTCCGGGCGCAGGCTTGTGGCCGCAGGTGCAGGCGCCGCAGGCGCGTGCCGGCCCGATACCGGCGCCGTATCCGAGGTCCTTCACCACGAGCCGAGGAGGTCAGGCCATGGCTGGCAGCATCACGGACCGCATGAGGGGCGCGGCGATGCTCGACGTCGCCACGTACGAAGAGGTCGAGGCCGACACGACCGCCACGGGCCAGGCCGGGACGGTCGTCGCGCTGGCCGCGATCTGCTCGGCCATCGGGGCGCTCGGGATGGGCGCGCGCGGGGTCGTCGGCTCGCTGTTCGCGCAGATCATCGGATGGGTGATCTGGTCCGGCGTCACCTACTTCATCGGGACGCGCGTCTTCAAGGGGACCGCCACGTGGGGGGAGCTGCTGCGCACGATCGGCTTCGCGCAGGCGCCGGCGGTGCTCAACATCCTCGGCATCATCCCGGTGCTCGGCTGGCTGGTCTACGTCGTCGTCGCGATCTGGACGCTCATCGCTGGGATCATCGCCATCCGCCAGGCGCTCGACTTCACCACCGGCAAGGCCGTGCTCACCGCGCTGCTGGGCTGGCTCGCGATGGTGATCGTCAGTGCCATCCTCGGCGTCGGTGGAATGGTGGGTCGCTGACGGAAGGGGGAAGGAGAGCGCGGCGGGGAGTCGGATCCGGGGCCGTCATCCTGACCAGGGCCGTCATTCCGGGCGCAGCGAAGGAGCTGGCCCCCGCGCGCCGGGGCCAGCTCCTTCGCTGCGGCTCAGGATGACTCGGGACGACGACCGCTCGGGACGCCCCGACGTCGCCGACTCCGCACCGCGGCTTCTTACGGCGCCCGTCTCAGCCCGCCCCGCAGCAGCCGGATCAGGAACAGCAGCACGACCGCTCCGATGAAGGCGGTGAAGATCGTGCCGGCGAGGCCACCGAAGGGGCCGGCGACGCCCATCGCGCTGAAGAGCCACCCGCCTACGAACGCGCCAACGATTCCGATGATGATGTCGCCGATCAGGCCGTAGCCGACGCCGCCCATCACGAGCGACGCGAGCACGCCGGCGACCAGCCCAACCACCAGCCAGGTCAAGAGACTCATTTCCTCCCTCTCCGAAGGTGAAGTAGCCTCGACGGAAGGCAACGCTCGTGCCCCCGCTGCGGATCAGGCCGCCCCGACCGGTGTCGGCTACGCCCGCCGGCTCGGGCTCTTCTCCGGCACGATGCTCGTCGTCGGCGGGATCGTGGGGTCGGGGATCTTCCTCAACCCGGCGATCGTCGCCCAGCGCGTCCACACGCCGGCGCTGACGATGACGGCGTGGGGGCTCGGCGCCGCGATCGCGCTCGTGGGAGCGTTCGTCTTCGCCGAGCTCGGCGCGCGCCGCCCCGAGGCGGGGGGCGGCTACGCCTACCTGCGCGACGCGTTCGGCCCGCTCCCCGCGTTCCTCTACGCCTGGTCGCTCCTCCTCGTGATCGCGACCGGGGCGACGGCGGCGGTGGCGGTGACCTTCGCGAGCTACGCCGCGCCGCTCCTCGGCCTCCCGGGCGCCGCGGCCCGCACCGCGCTCGCCGTGGGGGCGATCGCCCTCCTCTCGCTCGTCAACGTCGTCGGCGTGTCGCCGGGCGCGGTGACGCAGAACGTCCTCACCATCCTCAAGCTCGCCGCCATCGCGGCGCTCGTCGTCGTCGGCCTCGTGGCGCAGGCCGCCACGCACGCGGTGGCCGCCGCGCCGGCCGCGGCGGCCGCGGCGCCCGTCGGCGCCGTCGGCGTCGCCGCCGCGCTCGGGACGGCGCTCGTCCCGGTGCTGTTCGCCTACGGCGGGTGGCAGCAGACGAACTTCGTGGCCGAGGAGATCGTGGCGCCCGAGCGCAACCTGCCGCGCGCCCTCGTGCTCGGCGTGCTCGTCGTCGTCGCCGCCTACCTGCTCGTGAACGTGGCCTACCTGCGCGCGCTCGGCGCCGCGGGGCTCGCGGCCAGCGCCGCACCGGCCGCCGACACGATGGCCGCCTACCTCGGCGGGCCGGGCCGGCTCCTCATCACGCTCGGCATCGTCGTCTCGACGCTCGGCTTCCTCGACCTCGTCATCCTCGTCTCGCCGCGCGTCTACCAGGCGATGGCGCGCGACGGGCTCTTCTTCCGCTCCTTCGCCACGCTCCACCCGCGCTTCCGCACGCCGGTGGCGGCGATCGTCGCGCAGGGGGCGTGGGCCGTGGTCCTCGTCTTCAGCGGGAGCTACGGCCAGCTCCTCGACTACGTGACCTTCGCCGACTGGATCTTCTTCGGCGCCACGGCCGCGACGCTCTTCGTCTTCCGCCGCCGGGACGGAACGGGGAGGCCCGGCGCCGCGTCGGCGCTCGCGAGGGCGCGGCTGCCGCTCTATCCGTGGAGCCTCCTCTTCTTCGTCCTCGCCGCGGCGTACGTCGTGCTCGGCGCGGTCGTGTCGAACCCGGGCAACGCGCTGTGGGGGACGCTGCTCGTGGGGGCGGGGGTGCCCGTGTACTGGTTCTGGAGCGGAGGGCGGGGGAGGCGGTCTCCTCGCGCCGATCGTGGCGAGCGTGCGTGACCACGCCGTCGTCGCGCTCGACCAGGGAAATGGTAAGGGGCCGGGGGCCGGCTGCGCATCGCGCGCGCCCTGGTCCCCGGCCCCCGCTCATCCAGTCCCGTGAGGAGCTAGCCCGTCACCCCCTCACTGGCATCGCGCCACCGCGTCCTGCGCCGTCCCCCCCCCGTACTGCAGCGGCCACCGCGCCACCACCGTCGCGGTCACGGTGAAGTCGCCGGGATTGATCGGGGTGGGCACGTCGGCCGCGGCGGCGCGGGCCTGCATCATGCCGACCTCCATGAGCGGGCGCGGCGGCGCCTCGTAGAGCTGCGACGAGAGCTCGAGCGCCTCGCCGGCCGACGCGCCGACCGCCTTCGCCATGGCGCCCGCGTCGAGGCAGGCCTGCTGCACGGCCTTGGCGAGGGCGGTGCGGCGCGCCTCGTCGGTGTTGGAGGCGGAGAACTGCACGCCGCCGATCAGGTTCGCGCCGCCGGCGAGCGCGGCGTCGATCACCTTCCCGACCTGATCGATCCGCTTCACCTCGGCGGTGATCGTGTTGCGCGCCGCGTAGCCGGTGACCTTGGGCTTCGTGTTCGGGCCGTACTGGTACTCCGGGGTCACCGAGTAGCCGGCGGTCGAGACGTCCTTCGCCTCGAGACCGGCGGCGCGGAGCGCGCTGATGGTGGAGGTCTGCTGGCGCGCGTTCTCCGCCGCCGCGGCCGCCGCGGTGGCGCCGTGCGTCTCGACGGTCACGGTGACCGTGGCGCGGTCGGGCGCGACCTTCGTCTCCCCACGGCCGCTGGTGATGACGCTCGGTCCGCGCGGAGCCGGCGCCGACGGCAGCGGCACGGGCTGCGGCGGGACGGGCTGCTGGGCGGCGGCGGGGGCGCAGGCGGCGAGCGGCGCCGCCGCGAGGGCGAGGCACGCGAGACTGTTCAGGCGCATTCAGACTCCAGGGTCGGTGTGTCGTTGGTGGATCGCGAGTGGCGCGAAGGTGCGCGGCGGGGCGCGGCGGGCTGCGACCGCGCGGCGCCCGCCAGGGAGACGACGGCGCCGCTCAATATTGCACAGCATTGCACAGCGCCGCGCGGCCGCCGGCGCGCCGGCGGCCCGCTGGCCGCGGCCGCGCGCCGACGGTACACTACCCCGTGGTGCGGCGGCGCGTCACGACGGCGCCCGGCAGCGCGCCCCGATCGTCCCCACCCGCGCGAGACAGACGCCCCATGCCGGATCCCGCCCCGCTCCCGCCCGCGTCGTCCGCCGCCGTCGTCGTGCCGCGTGCGCCGCTGGCCCCGCGGGGGTTCGAGCAGCACGTCGAGGTCGAGACGCCCGAGCAGGTCGTCTTCAGCTACACCGTCGCCGGGATCGGCTCGCGCGCCGCCGCGGCGCTGATCGACTTCGCGATCTGCGTCGCCGCGTTCATCGCCATCGCCATCCTCGTCGGCCTCGCCCTCCACGCACTCGGCGGCGCCGCCGGCCGCGCCGCCACGGTCGAGGACGGCGGCTGGCTGTTCGCGATCGTCATCTTCGCCCAGTTCGCGGTCCTCTGGGGCTACTACGTGCTGTTCGAGGGGCTCGCCGACGGCCAGACGCCGGGCAAGCGGCGCATGGGGCTGCGCGTCGTGCAGGACGGCGGCTACTCGGTGTCGTTCGCCGCCTCCGCCGTCCGCAACCTCGTCCGCGTCATCGACATGCAGCCGGGCATCGCCTACGGCGTGGGCATCGTGAGCGCGGCGGTGTCGAGGTCGGGGAAGCGGCTCGGCGACTACGCCGCCGGCACCTACGTCGTCCGCGAGCGCGTCGTGCACGCCGCCCCGGCGGCGACGTCGACGCTGCTCGGTGCGCGGCGCGACGCGGCCGCGGCCGCCCCGGCGGCCGCCGCGGCCGGCCCGGTGCCGCTCGCCACCCTCCTCACCGACGACGAGTTCGCCCTGCTCGACCGCTACGTCGCCCGCCGCCAGGCGCTCGAGCCGGCGCGGCGGAGCGAGTTCGCCGCGCAGCTCGCGCGTCGCTTCCGCGACCGCGCCCCCGAGATCGGCGGCTCCGATGCCGCCTTGCTCCTCCAGCTCCACGAGCGCGAGCGGCAGGCGCGGGCGCGCGGTGTGGCGGCGCGCAGCGACACCGGCGCGCGGCGCGAGCAGCACGCCCTGGTGGCCCACGGCTCGCCGCGCTGGAGCGCCTTCGCCTCGCTCCTCGCCGACGCGCAGCGCCGCGGGCTGCGCCACATGAGCGAGGAGGAGGTGGGTGAGTTCGTCGCGCAGTACCGGGAGCTCAGCACCGACCTCGCGCGCCTCCGCACCGCCGCGCGCGGCCGCGAGTCCGACGCGCTCTTCGGGCTCAGCCGCCTCGTCGCCGGCGGGCACAACCTGCTCTACCGCCAGCGCCCGCTCGGCGCCGCCACGGTCTGGCGCTACATGACGCGCACGGTGCCGCGCGAGCTCCGCCGCTCGGCGGCGCCGATCGCCCTCGCCGCGGCGCTCCTCTTCGGGCCGGCCGCGATCTCCTACTTCGCCGTCGTGCGCGAGCCGGCGCGGGCCGCCGAGTTCCTGCCGGCGGGCATGCTCGACCGCGCCGAGACCGGGGTGGCGCGCGAGCGGCGCGGCGGGGCGTACCTGCCGGAGCGGGAGGCGAGGATGGCCGGCCCGCTCATGGCGAGCGCGATCATGACGAACAACGTGCAGGTGACCTACGTCGCCTTCGCGGCCGGCATGACGGCCGGCGTCGGCACGGTGCTCGCGCTCGTCGTCAACGGCGTGCAGATCGGCGGCGCGCTGGGCTACTTCCACGCCCGCGGGGTCGCGCACCTCATCCTCGGCTTCGTCGCCGCCCACGGCGTCCTCGAGCTGGCGGCGATCTGCATCGCCGGCGGGGGCGGCCTCCTCCTCGCCTCGGCGTTCCTCCTCCCCGGTGCCCTGACGCGCCGCGAGGCGCTCGTCGTCCGCGGCCGCCGCGCCATCCGCCTCGTCGCCGCCTCCACCTTCCTCCTCGTCATCGCCGGCACGCTCGAGGGCTACGTCTCCCCGGTCGCGAGCATCCCCGTGTCGTGGAAGTACGCGATCTCCGCGGCCACGGCGCTCTTCCTCGCGCTCTACGTCTCCCTGGGCCGCGGCGGCTCGCCGGACGAGCACGCGACGGGCGAGGTGAACGCGTACGTGACGCGGTAGACGTCGCGGCTCGCCACCGGACGGCGCGCGCCCCTGCGGCCACGGAACGCCCCCGCGCCGGGACGACGGAAAGCGCGCGTCGTCCGGCGTCCGGGGCCGGGCTCAGACCGCGCCGCGCTGCTTGAGCTCGAGGTACCGGTTCACGACGGCGGCGGTCATCGCCGTCGGGCTGACGTCCACCACCGAGACCCCGGCCCGGCGCATCGCGCGCAGCGCGGCGTCGCGCGCCGAGAGGAGCTCCTCGGCCGCCGCGCGCTCGTAGAGGGCGTCGGTGGAGAGCTTCGGCCCGGCGCCGCCGGCCGCGTCGTCGTCGCCGGCGGGGGCCGCGACCTCGACCAGCGCGTCGTTGCGCAGGGCGACGACAAGCGGGAGGTGGCGCGCCGCGCCGCGGGTGGCGTGCGCGATGAGCGCGTTCGACGCGCGCACGTCGATCACGTCGGTGAAGAGGACGAAGAGCGAGCGCTTGCGGTGGCGCGCGGCGAGCGTGCGGAAGGCGGCCGCGTAGTCCGGCTCCGCCATCGTCGCCCGCGCCGGCACGAGCGCGTCGCGCACGGCCTGTAGCGCGGCGCGCCCGCGCGCCGGCGGCACGAAGGCGCGCACCTCGTCGTCGAACAGGAGGAGCCCCACCGCGTCCCCGGAGTGCACGGCGACGTCGGCGAGGACGAGCGCCGAGGAGAGCGCGTACTCGAAGCGCGACACCGGGTGCCCGCCCGCCTCGCCGGCGAGCTGCGTCATCATCCGGCCGGCGTCGATCGCGATCATCACCGTCTGCCCCTGCTCGACGGTGAACTCGCGCACGATCAGCTTGTCGCGCCGCGCCGTCGCCTTCCAGTCGAGGTGGCGCGGGTCGTCCCCCACCGCGTACTCGCGCAGCCCGGCGAAGGACGTCCCCGCGCCGCGCCGCCGCACGTTCCGCAGCCCGACGTCGCGCAGCCGGTGCTGCAGCGCGAGCAGCCGGAACGTGCGCACGGCGGCGATCGACGGCGCCACGGTGATCGCGTCGCGCGGCGCGTAGTGAAGGAAGCGCCTGACGAGCCCGAGCGGCCCGTCCACGGCGAGCACCACCGGGCCGAGCGGGTGCACTCCGCGCTCGCGTCCGACGAGGGCGAAGGGGAGCACCGCATCGCCGTGCGCCGCGAGCCGCAGCGCCGGCTCCCACGCGCCCGAGCGCCCGACCGCCGGCGGGAGCGCGTCGTGGAGCGTGGCGCGCACGGCGCGTGGCCAGAGCGAGCGCACGCGGTAGCGCGCCGCCCCCTCGTCGCCGACGCCGACGGTGCGCGGCGCCTCGCGCTCGACGTCGAGGTCGGCGGTGCCGGCGACGAGCGCGCCGTCGGCGAGGACGGCGAGCAGCAGGAGCGCGAGCGCGACGACCGCCGCCGCGAGCCCCACCGCGCTCGAGGAGAGCGCCCAGATCGGCGCGAGGACGAGCAGGACGGCGGCGAGCCGGCGCGTGGGCCAGTAGCGCAGGCGGAAGACGAGGTACGCCACGATCGCCACCAGCGCGACGATCGCGAGGAGCCCCAGCAGGACGGTCAACGCACGCATCGCCGCTCGCCCGGGTCCGGGTTCAGGCGTCCGAGGCGTCCGAGGCGGGCGACCCACGAGACCGGGCCGCGTCTGGTACCAGGTACCTGGGAAGGGCCACGCCACGATGCGTGGGCAGTCCAAGGTACCTGGTACCAGACGCGGCCCGACCCCGATGCGTGCGCAGTCCTCACTGCGGTGCCTTCACTCTCGCCAGCACGCCTTGCAGCACGTCGTCCGCCGTCCTCCCTTCCACCTCGAGCTCCGGCGCCACGACTACCCGGTGGCGGAGGACGGCCGGCGCGAGGTCCTTCACGTCGTCCGGGGTCGCGAAGTCGCGGCCGGCGAGCAGCGCCGCCGCGCGCGACGCGCGGAAGAGCGCGACCGTCGCGCGCGGCGAGCCGCCGAGCGTGAGACCCGGGTCGTCGCGCGTCGCGCGGACGATCGCCGCCACGTACTCGCGCACCTCGGGGGCGACGCGCACGGCGTCGGCGGCGGCGCGGAGCGCGCCCAGCGTCGCCGCGTCGAGCGCGGGCCCGCCCGTGCTCGGGCGCTCGGCGTCGAACCCCTGCGCGTAGCGCGCCAGCATCTCGAGCTCCGCCTCGGGTGCGGGGTAGGGGACGCGGATCTTGAGCAGGAAGCGGTCGAGCTGCGCCTCGGGGAGCGGGTAGGTCCCCTCGTACTCGACCGGATTCTGCGTCGCGAAGACGGTGAACAGCGGGCCGAGGGAGCGAGGCTTCCCGTCCACCGTCACCTGCCGCTCCTGCATCGCCTCGAGCAGCGCCGCCTGCGTCTTCGCCGGCGCGCGGTTGATCTCGTCGCCGAGGAGGAGGTCGGTGAACACCGGCCCGGGGACGAACTCGAACGGCGAGCTCGCGCCCGCCCCGCCGGCGCGCTGCGACGGATCGCGCAGCACGCTCACCCCCGTCACGTCCGACGGCATGAGGTCGGGCGTGAACTGGATGCGGCCGAAGCGCGCGCCCAGTGCCGCGGCGAGGGTGCGGACGAGGAGCGTCTTCGCCGTGCCAGGCACCCCCTCGAGCAGGGCGTGGCCGCGGGCGAGGAAGGCGACGAGCGCCTCGTCGATCACCGCCTCCTGTCCGACGACGCTCCGCGTCACCGCGGCACGCACGCGGTCGAGGGCGTGCCCCACCTCGGTCGGGGAGAGCGGGGCGGCGGACGCGGGATTCGCGGTGGGCGCGGGATTCGCGCTGGCCGTCGGACGGACGGCCGGCGCCGCCGCGTCACGCACGGCGGGGTCGCTCGGGGCGGTATCGCTGCTCATCGCGGGGTCGGTCACGGCGCTCGGGTCCTGGTGATTGGGTTCACGACTCGGTGACTCATTACGGCTGGGCCGGCGCGGCGGAGTGCGGCCGGCGCGCGGCCCCCGGGCTCCCGCCGGCACCCGCGCGGCCCGCGAGCGCCTGCTCGACGCGCTCGGCCGCGCGCCCCACCTCGAGGAACGCGGCCGGCGCGCGCGGCGTGCGCGACGCCTCTCGCAGGAGGGCGACGTCGGCGGCGGCGGCGGGGAAGCGCTCGGCGATCGCGGCGAGGAAGGCGTCGTCGCTCTCCCCGCCGCCGCCCGCCGCGCGGGCCCCGCCGCCGAACGTCCCCCACGCGCCGTGCCGGCGGCGGATGCCGCGCACGAGGCGGCGCGTGGCGAGCCTCGTGGCGCCGATCTGGGCGTAGGCGCGCGACAGCGCCCCGACGTGCTCGAGCGGCGAGCGGCGCTCGAGGCGCGCGGTCGGGCGCGGCGACAGCGGCCGCGCGCCCAGCGCCGCGAGCAGCACGAGGGCGGCGACGAGTGCCTCGAGCAGCGCGCGGCCGCGCGGGTCGGCGGTGAGCGCGCGGCCGATCGCGCGCAGCGTGCTCGGCTGCCGCCCGAACCCCTGGTGGTACTCGTCGAACACGAGCCGCGTCCGCGCGCCTCCGCCGCCGGCCGCCGGCGGTGCGCCCCCCGAAAGATACTCGAGCATCCGCACCGCCTGCACGGCCGCGTTCCACTTGCAGACGCGCAGCACGTCGTTGCGCAGCCAGTCGGGATCGGCGACGGCGACGACGCGGCCGGCGCCGAGCGGGAAGCCGAGCGCGGCGGAGCGGCGCGTGGGCGGCGGCGGGGGCGGCGGCGGGGGCGCGGCGCCGGTATCGGCCGCTGGCCCGTCGTCCTCGCGCCCGGCGCTCGCGTCATCGACGTCGGGACCGTCGTCGAGCGCGTCGCTGTCCGCCACCGCGCTGTCCGCCACCGCGCTGTCCGCCACCGCGGCGGGCGCGCTCGGGCGCGCTGCGCGGCGCGGAGTCCGCGGGCGCTCCCCCTCCACCCAGGCGAAGGAGACGGCGCTCGCCGGAACGGGGCGCCTCGGCTCGAGCCAGTAGCTGTACACCCGCTCGCCCGGCCAGTTGATGAAGCCGAATCGCTCGCGCCGCGGGCACCCGTCGAGCGAGTCGGTGGCGGGATCGACGACCTGCGCCGCGCCGCCGCGCGACGGGCGGACGCCGAGCGATTCGGCGAGCGTCGAGCCGCGCTGCAGCACGACGAGGAGTCCGGCGCCGCGGCGCACCTCGGCGAGCAGCGCCCCCGCCTCGCCGGCGGTGAGGTCGGTGGGCGGCGCGAGCACGGCGTACACCGCGCTGCTGTCGAGCGGCACGCCGCCGACGCGCGGGTCGCGCGCGAGGAACGGCACGTCGCGCCGCTTCGGACGCCAGCCGAGTCGCGCGGCGAGCTCGAAGAGCCCGCGCGCGCCTTGCGGGGCGGCGGAGCGCGTGGTGAGGCGCGGGTCGCCCGAGCGCTCCCCGTCCACCGGCGTCAGCAGGACCACGAGGAGGAGGAGCCCGGCGATCGCGGGCAGGACGACGCGCGGCGCCAGCCAGCGCGCCACGCCGCGGGGAGCGGGGGCGTCAGCCACGGGGCGGCTCCGCCCGCACGATCGGCGCGGCGAGCGCGAGCAGCCGCTCGTAGCGCTCCCGGTCGCAGACGCCGATGCCGTAGACCACCGTCTCGTACGAGCGCGCGAAGTCGCGGAAGCGCCCGAAGAGCGACGAGGAGCGCTGCCGCAGGTCGCGCACGTAGTCCCCCACTGTCTTCGACGGGTGGAGCCGCACGCGCTCGCGCCGGGCGAGCGCCTCGAGCAGCGCGCGGTAGAGCGCGTGCGCGCCCTCCGTGTACTCGCCGCGCGCCGCGAGCTCCTGCGCGAGCACCCAGGGGTCGCGCCCCCCGCGCCCGCGCGCCCGCCCCCCGGCCGACCCGAGCTCCTCGGCGCGGCGCTCCCGCCGCAGCCGCCAGAGCCAGAGGGCGCGCGCCGCGAGGGCGGCGAAGACGACGGCGAGCGCGGTGACCGAGGTCCAGTAGAGCGCCGGCGACCCGCGGCCGACGTCGCGGAGCCCGTGCAGGAGCTCGGCGAGCCAGGAGACGAAGCGATCCCACGCCGTCTCGCGGAGCGAGCGCTCGTACGCGCCCTGGCGGAAGACGGCGGCGACCGTGTCGCGGATCGCCGCCGTCGGAATCTGGGACTGGGAAGTCAGAAAGTGGGCCGACAGGAGTCGCGGGACGATCGGCGTCAGTACGCCGGCTGCTGGCGCGCGCCCTCGCCGAGCTCCTGCGCCATGAGCTCGATGTCGTACCCTTCCTTCCGGATGCGCAGGTCGTAGTACACCGCCGTCATGGCGCAGGTGAAGAGCGGGTACAGGGGGATGTAGAGCAGGTAGGTGATGGCACCCGCCACCTGCGGGCCGCCGGGCAGGGCCACCGCGACGACGCTGGCCACCATGGCGACCACGAAGGTGATCACGAAGACCAGGAGGGCGACGCCGAGGACCCGGCCGCGAGATCCCTTCGAGAGCTGCGACGACCGGCCCAGCGCCGCCGTCGCCCCACCGTCCTCGAGCGTCAGCACGGCGGTGATCGTGAAGTAGCGCGCGACGGCGACGAACATCCAGACCAGCGCGCCGGGTACGCCGACGAGGCCGACGATCGCACCGAGCGCGCCGAGCGTCGGGATCGCGAGCGCGATCCCCACCGCCACCAGGATGATCGGGGCGAAGAAGGCCAGGTAGGCCAGCAGGTGTCCCCCGATCAGCTTGCCCGTCCGCGCGAAGGCGCGCTGGAAGGCGCTCGCCGGATCGACGGGACGACCCAGGTACGCGTCCGACGATGCGGCGACGAGCGCACCGAAGGCCACCATCATCCAGAGGAAGGCGATCAGGCCGATCGGACCGATGATGGCCAGTCGCGCGGGCGCGAAGATCGCGCGCGCCGCGGTCGGGTCGCCCGCGGACACCCCGCTCGGCATCGTCCACGCGCTGGCGATCGACAGGATCAGGCTCGGGATCGTCGCGATCGCGGTCAACAGCGCGAAGCTGCCGAACTGACCCCGGAGGATCTGGAATGCCGCGTCCACGAGCTCGGACGCGGAGCGAGGACGGAAGGCGATGGC
>JBJMNL010000053.1:0-2917 GCA_045804285.1 Gemmatimonadaceae bacterium
ACCGGCCCGACGGCGCCTGCGGCGAGCGCCGCCACCATCCGGAGGAGCTCGCCCCGGTGCAGCGTCCGCCGAAGCGCCACCCACGCCACCAGCGAGAGCCCCACGCTCGCGCCGGTCAGCGGGCGCGTAGCGAGCGCGCCGCCGAGGAGGAAGCCCGCACCGGCCCACGCCGCCCCGCGCGCCGCCCCATGCGCCGTCTCGCCGCGCAGCAGCAGGAGGGCCCCCGCCACGATGCATACGGTCGTGAGGGCGTGGGCGCCATACATCGCCGACGCCTGCACCAGCCAGAAGCTCGCGGCGAGCAGCGCCGCCGCCACCGCGCCGACGAAGGGTGAGCGCAGCCGCCTGCCGAGCGCGTACGTGAGCCAGACGGCGATCGCGCCGAGGAGCACGCCGCTCCACCACCGCGCTCCGAGGACGTAGAGCAACGCCAACACAGCCGGCCACCCTGGCGGGTACTGGGTGAAGAGCCTCCCGTCCACCACCGCCGTCTGCCGCACGGCGAAGAAGCGCGCGAGCGCCGGGTCCAGCCGGCGGACGAAGCCGGGCTCGCCGAGCAGGCGGCTCTGCAGCAGGTAGAGCACGTCGTCTCCAGGGCCCGCGTAGCGCCACACGTGGATGGCGTGCGCGAGGGCGAGGTATACGAAGGCTCCCCCGACGAGTGCGGCGACCTGGCGCGCACGGGGCGCCGGCGGCTCCCCGGGAGTGGGCGTGCCGCGCGCCGGGTCGAGCGCCGCCAGGGTCGCTCCCCATCCGTAGAGCACGAACAGGAGCCGCGCGCCGACGTCGTACACCGGGTCGCCACCGCCGGCACGCTCCGCGACGGGCGCGAGGAGCGTCGGCGCCGCGGCGAGCGCGATCGAGCCGACGGCGAGCGAGAGTACCCTCCGGCTGCCTAACCATTCCGCGTCACCTTTGCGCCACCGCGCCAGCATCCGCGCCGTCAGCGTTCCGGCAGTGGCCAGCACGAGGGCGAGCGCCGCGCGGCCGAGCGGCACCATCGAAGCGAGCAGCACGACGGGGAGCAACGCGAGCCACGGCAGGAGTGCGCGATCGCGCCGCACCGTGGGCGCCTCCACACTCACCGGGCCGCGCGCTCCCACACCTCGTAGTCCCCCACGTCCGGCAGCCGGCGGTAGCCGGCGAGGAGTGCCGCGATCCGGGGATCGCGGCGCAAATAGCCGACGTAGTCGAGCCGGCGGATCGGGTTGCGCATGTCCGCCGGGTCGGGGCGCTGCGCGACGACGAGCCGCGGCCGGTGGCGCGCGAGATCGGCGGCAACGGCGTCGTTCAGCCAGCGCTCGGCGGCGCCCATCTGTGCGCGCGAGCGGTACGGGATCGGGCCCGGCCGCGTGAGGAACTCAGCGTACGCGCCGCCGAAGATCCAGAGCGCGTTGACGCGCAGCGGCCAGCCGACGCCGGCGTAGCTGACGAGGGGGAAAGCGGCCCGCAGGTTGTTCGAGAAGACCGCGACGTGGCCGCCGCGCGCCCGCTCGCGCGCGAGCGCGAGCAGCTCCGGGAACTCCGGGTAGGGCTCGTAGCGGCGCGCGCGCGGGTCGAGCGCCTGACGGGTGGCGGCGACGCCGGTGGCGAGCGCGACGCCCGCCAGAACCAGCGCCGCCGCGAGCGCGTAGACGCGCTCGCCGAGCGACACCGCGCGCCCCCGCCGCCCGAGCAGGAGCGTCGCGATCAGGAGCAGCGCGCCGCCGAACGCGGGGTACAGGTGGTAGCGCCACCCCTTTCGCTGGAGGAGCGCCGCCACGAGCAGCGCTGCGGTCGAGACGGCGAGCGCGCGGGCCACGGCGCGCTCGCGCCCCGAGCAGGCGGCCTGGAGCCCGACGAAGGCGAAGAGCCCGAAGAGCGCCAGCCACGCGCCCTGCTCGCGGACGAGGATGTCGAGCGGGCGGTTGCTCAGGTAGCCCGCGTACGAGCCGCCGACCAGGCGCAGGAGGTCGAGGTAGCGCGGCGTGGCGAGGAGCACCGCCACCCCGTACAGCAGCGGCACCGCGGCGGCCGCGAGCGCCTCGGGGCGCCTCCACGTCGGGCGCGCGCGCTCCGCGGCGCCGGGTCCGAGCCAGAGCCACGCCTCGAGCGCCGCCCAGAGCAGCCCGAAGTGCGGTTTGAGCGACATCCCGATTCCCGCCATGGCGCCGATGCCGGCGGCCGTCCACGCCGGAATCCGCCGACCGTCGGCGCGCGCGGCGCAGGCGAGCAGATACGGCACCGCCAGGGCGAGCAGCAGGTGCTCGCGCTGCCCGAAGTCGTCGCGTAGCAGTGGTCCGAGCACGACGAGCAGCGCGAGCAGCCACCACCGCCGCTCCGCGCGCGCCAAGCCGAGCGGGGCGCGCAGCAGCCAGGCGGCGAGCGACGCGGACGCGGCGACGAGGGCGAGCACGGCGAGTCGGAAGACGAGGAGCTCGGACACACCGACCGCCCGCGCGAGGGCGACGGCTGGGAGGTCGAGCCAGACGACGAGCGGCGGGTTGACGTCCACGACGTCGACGTAGACGCGCGCCCCGTCGAAGACGCGGCCGGCCGCGAACAGGTACCACGCGACGTCGGGGGTCATCCGCGCCCGCAGCTCGACCACCGCGCCGAGCGCGAGGACGCCGGCGGCCAGCGGCCAGAAGAGCCAGCCGCGCGCGCCCAACTCCCGGAGCGCGCCGCGTCCCGCGCCCGACGCCCCACGCCCCGCGTCCCGCCCCTCGGGCACCGTCTCCACCGCGCCGGCGCTCACCCCTCGCGCTCCCTCGCGTCGTGGGTCCTCACGCCCTGCCCATCGGCCACGATGAAGTGCGGCCGCCGTTTCACCTCGTCGTAGACGCGCCCGAGATACTCGCCGATGACGCCGGTGACGAGGAGCTGCACGCCGCCGAGGAAGAGGAGCGAGAGCGCGATCGTGGCGAGGCCGACGCCG
>JBJMNL010000054.1:0-26903 GCA_045804285.1 Gemmatimonadaceae bacterium
GGCCCATGCCACCGGCCCCGAATCCACCCACACCGTCGTGCGGTCGAAGACGGCGGGCTTGCACTGGGAGGCGAGGAAGCGCGCCTTGATCATCGCGTAGAGCCGGTCGGTACCGGGCGGGGGCGCGTCGTCGCCGGAGAGCTTCGTTGGGCGGATCGCCTCGTGCGCGTCCTGCGCTCCGGCCTTGCCGCGGGCCCTGGGCGGCTGCTTCGGGAGCGCGTCGGGTGCTACCTGAGTGATGTGGGCGCGCGCCATCGCCACCGCGTCGTCGCTCACGCGCGTCGAGTCGGTGCGGTGATAGGTGACGTACCCCGCCTCGAAGAGGGCCTGCGCCTGATCCGCGGCCTGCCTGGCGGAGAGGCGTAGCTTGCGGCTGGCGTCCTGCTGCATCGTGGACGTCGTGTACGGCGGCTCGGGGCGCTTCTCGGTGCGCCGGCGTTGGACGTCGCGGACGACGTGGGGGTGGGACCGGGCGACGTTCCTCGTCGCCTCCGCGTCCGCGGCGCTCGCGAAGCGCTTGGGGCGCAGACGGCCGCCTTCGGAGGGGCGGGGTGAGGAATGGGGAACGAGGGTCGGGACGTCACCGTCACCGTCCGAGTCGATCGTGGCTTCCCGGCCCTCGTTCCCCGTTCCTCTTTCCGCACTTGCGGCAGCGTCTTCGTCATCCTTCCCGTCCGCCGGGACGAAGGCCCTGAACCCCTCGGCGTAGTCGACGTTCAGGGTCCAGTACGTCTCGACCACGAACGCCAGGATCTCGCGCTCGCGCTCGCAGAGCAGGTGCAGGGCGGGGGTCTGGACGCGGCCGGCGGAGGTGGCGCCGGCGGGCCAGCAGATCTCGCCCGAGACGTCGAAGCCGACGATGCGGTCGAGGACGCGGCGGGAGCGCTGCGCGTCGACGCGCGCGCCGTCGATCGGGCGCGGGGCGGCCATGGCGGCGCGAATTGCCCGCTCGGTGACCTCGCGGAACTCGATGCGAAGCGGCTCGTTCCTGGCGAGCCGCAGCTCGCGCGCGAGATGCCAGGCGATCGCCTCTCCCTCGCGGTCGGGGTCGGTGGCGAGGAGGACGCGGTCGTACGCCTTGGAGCGCAGGAGCTGTCGCAGCTCGCCGACCACCTTGGCGTTCCGGAGCTCGTAGGTCTCCTCGAAGGTGGTCAGGTCGACGCCGTACCCCTTCTGCGGGAGGTCGCAGATGTGCCCGACCGAGGCCCGAACGGTGACCCCGTCGCGGCCGAGGAAGGCCTGGATCTTCTTCGCTTTGTTGGGCGACTCGACGAGGACGAGGGTGCGGGGCACGGCGGGAAGAGGGAGACGGCAGGATGGCGTGGGGCGGCGGAGCGGGCCGTACCTAATGTACCCCGCTCGGGGCGGCGCGTTGCGGAAGGCGGGGACTGAGCGACGGTGAGCGGTGGACGGTGAGCGGTGTACCATCATCCGTCTCCGGTCGCCCGTCGTGGTTGCTCTTTGCCCGCTCTCGTTGAACCTTACGTTTCGCCCTCGGGCCCCGCCTTTCTCCACTTCCTCCGTCGCCGACTGCATGTTGCACCATCTCCGGTCCCCCGCGCTCCTCCTGAGCGCGCTCGGCCTCGCTGCGTCGGCGTGTGCCACGTCGCGCACGCCCTCGCCCACTCCGTCGCCGGTGCCGCCGGCGGGCGCGAGCGTGCAGCCCGGCGTGCTGCCGGACGCCGCGGGGCAGGGGGGCGCGGGGGCGACCGGGGCCACCACCGCGGCGGGCGGCGCCGCCGTGCGCGCGCCGTCGCAACGGACGTTGGTGGCGCTGACAGAAGGGGCGACGGCGCGGCCCGGCTTCTTCGACACGTACGAGAAGGACGGCCACCTCTACATCGTCGTGCCGCACGATCGGCTCGGGGAGGACTTCCTCCTCAGCTACGAGATCGCGCAGGGGATCGGGGCGCGCGGACTCTACGGCGGGACGATGTTCCCGATCTTCGAGGGGGCCGTCGTGGCGCTCGAGCGGCACGAGGACAAGCTCTACCTGGTCGAGCGCCCGATGCACTACCGCGCGCCTGCCCGCTCGGCGACCGAGACGGCGGTGCAGCTCTCGTACGGCTCGTCGGTGCTCGAGACGGCGCGGATCGAGGCGTGGGGCAAGGACTCGGCGGCGGTGATCGACATCCGCGACTGGGTGCTGTCGGACCTCTCCGACGTGGGGCAGATCGTGCGTCAGGCCGTGTCCCCGCGGCCCGGCGTGCCCGGTCGGGCGCTGGTGGACCGGTCGCGCAGCTACGTCGAGTCGGTGAAGGCGTTCCCGGAGAACGTGAACGTCCGCGCGCAGCTCACCTTCGTGCCCGGCGAGCCGGTCGCCATCCCGCAGGTTCCCGACAGTCGCTACGTCCCGCTGGCGATCCACTACACGTTCGCCAAGCTTCCCGCGCAGCCCATGGCGCCCCGGGACGCCGACGACCGGATGGGGTACTTCATCACGGCGCACAAGGACTTCACGCGCGACGACGAGAGCTTCTTCGTCCGTCACGTGAACCGCTGGCGTCTCGAGTGCTCCGAGGAGCGGGTCGGAGATCTCTGCGTCCCGAAGAAGCCGATCGTCTACTACATCGACCCGAGCGTCCCCGAGGCGTACCGGCCGGCGATGATGGCGGGGGTGAAGGCGTGGGCGCAGGCGTTCGAGGCGGCGGGGTTCAAGGACGCGATCCACGCCGAGATGCTGCCCGACAGCGCCGACGCCGAGGACATCCGCTACCCGACGCTGCGGTGGAGCACGTCGGACCAACCCGCGTACGGCGCGATCGGCCCCTCGATCGTGGACCCGCGCACGGGGGAGATCCTCGACGCCGACATCCTCTTCGAGGCGCAGATGGTGCGCGGCTTCAAGCGCGACTGGCGCACGTCGGTGAGTCCGGCGGCGGCGGTCGAGGGGATGCTGGGGAGTCCCGACGTCGCCGCGTCGACGGAGGGCGCGTCGGGCGCGGCGCTCGAGTCGCCGGCCTTCGCCGACGCGCTCTCGTCGCAGGGGTCGCTGCTGCGGGCGGTGCTCGCCGCGCGGGGCGAGATCGGTCCCGACGACCCGGTGCCCGCGGAGTACGTGAACCAGGCGCTGACGTGGGTGACGATGCACGAGGTCGGCCACACGCTCGGCCTGCGCCACAACTTCCGCTCGTCGGCCGACACGCCGCTCGACAAGCTGTACGACGCGCAGTGGACGGCGGAGAACGGCGTCTACAGCTCGGTGATGGAGTACCCGAGCCTCAACGTGCCGCCGACGGGGACGGCGCCGGGACTCTACTACAACAGTGGGGTGGGGTCGTCCGACCGGTGGGTGATCTCCTACGGCTACGTGACCGAGGCCGCGCGGGCGAAGCAGATCGCGCGCGAGGCGGCGAGGGCGGGGCACGCCTTCGGGACGGACGAGGACGCGCGCGGGCCCGGCGCCCTCGATCCCACGGTCAACCCGTACGACATGAGCGCCGACCCGCTCGCCTGGGGGAAGCAGCGCGCGGCGCTCGTCTCGTCGCTCCTGCCGACGCTCCCGCAGCGCGCGCTCGCCGACGACCGCCGCTACGCGGACCTCACGGACGCGCTCAACACGCTGCTCAACGAGTACGTGCGCGCGCTCGCCACGGGGGTGAAGTACATCGGCGGGCAGTACCAGTACCGCGACCACGTGGGCGACCCGGACGGGCGCGCGCCGTTCGTGCCGGTGCCGAAGGCGAAGCAGCGGGAGGCGCTGGCGTTTCTCGAGACGGCCGCCTTCGGCGAGGGCGCCTTCGACGTGCCGCGCGGCGTGCTCGCGAAGCTCGGCGCCAACCGCTGGTCGCACTGGGGGGAAGACAACACCTACAACGGCCGCATCGACTACCCGCTGCACGAGCAGGTGCTGGGGGCCCAGCGCGCGCTGATCGCGCAGGTGATGAACCCCTTCGTCTTCGCGCGAATCCGCGACGCGGAGGCGAAGTTCGGGAGCGCGAGCGTGCTGACGATCCCGGAGTTCATGGGCGGGCTCACGGAATCGATCTGGAGCGAGGTCTACGGGGGCGCGGCGCGCAACGTCCGCGCATCCCGGCGCGATCTCCAGCGCCTCTACGTGGATCGCATGACGGAGCTCGTCGTCGGCGCCCCCGATCGCATGCCGGCCGACGCGCGCGCCGTCGCCCGCTACCAGCTCGCGGGCCTCAAGCGGAGGATCGATGCCCGACTCGCCGCGGGCGGCAGGCTCGACGCGTACACGAGAGCGCACCTCGGCGAGTCGTCGGCGCGGATCGGGAAGGTGCTGGACGCGAGCATGAACATCACCCCGGGCCAGTGACGACGCGGGCCCGGGTTCGGGCCGTGTCCAGCGCTCGCGAACTTCGTTAGAGTGACGTGAAGAGAGCGAAGGAAAGCCTCGGAGTCGTCATGGCCGAGAACGCAGAGACGAGGCGCCGCGCGCCGGGCAGCCGAGCGCGGCGGCGGTCGCGTCGCGGGGCGACCGTCGGACGTCTGCTGGCGACGGTCGCGCTCTGGCTCCTCGCGTGCTGGGGGATCGTCGGGGCGCTGGCGGCGCCGGTCGTGCCCGGGGGGTGGCTCGCCGTGCTCGGCGCGGCGGTGCTGAGCACGCTCCCGCTCGGGGCTCTCGTCTGGGGGCGGCGCGGCGGGCACTACCCCGGGCGCTTCTTCCGGCTGCTCGTGCTGCGCCCGTTCTGGTACGCGCAGCTTCTGCTCCCGCTGCTCGCGGTCGCCGGACTGCTCGGCGCCGCGGGGGGCGCCTTCTTCGGGAGCGCCGGCACGGTGGGGCGGTGGGCGCTCGGGCTGACCGCGGTCGCGTACGTCGTGCTCATGTTCTTCGGCTGGGCGGGGTCGCGGCAGCTCGTCGTGAAGAAGCTGCTCGCCACCTGGCCCGACCTGCCTCCGGGGCTCGACGGGATGCGCATCGTGCAGCTCTCCGATACGCACGTCGGGCCGCACACGTCGCGGCGCCACCTCGAGCGCGTGGCCGGCGTGGTGCGCGCGGCCAACGCCGATCTCATCGCCGTCACCGGCGACCTCGTGGACGACCATGCGCCCGACGTCGAGGCGTACGCCGCCGCGCTGGGCGGGCTCGAGGCGCCGCTGGGCGTGTTCGCGGTGCCGGGGAACCACGACGTCTACGCCGGGTGGGCCGAGGTGCGGTCGCGGCTCGAGCGGCTGCCGATCACCGTGCTCGTGAACGGCGCCGTGATCCTGCGCCGCGGCGGCTCCCACTTCGCCGTCGTCGGGACGGGCGACCCGGCGGGGCGGGGGCGTGGTGGGAAGGGGAGCGCGGCGCCGGACGTGGAGGGGGCGCTGGCGCGGGTGCCGACGGGGATGTTCGTCGTCGCTCTCGCGCACAACCCGGCGCTCTGGCCGGAGCTCGCGCGGCGCGGCGCGGCGCTCACGCTGAGCGGGCACACGCACTGGGGGCAGTTCGCCGTGCCGGCCCTCGGCTGGAGCCTGGCGTCTCCCTTCCTCGAGTTCTCGATGGGGATCTACCGGCAGGGGAGGTCGCTGCTCTACATCCACCCCGGCACGAACTTCTGGGGGATCCCTTTCCGGCTCGGCGCGCCGCCGGAGGTGGCGGTGATCACGCTTCAGCGCGGGCCGTCGCCGACGATGCACCGGGCGTGAGGGCGCGCGGCCCGCGGGCCGCGAGCAGGCCGCCCGCCGTCGCCAGGGCGAGGAGCGCCGTGCCCGTCGCGCGCACCGCGCCGGCGATCTGCTGGTCGCGCGCGAGCCATCCCAGCTCGCCGAGCAGGTACGCCCAGTCGTGCTCCCCGCCGCCGACGAGCGGGAGCTCCTGCGCCCGGGCGTCGGCCACGTAGCGGGCGACGTTCCAGCAGTTCTGCGCCACCCACCAGAGCGCGACGCAGGCCGCGTGTCGGTCGCCCTGGCGCAGGAAGTAGGCGACGAACGCCGCCGGCACGATGAGCTGGAAGAGCGTGCCGCCGAGAAAGTTCACGAACTCGCCGAAGGGGAGGAAGACGAGGTGCCCCGTCTCGTGGATCGCGAGGTCCACGTTGTCGAGCAGGCGGAACTCGTCGGGGCTCCGGAGGCAGGCGACGCCGTAGGCCGCGAGGGCGAGCGTGAGGAGGAGGCGCGCGGCGCGGGTCGTGCCCATGGCGGTCGTGCCCATTTCGGTGATGGCCGTGTAGTAGGGGATGAGGAATGCTCCCCTTCGACGACCGGCGGCCGGGCGGGGTCATGCACCCGTGTGGCTCGAGCGGCCCTTGACCGTCGCCGTACCGGCGGGCACGCTACCGAAGGATTCACGAGGGACGCGCGGCCGCGGCGCCGCGGCGCGTGCCCGCCACGTCTGACGAGACATCCGCCGATGCCGATGCGTCTCCGCACCCTCGCTCTCGCGCTCGCCCTGGTGGCGGCGACGTCGCCCGCCGGCGCCCAGGGCGCGCCCGCCAGGTCCGCGGCACGCGCCACGCGCGCCGCGCCCGTGCTCTTCGTCAGCAACGAGGGCTCCAACTCGATCACGGTGCTCTCGGTGAGCGGGGACACGGTGCTCGACACAATCGCGGTCGGGCAGCGCCCGCGCGGCATGGCGCTGTCGCCGAACGGCGGGCGCGTCTACGTCGCGCTCGGCCGCGACAATGCCGTCGGCGTGGTGGACGTCGCGACGCGGCGGGTGCTGGCGAAGATTCCCGTCGGGCGCGACCCGGAGCAGGTGACGATCTCTCCCAACGGGCGCACGATCTACGTGTCGAACGAGGAGTCGTCGGCGGCGACGGCGGTGGACGTGGCGACGCGGCGGAAGCGGTTCACGAGCAGGGTGGGGAAGGAGCCGGAGGGGGTGGCGCTGACGCCCAGCGGCGCGAAGCTGTACGTGACCGGCGAGACGTCGAACAGCGTGACCGTGATCGACGCGAAGACCGGGCGCGTGCGGCGATCGATCGCCGTCGGCGCGCGGCCGCGCTGGGTGGCGTTCTCCCCCGACGGCAAGCGCGCCTACGTGACGGCGGAGAACGGCGGAACGATGACGGTGATCGACGCCGTCGGCGACAGCGTCGTGCAGACGATCACCATCGGCGCCCCGGCCGACTCGGTGAAGCCAGTCGGCGTCGTCGTCTCCCCCGACGGGCGCGAGGCCTACGTCGTGACCGGGCGCGGGCGGGAGGCCGTGTTCGTGGACCTCGCGCGCGGCGCCATCGTGGACCGCGTGCCGATCGGGCAGCGTCCCTGGGGGATCGCCCTCTCCCCCGACGGCCGGCGCCTCTACACCGCCGACGGGCGCAGCGGCGCCGTGTCGGTGATCGACGTCCAGTCGCGCAAGGTGCTCGCGACGCCGAAGGTGGGGGAGCGGCCGTACGGGGTGCTCTACGTCGGGGCGGGAGCGGCCGGCCGCTAGCCGCCGGCCGTCGGCGGCCGGCGACCGGCCGCCTGTCTCCGGACGGTGCTCGCGACTCACGTCACCACTGAGCCGTGGGCGCTCGGGCCCGCCGTCGCTCCCGCCGCCCGACCGTCGCCTTCGGACGGCTGCGTCGAGCCCGGAGCGGGTGACGGGGCTTCCCGGCCCCCGGTCCCGCCGGTCCCAGGTCGCGCTGGCATCCAGGATGCTTTTACCCTGCCGTGCGTTCGCATGCCAGGAGTCGGCGTATGCTGGACGACCGGATCGTAACCCTCGGGATCGCAGCGGGACGCGCGCGACAGAGGACGGACCTCGCGGAGGCGGGGCCGGGCGCGCGAGGGAGATGTTGCCATGCCACACCACAAACTGTCGCATCCGTCGCGCACCGGGCCCGCGGCCGGGCTCGGGCGCGCGCTGTCGGTGATGTTCTGCCTCACGCTGGGCCGGGAGGGTGGGGGAGCGCTGCCTGGCCAGGCGGCGTTCGCCGCCGCGAACGGGCCAGCGGAGCCGCGGCCGTCGGTCGCCGCCGCGGCGCCCGTGCCGGCCGTCTCGCGCTTCGCGATGACGCCGGGCGCGCGCGGGGCACTCCGCGAGCTCTGGGAGACGAGCGTCCGGGCGAACGCGGAGATGGTGGCCTGCATCGGCGGCACGCGAGGCGACGACGGCGTGGTCCGCATCGCCCGCGTCCTCCCTCTGATCCCCTCCGCCGCCGACTCCGCGAACGCCGGCGCCGGCCCCTCGCTCAGCACCTGCCGCCCGCCGCGCTGGTTCGGCACGGTGCACACCCACATCATCACGAACGGCTCGGGGGATCCGTACGTCGGCTTCTCGACGCCCGACCGCGACGTGATGGCCCGCTGGGAGCAGTCGTGGCGCGCCGAGGGGGTGTTCTGCCTGCTCTACAGCGACGCCGACGCGCACTGCGAGGCCGGCGCGCGCGCCGCGGCCGACGTCACCTATGCGCCGGGCGTGGCGCTGCTGTCCGCCACGTACTCGGCGCGCCGGCCGCAGGGGCAGCCGCGGCGATGAGGGTGGCCGGCTCGTCCCGCCCCCGATGACCGGGGGCGGGTTGCTACCCCGTCATCTCCATCGGCTCCGTTCGCTCGAACAGCTTCCCGAGCCACCTCACCATCCCTAGCACCTCCGCCGCCAGCATCGCGATCGCGACCGCGAGCCCGATCGCCCAGCCGGCGCGTCCGAGGGTGTGGCGCAGGAGGTACCCCGCTGCGCCGCCGGTCGCGACCGGCAGGACGAGGAGCACGGAGAGCACGATCAACGCGAGCACCGTGGTGAGGAGGTTCTGCCCCATCGCCTCGACGCCGCCCGGCCGGCCGTGGGTGGGGCCGAGGCGGACCCATGACGGGAAGAGGAGCGCGACCGCGTTCTGGATGCAGAGGCTCGCCGCGTTCACCGCGGGGAGCAAGGCGAAGATCGCGCCGAGGGCGAGGGCGCGGCCGCCGGGCGTGAGCGGCGCGTCCGGGTCGGCGAGGAGGGCGACGAAGCCGATCGTCAGCAGGACGTACTGGAGGGTCGTGAGGACGATCGTCGACGACGCGACCTGGGCGCCGACCACCCGCGCGCCACGCAGCGGGTAGGCGCGCAGGAGGGCGAGCTTCGGCAGGTCCTGTCGCAGGTCGTTGCGGACCCAGAGCGGGCCGGTGAGCACCGTGAGGCCGGCCCAGACGCCGACGATCGTCGCCAGGAGGCCGGCCGCGTCGTCGGGCGACGACTGGTAGGCGACGACGACGAGCAGCGCGCCGATGCCGAGGACGAGGAAGAGCACCGAGGTCCAGCGGAAGGCGCGCGTCACCGAGACGACGTTCTTCCAGAGGAGGGCGACCGCCGGCTCTCCGGTGGGCGCGAGCGGGAACCAGGGGCGGGGGACGCGGCCGCCGCGCGCCGCCGCGGCGGCCGCGGCGAGCCCGCGCCCGTCGCGGATCGCGGCCACGCGCGCCGCCCGCCGTGCCGAGGCCTCGATCGCCGCCTCCTCGAACGCCGCGTTGGTGCGCACCACCCAGGCGTAGTGCAGGACCATGATCAGGAGCGCGGGCCAGAACGTCCGCGCCCACTCGGTCAGGCCGCCGGCGAGCGACGGGCGGAGGACGGCGCGGAAGGGGAGGAGCACGGTGGCGGGGAGGGGCGCGGCGAGGGCGTGCTTGAGCGCGCCGAACAGCTCGGCGGGGGAGGTCGCGGTGCGCATCACCGGCAGCGCGCCGACGAGCGCCCAGGTGACGCTCCCGACGACGACGGCGAAGACGGCGATCGGGACGATGCCGCGGCGCGCGCCGGCCGCGCCGTGCTCGCGCGCGCTGGCCCGCACGAGCGAGGCGCCGAGGCGGTGCAGGGTGAGGGTCGAGAACATGACCCAGAAGGCGAGCGCGCGCGCCCAGAGCGAGAGCGACGCGCTCCCCTTCCGCAGCAGCACCACCCAGAGCAGCGTGTTCAGCAGCACCACCACCTGCGAGCGGAGCAGCTTGAAGTGGACGAGGCTCCGCCGCGACACCGGGGCTGGAAAGAGGAACTGCACCTCGGCCGGGGAGAAGGCGAGCGCGGTCTGGTCGCCGCCGAAGAGCCACCAGCGCGTCGTGAGGGCGACGAGGCCGAGGGCGAGGATCGCGTCCGCTCCCGTGCCGAAGAGGAAGCCCGGGGCGTTCCCCGTGGGGCGCGTCTGCCGGAAGAGCGCGACGTAGAAGTAGACGACCCCGAGGACGAGCGCGACGATGTAGCGTGGGTTGCGGAGCCGGCGCGCCTGCTGGAGGAAACGGTTGCGCGCCGAGTGCCAGGTGAGGAAGACGTACGCGCCGACGATTCCGACCGGCGTGCCGCCCGCGCCGCCCGCGCCGCGCCCCGAGTCGCCACGGGTGGTCGCCTCGGCGGCGGTCGCGTCTGCGCTCACGACGCGCCCGAGCCCGTGAGGTCGAGAAAGACGTCCTCGAGCGCGCGGCCGGCGAGGTGCGGGCGCTCGGCGACGATCTCCTCGATCGCGCCGTAGGCCACCGCCCGCCCGTGCTGGATGACGAGGAGCCGCGTGCAGAGCTGCTCGACGAGGTGCAGCAGGTGCGAGCTGAGGATGACGGCGGCGCCGGCGCGCGCGCGGGCGGCGATCGTCGCCTTCATGCGGCGGATGCCGACCGGGTCGAGGCCGGTGAGGGGCTCGTCGAGGAGGAGCGCTCGCGGGTCGTGCAGCAGCCCGCAGGCGATGGCGAGCTTCTGCCGCATGCCGCGCGACAGCTCGCCCGGGAGCGCCCTGCGCTTCTCGGTGAGCTCCACCTCGTGCAGCAGCGGCCCCACGCGCTCGGCCACGTCGGCGACGCCGTAGAGGCGCGCCGTGAAGCGCAGGTGCTCCTCGACCGTGAGGTACTCGAAGAGCTGCGGCTCGTCGGGAATGAACGCGAGCGCGCGCTTGGCGTCGATGGGCCGCTCGGCCGTGTCGAAGCCGGCGACGCGGATCGTCCCGCGGGTCGGCACGATGATGCCGGCCAGGCTGCGGAGCGTCGTCGTCTTTCCGGCGCCGTTCGGCCCGACGAGGCCGAGCACCTCGCCCGGCGCGACGTGGAAGGAGAGTCCCTGCACGGCGGTGAAGCCGCCGTACAGCTTGGTGAGGTCGGAGACGTCGATCAACTGCAGCCGGGGTGGAGGGTGTAGAGTGTAGGGTACAGCCCGCACCGGCGAACGGGAATACGGGGCGCGGTCGTCGACGAGCCGCCGCGCGGAAAGGCGCGCGGCGGCTCGCCGAGGCTCCAGCGCCCGTCCTCTGGACGAGCGCTCGCCGCCGGGCGAAGTTTCCGCCGCGGACGCGGGCCCGGGGGCTCGCGTCGAACTCGACAGGGAGAACCGGAGCGTGCATCACTCGTCGGCCGAGCCGTCGTCGGATTGGGACGACGCCGTCGCCCTCACCTTTCCCCGTCTCGGCCCGCGTCCCGTCGCCCCGCTGAGCGACGGCGAGGTTCTGCTCCGTCCTCACGAGCTGCGCGACGTGGACGCGGTGTACGAGGCGGCGAAGGAGTCGGTGGGGGCGATCTACCCGTGGATGGAGTGGTGCCATCCCGGGTATGCGCGCGACGAGAGCGCGGTGTGGGTCGTCCACGCGATCGAGGCGTTCGCGGCGGCGCGGGAGTTCAACTTCGCGGTCTGGGACGCGGCCGGCACGCGCCTGCTCGGCGGCTGTGGGCTGAACCAGTTCAACCTCGTCCAGCGCTTCGCCAACCTCGGCTACTGGGTGCGCGCCTCGGCGACGGGGCGCGGCGTCGCCACGCGCGCCACGCGCCTCCTCGCGCGCTTCGCCTTCGAACGGCTCTCGCTCAACCGCGTCGAGATCGTCGTCGCGGTCGGCAACGAGGCGAGCGTGCGCGTGGCCGAGAAGGCGGGCGCGGTGCGCGAGGGTATCCTCCGCAACCGCCTCACCGCGCACGGCGTCCGCGACGCCGTCATGCACTCGCTGGTGCCGGCGGACTTCGGGCTCTGACGCGGCGCGGGTGAGCGGAGCGGCGGGCACGTGGACGTCCGCGCGCCCGCCGCTCCGCTCACCCGCGCCGGCTCACCGGTCCCACGGCGACGCCGGCGCGAGGTCCACCGCTTCCAGCGCCCGCTCGGCGATGGCGCGCAGGCGGTCGTCCTGGTTGCGACGCAGGGCGCGGACGTGGCGGCGGGCGCGGCGGACGGCCATCGGGACGAAGATGCGCGCGCAGTCGAGCTCCGGCGCGCACGCCGCGGCGTCGCCGCCCGCCTGCTCGATCTCCCACGTCGTGCGCGACAGCGTGGCCGTGGCCAGGTAGACGTCGATCGCGGCGTTCGCCATGCGCTCCTGCGCGAACTGCCGCTCGATGATCGCCTTCCCGTGCTCGACGAGCGCGCGCTCGACGCCGTCGGCGAGGTCGGCGACGAGCGCCGCGACGAGGTCCGCCTCCGCCGCGAGTGCCGGGTGTACCTTCGTGAACGCCGGCTTGGCGAGCGTGCGCTTCGCCTTCGTCGCCGCGTACGCGCCGAGGGCGCCGATCGAGTGGAGCGGGTCCTGCAGCGCCCTGGCCACGGACTTCATCCGCTCGCCCGGCTGCTGGAGCCCGGAGAGCGCGATGAGGGCGCGCAGGACCTCGTTCGTCCCCTCGAAGATCAGCATGATGCGCGAGTCGCGCACGGCCCGCTCGTAGGGGTACTCCTTCGAGTAGCCGATCCCGCCGGCGATCTGCAGCGCGTCGTTCGCCGCGCGGAAGGTCAGCTCCGAGCCGAAGATCTTGCAGGCCGCGGTCTCGAGCGAGAAGTCCACGCCGCCGCGGTCGACCATTCCGGCGGTGAGCATCACCGCCGAGTCGAGAGCGTAGCACTCGGCGGCCGCGGCGCTGATCTTCTTCTGGATCATCTCGAAGCGGCCGATGGGGCGTCCGAACTGCTCGCGCTGCTTCGCGTGGCGGATGGCGTGGCGCATCACCTCGCGCGTGCCGCGCGCCGACCCCGCGGCGAGGCCGAGCCGGCCCGAGTTGAGGATCTCGAGGGCGATCTTGAATCCCTGCCCGACGTCGCCCAGCCGGTCCTCGGCCGGCACGCGCACGTTGTCGAAGGTGACGGTGCGCGTGTCCGACGCCTTGATCCCCATCTTCTCCTCGAGCTTGCCGAGCATGACGCCGGGCGCGTGCGCGCTCACGACGAACGCCGTCACGCGCTCCTTCCGGTTGCCGTCCACCTCCACCGGCACCTTGGCGAAGACGGTGAACACGGACGCGTAGCCGGCGTTCGAGATCCAGATCTTCGTGCCGTTGAGCACGTAGTGGCTCCCGTCGGCGCTCGGCACGGCGGTGGACGTCATCGCCTGTGCGTCGGAGCCCGAGCCGGGCTCGGTGAGGCAGAAGGCGGCGATCGTCTCCCCGCTCGCGCAGCCGGGCAGCCACCTGCGCTTCTGCGCCTCGGTGCCGAAGAGGACGATCCCCTTGCAGCCGATCGACTGATGCGCGCCGAAGTAGACCGCGAGCGCCGCGTCGGTGGCGCCGATCTCGCCGAAGACGCGGTTGAAGACCTTCGCCGACGCGCCGAAGCCGCCGTACTGCTCGGGGATGTTGAGGCCCATGAGGCCGAGCTCGTGCATCCCGCGCCGCACCTCGTCGGAAAAGCGTCCCTCGTGGTCGATGGTGGCCGCGTCGATGGACGACGCGGCGAAGGCGCGGAACGAGTCGACGATCATGCGCAGCGACTCGGCCTCCTCCGCGGAGAGCTCCGGGAAGGGAAAGACGAGCTCCTCCCGGATCTCGCCGAGGAAGATCCCGCGCGTGAAGGAGGGGTGGAGCTCGGGGGAGGCCAAGTGCGACCTCGCGGCGTCGTGCGTCGGAGAGGGCGCCGCGGCGGGAGCGACGGTGGGTCGGGCGGATGCGCTCATGTCGTCACTACGGGTCGGCGAAGCGGGAGTGTCGGGCCCTCGTGGCCACGGCCAATGAATCGACGGTCGAGGTGGGGCTCGCGTCAACTCTTCGTGGAGTCCTCGTCAAGCGCGGGCGGGGCGACCGCGCGCCCGGCCACGAGAGGCTCGTGGCGCCGGGGGAGGGGGAGCGGCGGACGTAGCCGGGGAGGCGCGGCATTGAGGGGAGCGTGTGTGGGGTGTAGTGTGTAGGAGCCCCCTCGACGCTACACGCTCCACGCTCGCTCACCCGGCTACGATGGCCGGCGCGCTGAGCGTGGAGCGCTGAGCGTGGAGCGCCGAACGTCGGGGGCACCTACAGGCGACCCCTCCCTCCTCGTCCATGCATCGCGACGCCATCGCCCACCTCCGCTCCGCCGATTCCAGGATCGCCCGAGTCATCGACCGCGTCGGCGACTGTCGCTTCGAGCGGCGCGCGGATGGGACGCACTTCGGCGCGGTGGCGCGGGCGATCGTCTACCAGCAGCTCTCGGGGAAGGCGGCGGGGACGATCCACCGCCGGTTCGAGGAGCTCTACGGCGGGCGCGCGCCGACGGCGGAGGAGCTGCTCGCGACGGACGACGAGACGCTGCGCGCGGTCGGGCTGTCGCGGCAGAAGAGCGCCTACCTCAAGGACCTCGCCACGCGCGTCGCGACCGGCGAGGTGCCGATCGAGACGCTCGACGCGCTCGAGGACGACGCGGTGCTCGAGGCGCTCGTGCGCGTCAAAGGGGTGGGGCGCTGGACCGCGCAGATGTTCCTGATGTTCCGGCTCGGCCGCCCCGACGTGCTCCCCGAGCTCGACCTCGGCGTGCAGAAGGGGCTCCAGCTCGCGTACGGGCTGCGGACGCTCCCCACGCCGCGCGACGTCGCCCGCATCGGCGCCGCGTGGGCGCCGTACCGCTCGGTCGCCTCGTGGTATCTGTGGCGCCTGCTGGAGAACGGCGACGGTCAGGCGGGTACGCTCGGGCCGGCGGCGAAGGCGAACGGGGCAACGAGCAAGGGGGCAACGAGCAAGGGGGCAACGACCAAGGGCACGAGCAAGATGAGCAAGCGCTCGAGCAAGACGACGAGCCGGAGCGCGAAGCCTGCCGCCAGGACGAGAGCGACGAAGCTCGTGAAGAAGGCGGCGACGCGTGCCCCCGCGAAGGGAGCGGTCGCGCAGGGAGCGGCCGCGAAGCGCACCGCGGCGAAGAAGAAGCCCGCGAAGCAGCCCGCGAAGCGCAACCGCCGCGCCTGACGAGAGCGCGACGACGAGCGCGCGACGATAGAAAGCGCGGGCCGGCGCGACACGATCGCGCCGGCCCGCGCTTTCTATCGTCGCGCGCTCGTCAGGCGCGGTCGTCTAGCTTGCGCTGGGCTTTCCCGACGGCGTCCTGCACCTTCCCCTTGGCCTGGTCCATCTTGCCCTCGGCCTGGGTGCTGCTGTCGCCGGTGAGACCGCCGGCGGCGTCCTTCACCTTGCCCTTCAGGTCCTTCCCCTTCCCCTCGGCCGAGTTCTCGAGACCGCGCTCGGTGAGGGACCGGTCGTCCTTGTCGTAGTCGGCCATGGTTGAATCCTCCTCAGACGCCAGATTGCTGATGCCGCCCGCGCCTTACCTCGGTGCCGGCGGCGGGCTCAGGAGAAGGGCAAGCGACGTGCCGCCCGTGGCGGCCGAGTCCGGCTCGAACGATCTCCCGCACCACACGCCGGGACGTGGCGCAGCACGCGACTTGAAGGGTGAAGGGTCGTCGCACCGGAAAACGTTCCCCGATGACCGCCGTCGCCGCGCGTCTGTCGTCGCCGCTGCCGCTTCTCATGCTCCTCGCCGCGCGACCCGCCGCGGCGCAGGGTGGCGCACGTGAGCTGCACGCGGAGCTGCTGCTCGGCAGCTCGTGGAGCCTGTCGACGCCGCTCGTCATCCGGCTGCCGGGGCGCGTGCCGGTGCGCCTCGCCGCGCGCTACTCGACGCGGCCGTGGACCGACGCGCCCTACTACGCCTATCGGGTCGGCGGCGGCACGCTCTCATCGGGCGGCGTGCCCGCCGGGCTCGAGGCGGAGGAGGTGCACCACAAGGTCTACCTCGAGAACCCACGCGCGCCCGTCGAGCACTTCGAGGTCTCGCACGGCTACAACCTGGTGACGGCGAGCGCGGTGCGGCCGGCGGGGCGGCTCGCCGTGCGGTTCGGCGCGGGGATCGTGATAGCGCACGCCGAAGGGAGCGTCGGTGGCGAGCGGGTGGGCGGGACGCGGCGCACCTTTCTCGGCGGCGGCTATCACGTGGCGGGGATCACCGCCCAGCTCGCCGTGGGACGTGCATGGCCCCTCGGCCGCGGTCGCGCCGTGCTCTACGCGACACCCGAGGGCAAGCTCACCGCCTCGCTCGCGCGCGTACCCGTCGGCGACGCGGGCGGGTCGGCGTTCGTTCCCAATGTCGCGGTGCACGCGCTCGGCGGGCTCGGCCTGCGATACCGCGACCGCTGAGTCGCGTCGCGACCGAGCCGGAGAGATGCCGGAAACGACAGAGGCCCGCTCGATGAGCGGGCCTCTGTCGCGTGTCGCAATCGGGCGGGAAGCGTGTTTTGAAGCCAGATGCGATGCATCGGTGGGTCACCTGCCGATCAGCTCCGTCTTCCCCGCACGGGGGCGTGGCGTCACTGCCCGGATCGGCGCCCGGCTTCAAACGGTGTCGGCTCAAAACATCGAGCTTCCCGACCGAAGCGGCACGAGGAATAATGTAGCCGAACAGCTCCCCGAGTGCCAGTCTGGTGACGCGACTCCCATCGCGTCACGTCGTGTCACGCACACGCACGCGCGAGCGAGGCGCGGAGCGCGCTCGCCGGGCGGCTTCGATCGGCGTCCGCTACGGCTGAGGCCCACCGTGGCCGGCGGTCTGTCTGGGGCGCGAGTCGCGTCCCGGGAGCGTGTCGTTCACGGGGCGGCCGTTCTGCACGGCCGAGTTCGAGCGGGCCGAGCCCGGTCCCGCACTCGCCCTGTCATCGCTCGTCGCCGCACCGCCGCGGTCGCCGGGGCCGGATTGTCGACAGCCGCCGGCGAGCACGGCGAGAAGAGCGACGGTCACAGTCAGGGTCCAGGCGGCGGACGCCGTCGACGCGTTGCGGGCACGATGCGAATTGCGCATGGAGAGCGGCTCCGGCGAGGGACGATGCGGTGCGCCGCAACCGGCGCACCGCGCGCGGCGCGCACGGGCGACGATCCGGCGTCGTGTGGGGCCGTCTCGCGACCCACGCGCTCGGCGGGCGCGAGAGCCGTCGCCAAGCCATCACCAGGCGCCGGCGCGCGTGCGGCTGAGCTTCCGACCGCGCGACGACAGTCTCGACCGCTCCGTGGTCGAGGCCCGTACGAGAACGCCTCTTGCACCGGTCCCTGGTACGCCGGCGTGGATTCGCCGGCACAACCTGCGTTTCTCGACGGAGGAAACGATGCTCACCACGATCACGCGCCGTAGGACCGCCGTGGCGGTCGCGGCCCTCGCACTAGTGGCTTGTACCGCGAAGGAGCGCCGCAACGCGGACAGCTCGGCCACCGCCAACACCGATTCAGCGATGCACAGGGTCGGCGCGGCGACCGACACCGCAGCGCATCGCATGGACTCGGCGACGGCCGGCACAGAGAAGCGTGGCGGCTGGACGGACGCGTCCATCCTCGGCTTCACCCGCGCCGCGAACATGGGCGAGGTGGAGGAGGGGCGGCTCGGGGAGCGGAAGGCGACGAACCCCGCCGTGAAGGCGTACGCGCGGCAGATCGTCGCCGACCATCAGGCGCTGCTCACCGAGGGGCAGACGCTCGCCAGGAAGATCACCGTCGCGGCCGACACGACGGCGGACGACGTGCGCGACGTCATGAAGAGCTCGCGCGACGAGGTCAAGGACCTGACCGACAAGAAGCCGGGCAGGGACTGGGACGAGGACTTTGTCGAGAAGCAGATCGACGGCCACAAGAAGGTCCTCGACAAGCTCCAGGACGCGGCGAAGAACACGACCAACGCCGACCTCCGCGCCGCGCTCGAGAAGGCCAGCGGCAAGGTGCAGCAGCACCTGACGAAGGCGCAGGATCTCAAGGACAACCAGCTCAAGGCCTGACGCCCCGCGCGCCGACGCCGTGGTCGGGCGAACGAACGACGCCCCGCGCGAATGCGCGGGGCGTCGTGGTATGCGGCCCTGTGGCGTGGTGGCGGCGCCGGCTCAGCGCGCCGCCGTGGTCTCGGTGCGGTAGAGCTGTGGAAAGCGCTTCTCGAGGTGCGCGACCTTGGGCCGGTCGTTGATCAGGATGTACGGCTCGTTGGGGTGACGCGCCATGTAGTCCTGGTGGTACGCCTCCGCCGGGTAGAACGCCCGGAGCGGTGCGATCTCGGTCACGATCGGCCGCGGGAACGCCTTCGCGCTCGTGAGCTGATCGACGTAGGCGCGCGCCACGCGCGCCTGCTCCTCGTTCGCGTAGAAGATCGCCGAGCGGTACTGCGGGCCGACGTCCGGCCCCTGCCGGTTGCGCTCCGTCGGGTCGTGGGCGACGGAGAAGAAGAGCTGCAGCAGCTGCCCGTACGAGACCTGCGACGGGTCGAAGGTGATCCGCACGGACTCGGCGTGTCCCGTCTCGCCCGTGCTCACCGTCTCGTACTGCGCGCTGTCCGCGGCGCCGCCGGCGTAGCCGGACACGACGCTCGTCACGCCCTTCACGTGCTCGAACACGCCTTCCATGCCCCAGAAGCAGCCGCCGGCGAGCACCGCCGTCTGCTCCTTCGCCGGCGCCACGCCGTCGGAGAGCGGCGCGGCTTCCACCGCGGGGGGCGGCAGCGCGACCTCGGGCGAGTGCGCGCCCCGGCGCGCGGCGACCGTCGCGAGTGGCAGTGCAAGGGCGAGCGCGGCGACGCCGCGCAGAGTGAGTCGTGACATCGAACCTCCTCGGAGCTCGGGCTCTCGTGTGCCCCATATACACCCGGGCACCCCGAACCGATCCCGGGACCGACGCCCGCGACTTTCCGGCGACCGCGACCATTGGCGGCCCGGTCCCTGCGAGTCCCCGCAGGTCGCGAGACGGGCCATATGGGGCGCGACCCTTCGAGACCGGGATGCGACGACGTGAGCTGTCGGTGTTGCGCGCGCTGGCGATCTACGCCGCGGGGCTGGCGACCGGCGTGCAGGGCGCGTTCTACCTGTTCGACCTTCTCGACGACGGCGTCGCGGACGTACGCTCGGGACTCGTCGCGCTCCTCTTCCTGCTGCTCTCCCTGGCGCTGATCGCGCGCTGGTTCCGCGCCCGTCGCATCGTGCGCCGGCGGCGTCGCCGCCGCCCGTCCGGCGACGACCCGGGGAGCCCGTGGGCGCCGACGGGGCACTGATGGTGCGCGGCCCGGCCGCAGCCCGCGCCCTGGCCGGCCGGGCCGGTTCGTCCGGGGCGGCGCGGACCCGCTCTTGCGTCCGGGTGTATACATTAGAGTGTGAACCGGCGGGCTCCGTTCCGTCCATCCCGCAACAGCAACCGATCTATCCGTTTGACCCGACGTACAACTCACCACGACACGCCCTACCGCGACGACCCGTCGCCCCGATCCGCTCCGACGCCTAACGCGTCCGCACGCCCCGGGCGCAAGCCGTCCACGCCGTCCCGCGCGCGTCCCGAGCGCGCCGCACACCACACGGTCTCGCACGCCGCCACCAGCGCCGTCGCCACCGGCACGGCGCCCCGGCGGCGCTCCGCGCGTCGGCGCCGCGGCGGCGCCGACGCGCGGAGCGCCGTCGACGTCCAGCTCACGTCGCAGCCGACGAGCCGGAACGCGTACGTGGAGACGCGGGCCTGGCTGCTCGAGCGGCACGGCCCGGTGTGCGCGTACTGCGGCACCCGCTTCACGCCGGGCGTGATGACGCTGGACCACGTCGCGCCGCGGCGCGGCCAGACCGCGTACGACCGACGCGACAACCTCGTGCTCGCCTGCCCGGGCTGTAACGCGGCCAAGCGCGACCTGGCCCCGCTGGCGTTCCTGCTCGGCGCGCGCGGCCGCGCCGCGAACCTCCTTCGCTACGGCTCGCATCTCAGCCCGATGCTGGTCGACCTGGCGCGGTCGCTGGTGCCGGCCGGCACCGACGACTCGACGGCCGACGTGCCGCGGCGGGCGCCCGGCGTGTGGGCGGCGCTCGAGGACCCGGACGACGACGGCGAGTCGCCCTACCGCGACTGAGGCCGGTCCGCGCGCCCGAGCCGCTCGAGCTCGGAGAGGGTGATGACGCGGTAGCCCCGCCCGTGGAGCGTCGGGAGCACCCGCCGCAGCGTCTCGGCGGTGCGTCGGCCGCGGGCGCCGCCGTCGTGGAGCACGATCACCGCCCCGGGCCCGACGTTCGACAGCACGTACGCGGCGGCGGCGCGAGACGAGGGCAGGTGGGCGTCGTAGGGGTACACGGAGCCCAGCGCGCACCGGTAGCCGGTCCGCCCCATCGTCTCGAGCATGGCGGCGTCGTACCAGCCCGAGCCGGGACGTAGCCAACGTACGGGGGCGAAGCGGCCGAGCACCGCCCCCGCCTCGCGCGCAGCCGCCTCGAACGCCCCCGGTGAGAGGCGAATGCTCGGCTCGTCGCGCGTGAGGTGATTGCCGATCTCGTGCCCCTCGGCCACCATCGCCGACACGAGCGCCTCGCGTCCCGGTACGCGCCCCGAGATCAGGAAGAACGTCGCCCGCGCGCCGTACGTGCGCAGCAGGCGCAGGAGCTCGGGGGTGGACGCTGGGTCCGGCCCGTCGTCGATCGTGAGTGCGACCGCCCGCTCGCGCGTGGGGACGGCGTAGAGGCAGCGCGGCGACCGCGCGGCGAGGCGGGGCACGAGCCAGCGCGGCGCGGTCCAGAGCGCGCCCCCCGCGAGAACGAGCGCCCCGGCGGCGCCGAGGGGCCAGAGCGGGCGGCGGCGCATCAGGTGGCGCATCCGAGCGACGCCGCGGCCGGTCGCCACACCGGCAGGTGCGGGAGCACGCGGTGCGGGTGCGGGGCGCGCTCGCGGTGGGACGCGCGCGTCAGCCCCCGCGGCGATCGCGGCCGCCTCGTCCCCGGCGGCCTTGAGCCTCCCCGGTACGCGATGTGCGCCGCTCCGGGCGCCGCGTGCCGCGGCATCCCGGCACGCCGGTGCCGCATCGATCCGGGAGGGGGCATGTCACATCACGAGCACGCCGACCACGATCACGAGCACGACCATGAGCACGATCACGAGCACGACGAGATGGACGAGTGCATCGAGTCGTGTCTCCAGTGCCACGTGGTCTGCACGATGACCGCTCAGTACTGCCTCGCCCAGGGCGGCGCGTACGCCGAGGTCGGCACCGTCGGGCTGCTGCTCGACTGCGCGGAGATCTGTCAGACCAGCGCGAACTTCATGGTGCGCGGTTCCCCGTATCACACCGTGACGTGCGCGGCGTGCGCCGAGCTGTGCCGCGCGTGCGCCGAGGCGTGCCGCGCCTTCGAGCAGGACGAGAACATGGCGCACTGTGCCGAAGTCTGCGAGCTGTGCGCCGAGTCGTGCGAGCAGATGGCGACCGCGGACGAACGGGCCACCGGCGACGAGTGAGCGAGCGCCGCGCCGGCGAGCGGCTCGGCGGCCGGGCGCGGGGCGTGGTCAGGCCGTGCTCCAGAGCCAGAGCAATCCGGCCGCCAGCGCCGCGTACGCGACGGCGAGCGCCGCGGCGGTGCGCGGCGGCGCGCCCTGCGCGCGACGAAACCAGTAGTACAGCGCGGGGAACAGCGCCAGGAGGGCGGCGACCGCGGGGGCGAGCGACCACCGCGTGAGGTGCCCCGCGAGCCAGGGCGCGAGCACCAGCGCACCGAGAACGAGCGCCGTCGCGCCGAGCAGTCGCCGACCCGCCGAGCGGGGGTGGTCCCGCACCGTGGCCGGTCGGCGCCGGTGTGAGTGGCTCATGAGTGGCTCATGCGTAGCTCCTCCGGGCGGCGAAGCGCGTCGCTGGCTGACGTCGGAGCTCAGCCGCGAGAGCTCCAATAAGTCGCCGCGGCGCGGGGAGCGCAATCCGGCCGCGAAGCGAGCACGATCTCCGCGCCAGCGGACACCGAAGCGCCGACACTGAAGCGCCGACACTGAAGCGCCGACACTGAAGCATCGCATCCCGCGCCGCAGCGCCCGCCGCGCCCGCTCCGGAGCGCCGGCCCGGCGTCTCGCGTATCTTCCGGGGCCAGACCAGACCCGCGCGCGGAGCCCACAGCACCGCAGCTGCGTGCCGCGCGCGGTCCTCACCGTCGGAGCCGAACCGAATGCACGTCCAGTACGTCGCCCTCTGCGAGCAGGTCATCCTCGCCAACGACGGCCGCCCGTCGCTCATCGGCGTCTTCAACGACCTGCAGGTGCAGTCGATTCCGTTCACGCTGCCTCGCCTTGCCTTCGCCGCGCGCATCCTCTTCACCACCGACGAGCTGGGGCGCACGCACCGCGTCGAGGTCGTGATCACCGACCCGCGCGGCACCGAGATCGGCCGGCCGGGCGGCGAGGTGACGCTTCCGCCGCCGCCGGCCGACGTCGACTCGGTGTCGGTGGACCTGCCGCTGCACTTCGACCTCTTCGAGGTGCCCGCGTCGGGGCGCTACAGCTTCGTGCTCCACGTGGACGGGACCGCCGTCGCGGGCACGCAGCTCGCCGTGCGACAGGCCCAGCTCGCCGCCACGGCCTGAGGCGTGGGGGTGACCGGTCGCGCCGAGGGGCGGCGGCTCCTCTTCCAGATGGTGCTCGCCGTCGTCGTGCTCCACGCGGCGGCGATCGCCCTGTACACGGCCGCCGGGATCGCGACGGCCGGCGCCAACGCGCGGCGGGCGTTCGTGGTCGTCTGGACGCTCGCCACCTTCGCCGTGGTCGCCGTCGGGCTACGGCGGATCAACCGCTTCCGACGCCGTTAGCTCGGGCTCGGGTTGTCCGTCTCCGCCGCGCTCTCCGGCCCCTCCGCCGGAGTCGGCGCGGGCTCCGCGTCAGGCGGGGGCGGCGGGGAGGGCGGGGGCGGCTCCGCGGGGGGCGGGGGTGGAGGAGCGGAAGGCGGCGCCGGCGGTGAAGGCGGTGGCGGTGGCCGGCGGCGGAAGAGCCAGCTCGCGAGCCAGGCCAGGAGGAGCACCGGCACCACGATCCTGAGGAGCATCAGGCCGAGCGAGAGCACGGCCATGACGATCGCGAGCAGCCCCCCCACGGCGCCCACGACGAGGAGGAGCGGGAGGCCGACCACCGAGAGCACGAGAACGATCGGCGCGCCGACCACCGCGAGCACGATCAGGACGGGGAGCCCGAGCAGCTTGAGGACCCCGGCCAGGGGGAGCGACACGAGGAGCAGGGTTGCGAGCACCCGCCCCAGCGTGCGGGTGAGCACCCACGTCAGCAGCACGCGCCTGATCACGGTCCACATGCGTCCTCCCGGGCCCGGGCCCGCAATGGTCTCGGGGACCGTACGCGGGGGCGGGGGGCGCCGTTTCAGCGCGCTCTCAGCGGGCTCGGCCGGAGCGCGCCCTCACCCCATGCCCGCCGGCGTCGCCGACTGCGGGCGCGGCCGGGCGATCGGCTCCCGCCAGGCGCGCCGCAGCTCCCGGCGGCGGCGGAATCGGCGCACCTGATCCCGCGCGACGAACGCGAGATAGCAGGCGGCGACGAGCGCGAAGAGCTCGAGAAAGATGGCCACGGCGTCTGCGGTGAGGAGGAGGGGAGGACGGGCGCCGGCGCGGCGTCCTCCGGCCACGCCGCGCGGTCGCGTCCCGACTGACCACGGACGCTCGTACGGTCGCGCTCGTCACCCGCGTGCCCACGGCTCGACGCGTACGTGTGCCGGCGCCAACGCGGCGCCCCGTTGCCCCGCGCCCGTCGCACCGATAAGCTCCGCCGAACGACGCCTCACCCGGAGCCCCGCGCCCTCGCCGATGCCCGCACTCGTCCGTCGCGTCTCACGCCGCTGGCGAACCGTCCGCCGCCGCCCTCTCGCCGCCGCGCTCCTCGCGCTCGGCGCGACCCTCGCCGCCCCTCCGCCGGCCGCGGCGCAGGAGCACCCGGGCGGCGACCCGACGCGGTCGCTCGGCACCGGGCGCATCGCGGGGCAGATCGCGAGCGGCGTGGTGCTGGCGCCGGTCGGCTTCGTGGCCGGCGGGCTCACCACCCGCTGGGTGGCGCGCCGACTCGGCGCCGGCGAGGAGCGCGCATCGAGCATCGGAACCGCGGGCGCGTGGAGCAGCGCGGTGCTCGCCACCGCCGCCGGCCCATCGCTCGTCGGCGCGCGCGGCCCGGGCGTCGGCTCCTACCCGGCGGCGGTCGGCGGGGCCGCGGCGGGCGGGCTGCTGAGCTGGGCGATCGTCAGGCTGAACAAGAGGTCCGTCAACCAGACGGAGTCGCGCCCCTGCCACCTGGTCTGCATCGTCAGCACGGTGGCGATCGCCACGCTGCCGAGCATCGGTGCGACGATCGCCTACGACGCCAGCCGCAGGTCGGCGCGCTGATGGCGGGCGATCGCGCGACGCGCGCCGACGTGGCCACCACCGACTTCGGCGCGCATTTTCTCGACGAGGCGCGCCGCGGCTACCGCGCGCTGAAGCAGGAGGCCGACGCCGCCGTCGCGCAGCTCGGCGACGAGCAGCTCTGGGCGACGCTCGACGCCGAGTCGAACAGCGTCGGCGTGATCATGCGCCACGTCGCCGGCAACCTCCGCTCGCGCTGGACCGATTTCCTCGCCGCCGACGGCGAGAAGCCCGACCGCGATCGCGACGGCGAGTTCGAGAGGCCGGCCGACGCGAGCCGCGCGGCGCTCCTGCGCGACTGGGAGGACGGCTGGAGGTGCGCGGCCGCGGCGCTCGACGCACTCGTCCCGGCCGACCTGCCGCGCACGGTGACGATCCGCGGCGAGCCGCACACGGTGCTGCGCGCGATCGAGCGCAACGTGCGCCACTGCGCGTCGCACGTCGGGCAGATCGTCTACCTGGCCAAGCACCTGTGCGGCGCCGAGTGGCGCACGCTGAGCATCCCGCGGGGGGAGTCGCGCACGTGGCGCCCCGGAGGGCGGGCATGAGGGGACGCGGAGCTCGCGAGGTGACGCGCGAGGTGAAGCGCGTGGCGCGGGGGGGCCCCCCCACCGGGAAGGTAGCACTCGGTGTCCTGCGGTCGACACCGGATTCCCGCGGGGTGGGGCCATCCCGCGCTCCGCATCCGGCGCGCCGCGCCGCGCGACTCGGCGCCGCGCTGGTCCTGGCCCTCGTGGCCGCGGCGCCGGCGGCGTGCAAGCGCGCCGCGGAGGCCGTCTTCGCGCGGCCGGCGGTGACGTTCCGCGGCGTCAGCCTCGGGTCGGTCGGCATCGGTGGCGGGTCGCTCGACGTCGCCCTCGGCGTCGCCAACCCGAACCCCTACACGCTCACCGCGAAGCGGATGTCGTACCGCCTCATGGTCGGCGATTCCACCGAGGTCGCGCGCGGGGCGACGACGGCCGCGCTCTCCGTCGCCGGCCACGACTCGGCGGTCGTGCGCCTCCCCCTCGACGTCTCCTGGCGTGGGCTGAGCGCGGTCGGGAAGCGCGTGATGAACGACGGCACCGTGGACTACCGCCTCGTGGGCGAGATCGTCGCCGACACGCCGGTCGGCGAGCACGCCTTCCCCGTGGACCAGCGCGGCCGCTTCGCCGCGCTGAGCGTCTCGCGCCAGCGCTGACGCGGGCGCCGGCGCGGTAGCGCGGTCCGCGGCCGCGCGACCGCGCCCTCGCAACCCCCCCCTCGCGTGTCGAAGCACTACGACCGGACGTACTTCGAGCGCTGGTATCACCACCCGGCGACGCGCGTGGACACGCCGGGCGCGCTCGCGCGAAAGGCGCGCTTCGCGCTGAGCGCCGCCGAGCACCTGCTCGGTCGTCCCGTGCGCAATGTGCTCGACATCGGCTGCGGGGAGGGAGGGTGGGGGCGCGCGCTCCGCCGGCTGCGCCCGCGACTCCGCTACACGGGCGTGGACGACAGCGCCTACGTGGTGCGCCGCTTCGGCGCGCGCCGCAACATCCGCCGCGGCAGCGTGGGGGAGCTGGGCGACCTCGGGCTCCGCGGCCCCTTCGACCTCGTCGTCTGCTGCGACGTGCTCCACTACGTGCCGACCGACGAGCTCGCGCGCGGGCTGCCGGCGCTCGCCTCGCTCCTCGGCGACGGCGTCGCGTACGTCGAGCTGTTCACGAGCTCCGACGAGATCGAGGGAGACTTGGTCGGCTTCCACCAGCGCCCGCCGTCCTTCTACCGGCGGCTCTTCCGGCGCGTGGGACTCGCGCCGCGCGGGCTGCACTGCTGGGTCGGCCCCGAGCGCGCCGGGGAGGGGGCGGCGCTCGAGCGTGGCTAGCGCGGCTCTCCACCGCGGCGACGACCCCTCCCACCACTTCGCGAACCGCTCCGGCGCCGTTCACACCACCCGCGCCGCAGCGAGCACCACGCGGAGGAGAGGAGATGCTCCGGGCGCTTCTTGCTTTCGGTGTATGTTCGGTATATCATGGCGCGCGCCATCTCCATCCGTCCAACCGAAGGAGCGCCCCATGTCGCGATCCCTTTCGCTCGTCGTCGTCACGCGCCCACCGCGCGCGGCGGGTCGCATTCCGAGGCTCGAGCGGGGGAGCGGCGCCACTCCGTGGCGCGTGCGCGAGTGGTCCCCCGCCGACCCGGTGGTGCCGCACCTGCCCGATGGCACCCGGGAGCTGCGCTTCGTGTCGGCGGAGAGTCTGCCCGCCGTCGTCCGGGCGCTGGAGGAGGCGGGACACGTGGTGGTCGTGCGCTACGACGCCGAGGAGCAGCGACTCGCTTACTACACCCGGCCGGCGCGCGCGCCGTTGGCGGAGGATCTCGCGCGGCGCCCCGGCCAGCGCCCGCGGCAGGGGGACGTGGGCTCCGTCGCCGGCGGCGACGCGGCAGCGAGCGAGCGCCCGCTCGACCGCGTGGACCCGGCGGCGCGCCCGCCGGCGGAGGGGCACCGATACGAAGGCGAGGGGAGCCAGCGGCTCTCGGTCGGCTCGGTCTCGGTCGCGTCCGACGCGTGGTGGTCCGCCGTGCTCTCGGTCCCCGAGATCGACGCCGGCACGCTCTTCCTCCAACTCCAGCGGCACGGGGCGCTCCCCTCCAGCTATCGCGGCGACGCCGGCGCGGAGCTGTCGCTGCCGGCCTCCGAGGTCGACGCCGTCGTCACGCTGCTGGCCGGCGTCCTCGCGCAGGCGCGCCGCGACGGGGTGCTGCCGGCCC
>JBJMNL010000055.1:0-13350 GCA_045804285.1 Gemmatimonadaceae bacterium
GCGGCGCGGTCGTCGTCGCGCGCCGCCGGCGCCGTCCCGGAGGCCGGGCGGCGCGGCGCCGCCGGCTCCGGCAGCGCGCCGCCCTCGAGGGCGACGGCCAGCGACTGGGCGCTCGGGAAGCGGTTCGCCGGCTCCTTCTCGAGGAGCATCATGATCGCCCGCTGGAGCTCGGCGGGAAGCCCCTCGCGCCGCTCGCCGATGGGCACCGGCACCTCGGAGAGATGCTTGACCAGCATCGCCGGCGTGTTGGCCGCCTTGAAGGGGGGCTCGCCGGTGAGCATCTGGTAGCCGACGACGCCGAGCGAGTAGAGGTCCGTGCGGCCGTCCACGTCGCGGTCGCCGGCCGCCTGCTCGGGCGCCATGTAGGCCGGCGTGCCGATCGCCATCCCGGTCGCCGTGAGGCGGGAGTCCCCCGAGTCGCTCACCGCGCGCGCGATCCCGAAGTCGGTCACCATCGCCCGCCCGTCCTCGCCGGCGATGAGGATGTTGTCGGGCTTGATGTCGCGGTGGACGACATGGCGCGCGTGGGCGTACGCGAGCGCGTCGGCCACCTCGCGCAGGATGCGCCGCGTCTCGTCGACCGGGAGCGGGCCGCGCTCGGCGAGCCGCCGGGCGAGGTTCTCCCCCTCCACGTAGCCCATCACGAAGAAGACGAGCCCGTCGCGCTCGTCGACCGCGTAGATCGGGACGATGTTGGGGTGGCTGAGCTGCGCCGCCGTCTCCGCCTCGCGCAGGAAGCGCGTGCGGATGTCGGAGCGGAAGGCGAGCTCCGGGGGCAGGAGCTTGACGGCGACCATCCGTTTGAGCCGCCGGTCGCGCGCCCGGTAGACGATCCCCATGCCGCCGCGTCCGATCTCGCAATCCAGCTCATACTGCGCCGAGAGCGCGCGTTCGACGTGCGCTCGCAGCTCGGAGTCGGCGGAAGAGACGACGGGGTCGGGCACGGAGAGGGGATGTAAGGGGTTTGAGGATAGTGTAGCACCGACCACGGGGGCGGGACAGGGGAGCGACGCTCCGGCTCCTGGGTCCCGGGCGCCTGGTCCCTGTCCCCGGACGGACTGCACACCAGGCGAGCCCCGCGCACCGTCCCGAGCGGTAGGGCCCCGGCAGAGAGGCCACACCGGCAGTCACTACGTCAGCCCGGCGCGAAAAAGTTGCGACGGGGCGCGCGGGCCGGCCCCGATGGCGGGTCTGGAGCGCCCGGATCCTGCACTACAGGGGGCCAGCCGTTCCGGGCCGCGAGAACCCACCGCGCGCGCCCGGTATTTGGAATGGAGTGTGCGGCCTCGCCCCGGTCCGGCCGGAGCGGGTCGGCGCCGCCCTCGTTCGCCTCTCAACACAGGTACGTGCAATGGCTCAACGCCAAGTGCTCCCCGTCCTGCCGCTGCGCGGGACGGTGATCTTCCCCGGGCTCACGGCGCCGATCGCGGCCGGCCGCCCGGGCACGCTGCGCGCGATCGAGTCGGCGCTCAAGGGCGACCGCCTCGTCTTCGCCGTGGCGCAGCGCGACAACACCGACGAGCCCTCCCCCGACATCCTCTACTCGATGGGCGTCATCGCGCGCATCGGGCAGATCCAGCGTGGGCTGGGCGGCGTGCAGCTCCTCCTCCAGGGGGAGCAGCGCGCCACGGCGCTCCAGTACACCAACACCGAAGGCTTCATGACCGCGGTCGTGATGCCGGTCGACGAGATGGCGCCCGTCGACGCGCACGACCCCGCCTTCGAGGCGCTCCACAAGGAGGCGCGCGAGCGCGCCGCCGAGCTGGGGGAGCGCCGCGGCCTCCCGGAGGAGGTCGTGCACCAGGTGCTCGACTCCGTCACCGACCCGGGCCGCTTCGCCGACCTCGTCGCCGGCTACATCGAGCTCCCCGTCCCCGAGAAGCAGGGGCTCCTCGAGACGCTGAGCGTCGAGGAGCGGCTCCGCCGCGTCCTCGTCTACGTCCAGCGCCAGATCGGCCTCCTCGAGGCGCAGGAGGACATCAAGACCCAGGTCCAGGAGGAGCTGGGGGAGCGGCAGCGCGAGATGTACCTCCGCGAGCAGCTCAAGGCGATCCAGAAGGAGCTCGGTGACGACGACTCCTCGAAGGAGATCACCGAGCTGCGCGACAAGCTGAACAAGCTCGAGCTCCCGAAGGAGGCGCGCGCCGAGGTCGAGCGCGAGCTCGGCCGCCTCGAGCGCGCGGGCCGCGAGAGCATGGAGGCCCAGGTCATCCGCACCTACCTCGAGTGGATCGCCGAGCTGCCGTGGAACATGCGCTCCGACGACCAGCTCGACCTGAACCACGCCAGCCGGGTGCTGGACGAGGATCACTACGGCCTGCAGGACGTGAAGGACCGCGTGCTCGAGTTCCTCGCCGTCCGCCAGCTCCGCGCCGAGCAGCTCGCCGCCGAGGCGAAGTCGGGGGAGCTGCCGGCGAAGCGGCTCAAGCCGAACAAGGCGGACGCGACGCCGACGCTGAACCACCCCGACGACGACCGGCCGATCACCGACGAGAAGGAGGCCAAGTCGCGCGCCATGGCGCGCGGCCCGATCCTCCTCTTCAACGGCCCGCCGGGCGTCGGCAAAACGTCGATCGCCAAGTCGATCGCGCGCTCCCTGGGGCGCGAGTACGTGCGGGTCGCCCTCGGCGGCGCCCGCGACGAGGCCGACATCCGCGGCCACCGGCGCACCTACGTCGGCGCGTTGCCGGGGCGCATCATCCAGGGGATGAAGCAGGCGGGGACGAAGAACCCCGTCTTCCTGCTCGACGAGGTGGACAAGCTCGGCGCCTCGTACCAGGGGGACCCGTCGAGCGCGCTGCTCGAGGTGCTCGATCCGGCGCAGAACGACTCGTTCACCGACCACTACCTGGGCATTCCCTTCGACCTGAGCGAGGTGCTCTTCATCGCCACGTCGAACTTCATCCAGAACATCCCCGGCCCGCTCCTCGACCGCATGGAGGTCGTCGACTTCGCCGGCTACACCGAGCGCGAGAAGGCGGAGATCGCCAAGAAGTACCTGATCCCGCGCCAGCTCGAGGAGGCCGGCCTCGCCGACAAGCAGATCGCCTTCGCCGACGACGCGGTGATGAACGTGGTGACGAACTACACGCGCGAGAGCGGCGTCCGCCAGCTCGAGCGGCAGCTCGGCGCCGTCGCCCGCAAGGTGGCGCGCCGGATCGCCGGCGGCGACACGCGGGTGATCGAGGACAACGTCATCGACGCCGCCGAGGTGCGCGAGCTGCTCGGCCGGCCGAAGGTGCACCCCGAGCACGCGCAGGAGCGCAACGAGGTCGGCGTCGCGACCGGCATGTACTACACGCCGATGGGAGGCGACATCATGTTCGTCGAGGCGAGCGTGCGCCGCTTCTATGGCAGCCGCGCGTCGGACGGCAACGAGCAGGGGCAGGCGGGGCCGGCGGGGCCGGGCGGCGCGGTGTCGCTCATCCTCACCGGCCAGCTCGGCGACGTCATGAAGGAGTCGGCGCGCGCGGCGTTCACCTACGCCACGAACAACGCCGCTCGCCTCGGCATCCCGCGCGACCGCCTCGGCGCCATCGAGGCGCACATCCACGTCCCCGCCGGCGCGATCCCGAAGGACGGGCCGAGCGCGGGGCTGGCGATCGCGACCGCCCTCGTCAGCGAGATGAGCGCCCGCCCCGTGCGCCGCGAGGTCGCGATGACGGGCGAGATCACTCTCCGCGGCCGCGCCCTCCCGATCGGCGGCGTCAAGGAGAAGGTGCTCGGCGCCCACCGCGCGGGCATCAAGCACATCATCCTCCCGAAGGCGAACGAGGCCGACATCGAGGACGTCCCGGAGGAGGTGCGCAAGGAGCTCTCCTTCCACCCGGTCGAGACCCTCGAGGAGGTCCTGAAGATCGCCCTCACGACGGAGAAGGATCAGGAAGCGGTGGAAGAGGCGGAGGAGAAGATGGCGACGGTCTGAGCGCCGCCCGCTCGTCCGCGATGCTGCGCCTGAAAGGGCGGAATGAAGAGCAAAGGGCGGAATGAGGCATGAGGGATGAGGCCGGGACGCCACGGGTGGCCAGCTTAGCCACCGGTGGGGTCCCGGCCTCATTCCTCATGCCGCCCTTTCGATTCCGCCCATCGCCGCTCAACACTCATTCCGTCCTTCTTCCGTCCCTATCCGTCACTCCCCCCTACGGCTTGGGCGCCCGATCGGGCGGGTCCAGCGGCTGCGCCGCGCGAAAGGTCGCATCGAGATCGTTCACGAGGCTGCGGCCGTCGGCGACGACGCGGCGGGCGGTGACCATGCGGGCGACGAACCACTCGCCGCGCCTGGTCGTGAGGTCGTCGTAGCGCACGCCGCCGCCGCTCGAGCTGGCGTGGATCATCCGGTGGTCGCCGGCGTAGATCGCGACGTGGTCGATCGTGCCGTCGCTGCCGCTGGCGTCGAACAGCATCAGGTCGCCGGGCCGGAGCGAGCGCACGTCGGCGCTCACCCTGTCCCCCGCGCCGGCCTGCTGGCGCGAGGTCCGCGGCAGCGTCACCCCCTGCGCGCGGAAGACGTACTGCACGAAGCCGGAGCAGTCGAACCCGCCGGGCGTCGTGCCGCCGTACTTGTAAGGTGTGCCGACGTAGCGGTCGGCGGTCGTGAGGACGCGCGTCGCGCTCGCCGAGCCGCGCGCCCCGCCGGCGCTCCCCCCGCCGCCCGGCGCGCGGGGCGCCGGTGCGGACGGCCAGCGTGGCAGCGGGCGCGCGGAGTCGAAGGCGCCGGATCCGCGCCGGCCGAAGCGAATGGTGAGTCCGAGGCGATACTCCCAGCCCCGCTTCAGCGCCGCCGGCGGCGCGGAGGCGTCGAGGGAGACGGGCGCCCGGTAGCGCGCCTCCGTCTCCAGTCCCACGCCGCCGGCGAGCTCGCGAGCGACGCTGGCGCCGTACGTCACCGCGGGCCCGGTGGTCAGCGGCGCGTCGGCGCTCTCGCGTCCCCCTTCGAGGCCCATCCCGACGAAGCCGGCGGGAAGGAATCCGCCGAGCACCGCCGAGAGGCCGGGCACTGCGGCGAGGCTCAGCACGCCGTCGACGTCGGCGGTCCAGGAGCCGAGCCGGGTAGTCGTCCCCCCGTCCGGTGGCGAGGACGAGGGACTGATGGGCGCCGCCGCTCCGCTCACGCGCACCCCGAGCACGCCCGGGTACGTCGCGAACGAGATGCCGTAGAGCGTGCTCGGACCGGGGAGCGTCGAGTTGACGGCGACGAACGGGGTGACGGCATAGCGCTGCGCGGCGAGTGGCCGGGCGGCGGCGACGCCGAGCGTCGCGGCGCCGACGGCAAGGGCGGCGGCGTGGCGGGAGCGCGAGGAATGCGGCATGGGCGGCGGGGGCTCGGGACGCCGCCAGCCAGGGCAGGCGCGGGGCCAGCGTCGGCGGCTGGAGCTATCTCCTTACGACACAACGTCATCCGCGTTCCGCCCGACTCGTTAGGCCGCCTCCGCCGTGCCCGCCGGGCGACAGCGGGGCGTCGCCAGAGTGGGACAGAACCCCTACCTGCTCGCTCTCCGGCTCCGGTGGCCGGCACCCTGAGCGTGGAGCGCCGAGCGTGGAGGGGGCCACTGACGCCGAGCGTCGAGGGGACCACTACCGGCGGTGCGCTCCCGGTTTCCGTTCGCGGAAGAGGAAGTCCCGGAGCTGTGCGCCGACTCGCTCGGGGGAAAAGGCCTCCTCGGCGCGCGCCCGCGCCCGCGCGCCGAGCGTCCGCGCCAGCGCGGGGTCGTCGAGCAGCCGGCCGATCGCCGCCGCCGTCGCGGCGCCGTCGGCGGTCGGCACGATGATGCCACCCGACCGCTCGCCGTCGTCGAGGATGTCGGCGACTCCGGGCGCGTCGGCCGCCACGACGGGAAGCGCGCACGCCATCGCCTCGACGGGGGCGACCGGGAAGCCCTCGCGCCGTGAGGTGAAGGCGTAGACGTCGGCCGCCGCGAGGCGGCGGCGGATCTCCCCTCGGTCGCGCACGTACTCGTCGCGCCAGTGCACGCCGCCGAGCTCCGGGGCGGCGAGGCGGCGCGCCAGCGCGGGGCCGTCGGGGCCGGCGCCGAGCAGGAGGAGCCGGAGGTCGGCGCCCGGCCGCGCCGCGCGGAGGCGCGCCCAGGCGTCGAGCAGCACGTCGAGCCCCTTGTCGAGGATAGCGATCCGGCCGTGCCAGGCGACGACGCGCGCATCGTCGGGGATGCCGAGCGCCGAGCGCGCCGCGGCGCGCTCGGCGCCGCGCTCCCCTTCCCACCAGACGCTCGTGTCGAGCGGGTTGAAGATGCGGGCGATACCGTCGGCGGCGACGCCGTAGCGCCGCTGCACGCGCTCCGCCTCGCGCGAGGTGCCGATGATCAGGCCGTCGGCGGCACGGAGCGCGAGGGGGCGCGGCACGCGCTCGATCCAGGCGAGCGCCGCGTCGCCCCCCTGGAAGGTCGCGAACACCGGCAGGCCGAGTGCGCGGCCGACGGCGAGGCAGACGTCGAAGCGCGCGTGCTCGTAGTCCTGGCCGAGCAGGACGTCGCACCGCTCCTCGCGCAGCACCCGCGCGAGGGCGCGAGGGGGCGTCGAGAGATAGGGGGCCGCCTGTCGCAGCGCACGGTGGAGGAGGCGACGGCTCGGGCGCATCGCGTGCCATGCCTCGGGCGGGGTCGGGGCGTAGGGGTTCCCCTCGCTCCGCCTCAGCGCGCGGTAGGCCCGCGGCGCCGGGAGGACGACGAGCGGTGCCCCCGTGGCCGCGTGCACGTGGCGCTCGACATCGGCGACGCGCGCCGAGACGCAGACGACGACCGTGCGGACGCCGGCGCGGGCGAGCGCGTCGACGTAGCCGAACATCCACCCGCCCGACATCTCGTCGCGGAATTCGGCGAAGGAGAGGCCGAGCCCGTCGAGGAAGTCCTCGATCAGCGGGCTCCAGTCCACGAGCGCCACGGTGGGCGCGGCGCCGCCCGGCGTGGCCAGGCGCCGGGCCGGCATCAGTAGGCGATCGGCCCCCACTGGAAGATCTTCCACGGGTCCACGCGCTGCGAGCCGGGCTGCGTGCCGTCGAGGAAGTACTCGGTGTAGCGCCGCTCGGGCGGCGTCGCGCCGTCGGCGGGGAGGCCGGTGAGGCGGTCGAGCTCCGCGGTCACGACGCCCGCCGGCGGCTGCGACCACGCGGCGCCGGACGGCATCGCGCCACCGCGGGCGCGGTACCAGTCGGCCACCATCTGGCCGAACACCGGCGCCGCGAGCGACCCGCCGGCGGCGCCGGGCGTGATCGTCTTCGGCGCGTCGAAGCCGAGCCAGACCGCGGCGACGACATCCGGCGTGAGGCCGACGAACCAGACGTCGGTGTTGTCGTTCGTCGTCCCCGTCTTGCCGGCCACCGGCGCGCCGGCCGGCAGGGAGCGGCGGATCGAGCTCGCGGTGCCGCGGTCGACGACGTCGCGCATCATGTCGCGCACCACGAAGGCGGTGCCGGGGTCGAGCGCCGGCCGCGGCGCGGAGGCGGGCGGCGCCCACGCCTCGCGACCGGCGTGGTCCTCGATGCGCGCGACGAAGCGCGGCTCGACGGCGGCGCCCCCGGCGGCGAACGCCGAGTACGCGGCCGCCATGTCGAGGACGCGCGCCCCTGATGCCCCGATCGCGCTCGCCGGGTAGGGCGAGATCGGCGTGCGGACGCCGAGCCGGCGGGCGACGCCGATCACCGTGTCCATCCCCACGCGCTCGGCCAGCTCCACGGCGACGACGTTGCGCGACTTCACCAGCGCCTCGCGAACGGTGAGGTCGCCGAGGAAGAGGTCGTCGGCGTTGTTCGGCCGGTAGAAGGCGCCGTTCGGGAGCGGGACGGCGATCGCCGTGTCGGAGACCAGCGCGTTGGCGGGGATGCTGTCGGCGATCGCCGCGGCGTAGACGAAGGGCTTGAAGGCGGAGCCCGGCTGCCGCACGGCGCTCACCGCGCGATTGAACGGGGACTCCTGGTAGCTCCGCCCGCCGACGAGGGCGAGCACGTCCCCCGTCGCCGGGTCGAGGGCGACGACGGCGCCCTGGAGGTAGGGCGTGCCATCGCGCGGCGCCGGCTTCGCCGGGCGGGCGGCGCCGTCGGCGACGGCGGGGGCGCCGAACTTCGGGTGGTGGTAGCCCGGCCGCGCCTCGACGCGCTCCGCGACGTCGGCGAGCGCGGCGTCGGCCGCGCGCTGGAGCGCCGGGTCGAGCGTCGTCACGATCCGGTAGCCGCCGTTCGCGATCGGCACGCCGGCGCGCTCGGCCTGCGCGCGCACGACGTCCATGAAGTAGGGCGCCGGCGTCATCCCCCCGTTCGGCACCGTGACGACCGGCTCGCCCTGCGCGCGCCTCGCCTGCGCCTGGCTGATGTAGCCCTGCTCCGCCATCAGGGCGAGCACCGTGTTGCGGCGCTCGCGGTTGCGCTCGGGGTAGCGCGCCGGGTCGTAGAGCACCGGGCTCTTGGGGAGCGAGGCGAGCGACGCCGCCTCGGCCAGGGTGAGCGCCGAGGAGCTCTTGCCGAAGTAGTGGCGCGCGGCGCTCTCGATGCCGTACCAGCCGTGGCCGAAGTTGATCTGGTTGAGGAAGGCCTCGAGGATCTGCGCCTTGGTGTAGTGGCGCTCCATCTCGCGCGCCGCCTCCTGCTCGCGGAGCTTGCGCCCGATGCTTCGGTCGCGGCGGTCGATCACGTCGGGGTGCATGTTCCCGACGAGGAGCTGCGTGATCGTGCTCGCGCCGCGGGCCTCCCCCTTGATCGCGTCCTTGAGCGCCCCGAGCACGCCGACGACGTCGACGCCGTCGTGCTGATAGAAGCGCTTGTCCTCGACGGCGATGAACGCCTGCGGGACGTATTTGGGGAGCGAGCGGATGGCGACGCTGGTGCGCCACTCGCGCCCGATCTCACCGAGGAGGGACCCGTCGCGCGCGAGGACGCGAGTGGACTGCGCGGGCTGGACGATGCGCCATGGCTCACCCGTGCCGGCGGCGGCGGAGCCGGCGCGCGCCTGCGCGGCGAGGGGCGAGGGGGCGACGGTCGCGGCGGCGAGCAGGAGGAGCGCGGCGGCCCGGAAGGCGAAGGCGCGCGGCGGGGAGGGGAGGCGGGGCACGGCGGTAAGATACACCGGCGGGGCGGGGGCGGGGGCGGCTCGGGGGAGGGGGCGCGATGACGCCGTGTGCGCCACGGGGCCCGTGCGGGACGGCCACCTCTCCGCCACGAGCCAGCTCGCGATGGCGTTCTGAGTGATGAGTTGTGAGTTGTGAGTGACGGGGAGTGGCGCGCCCGGCGGCCACCGCGACCCCGCCAGATCGCGGCGTCCCGGAGGGGTGGAGCGCTGTCTGCGCGCGGGCCGCCGCCCGGCGCGCTACTCACGACTGACAACTCACAACTCATCACTCACGACGGCGTCACGCATCCCTCCCGCCCGCAGGGGCGACCAATAGAGTGGCGTCCCGAAGCCGGTACCGCGAGCGAGCCCCCCGACCCATCGCGGTACCCCGCCCGCTTGTGATCCCTCCCCCACCCCACGCACCTTTCCTCCATGTCTTCCCTCCTCCACCTCGCCCTCGCGCAGTTCAAGCCGAAGAAGGGGAACTACGCGGCCAACCTGGAGCGCCTGCGCGAGATCTTCGCCGCGGCGGAGCGGCTCGAGCCGCGGCCGGAGCTGCTCCTGCTGCCGGAGACGGCGCTCACCGGCTACTTCGTCGAGGGTGGGGTGCGCGACCTCGCCGTCACGGCGGGGCGACTGGCGCGCGACCTCGACCGCGTCTATCGGGAGGCGTGGGGCGCGGGCCAGAACGGGGGCGGGCCGCGCCCGCTCGACGTCGCGGTGGGCTTCTACGAGCGCTGGCGGGACACGCTGTACAACAGCGCGCTCTACGTGAGCCTCGGCGTGCCCGACGAGGAGCGCGGGACGCCGTACACGATCCGCCACGTCCACCGCAAGAACTTCCTCCCCACCTACGGGCTCTTCGACGAGGAGCGCTTCGTCGAGCGCGGGCACGAGCTCCGCGCGTTCGACACGGGGTGGGGGCGCGCGGCGCTCCTCGTCTGCGAGGACGCCTGGCACAGCCTCTCGGGGACGATCGCCGCGCTCGACGGCGCGCAGGTGGTGCTCGTCTGCTCCGCGGCGCCGGCGCGCGGCATCTGGCCGCGCGACGACGGTGTTCCCGGGCCGGCGAGCGTCGCCCGCTGGGAGCGGCTGGTGCGCGACGTCGCCGAGGAGAACGGCGTCTTCTGCGCCCTCGCCAACCTCGTCGGGAGCGAGGGGGGGAAGGCGTTCAGCGGGAGCTCCACGGTCGTCGGCCCGAATGGGGACGTGCGCGTGCGCGGGCCGGTGTTCGAGGAGGCGATCGTCGCGCTCTCGGTGGACCTCGGCGACCTCGCGCGGGCGCGGGCGGACTCTCCCCTGCTCGCCGATCTGCGCACGGCGCTCCCGCACCTGCGCGAGATGATGGACGACGTGGAGGCGGGGAGCGAGCCGCAGCTCGAGTACGACGACGACGCCGCCGAGTACGCCGCCGACCGTGGGCGGGGGGAGGCGGTGGCCGAGCGGGCGACGCTGCCGCCGGTTCGGGCGGACGTGGGGGGGGCCGGTGGTGGCGGCGAGGAGGGGGGCAGCGGCCCCGCCGCTGGACGCGCGCGGGGGGCCCCCCCCCGAGCTCAATCTACCTCCGCCCCGTCGGCCGCCGGTCACTCCGCGGGCGCCATCGATCCCACGCACGCCAGCGGTCATGGCGACGGCGGATGCGGCGACGGCTTCCGCGTCGTCCGCCCCGAGGACGGCGCGCGCACCGGCGGGCCGCCGCCGCTCGCGATCGACGCTCCGCTCGTCGAGCACTGGCTCGTCACCTTCATCCGCGACGAGCTCGCCCGGCGCGGCTTCACCAAGGGCGTCGTCGGCGTCTCCGGCGGCGTGGACTCCGCGGTCACCGCGTACCTCGCGGCCCGCGCGCTCGGCCCCGAGAACGTGATCGGCGTGCGGCTCCCCTACCGCACGTCGAGCCCCGAGAGTCTCGCGCACGCCCGGCTCGTCATCGGCGCGCTCGGCATCGAGGAGCGCACGCTCGACATCTCGCCGGCCGTGGACGGCTATCTCTCCCAGGAGCCCGACGCCGACCCCGCCCGCCGCGGCAACGTCATGGCCCGCGTCCGCATGATCGCCCTCTTCGACCTCTCGTCGAAGCTCCACGCCATCCCGCTCGGCACCGGCAACAAGACCGAGCGCCTCTTCGGCTACTTCACCTGGCACGCCGACGACTCGCCCCCGGTGAACCCACTGGGCGACCTGTTCAAGACGCAGGTCTGGACGCTCGCCCGCCACCTCGGCGTCCCCGACGTCATCGTCAGCAAGCCCCCGTCCGCCGACCTCATCGTGGGCCAGACGGACGAGGGGGACTTCGGCATCAGCTACGAACGCGCCGACGAGATCCTCAACTGGCTCCTCAGCGGCTACACCGAGCGCGACCTCGTGCGCCGCGGCTTCGACGCCGCCGACGTCGCCGTGGTCCGGAGGCGCCTCGAGGGCACCCACTGGAAGCGCCGCCTCCCGACCGTGGCGATGGTCAGTCCGACGGCGATCGGCGAGTCGTACTTGCGACCGGTGGACTACTGAAAGACGGGCGCGAGGCGCGAGCTCGGAACGCGCCCCGCGCCCGCAGGAATCGGGTTGGCTCCTCCCGGGCACAGAGCCATTCTTCGGCCGTCAGCACCGCGTCCCGCCGCCTGCCGCCGCAGTCCCGGCAGTCGCCGCCGGCCGCTCCCGTTTCAGTCTTTCCGGAGTCGCACGCCATGTCCTCCGACTACGCCCGCGTCGAGCAGGCCATTCGCTTCCTCGACGCCAACGCCCGCCGCCAGCCGTCGCTGGCCGACGTCGCCGCCCACGTCGGGCTCAGCGAGGCGCACTTCCAGCGCCTCTTCACGCGCTGGGCGGGGGTGAGTCCGAAGCGCTTCGTGCAGTTCCAGACCGTGGAGCACGCCAAGCAGCTCCTGCGCGAGTCGCGCAACGTGCTCGACGCGAGCTGGGACGCCGGCCTCTCCGGCGGCGGTCGACTGCACGACCTCTTCGTCGCCGCCGAGGCGCTGACGCCGGGCGAGTACAAGCGCGGCGGCGCTGGGCTCGAGATCGCCTGGGGCGTGCACGCGACGCCGTTCGGCGACGCCTTCATGGCGGTGACGCCGCGCGGCGTGTGCGCGCTGAGCTTCCTCGCCGAGGAGTTGCCGCGCGGTCCGGCCGTCGAGCGCGCGGTGGCGGAGCTGGCCGCGGAGTGGCCGGAGGCCGCGCTGCGCGGCGACTCGTCCGCGACGCGCCCCTACGCGGCGCGCGCCTTCGCGCCCCTCGCCGAGACGCGCGTCGCACGCCGCGACGAGCCGGCGCCGCTCGGCGTGGTGCTCAAGGGCACCAACTTTCAGCTCAAGGTCTGGAACGCGCTGCTCCGGGTCCCGCCGGGCACCGTCACGACCTACGAGGAGCTCGCCGCGGCCGCCGGCGCCCCCTCGGCGGTGCGCGCGGTGAGCTCGGCGCTGGCGCGCAACGCCGTCGCGTATCTCATCCCCTGCCATCGCGTCATCCGGAAGACGGGCGCCTTCGGCCAGTACCGGTGGGGCGCGGAGCGGAAGCGGGCGATGCTCCTCTGGGAGGCCGAGCAGTCGACGACCGCGCTCGCGAGCTAGCGCGGCCCGGGCCACTGGCCGAGTCCGCCGCGGTCGATTCGGCGCCCGGCCCGACGAAGCCGACGTCGAGCCGCCGGTACCGCGCGAGCTCGGCGTAGTCGGGCATGGTGACGCGCAGCGCGGAGCTGGGGAGCGTCTGCGAGAAGCCGGCGACGAGCTGGCCCGCGTAGCGCGCGAGGAACAGGTCGAACGGGTTGCGCTCGTCGGCGTCGGCGATCAGCAGGTCGGTGTCGGACATGAGCAGACGCCCGAAGCGCAGCCGTCCGCCTCGGAAGTAGACGTAGTTGTGGACGGCGCTGTCGGCGACCACGTGGGTGTCGAACATCGTGTCGTCGGGCGTGCGCACGAACTCCTGGACGAGCTCGCCCCCCTGCACCCGGATCGAGGCGAGGCGCCCCTCGATCGTGGGCGGGGGGACGATCGCCGTCGGGTCGAGGAGGATGTCGTCGCCCTGCACACGCGCGCCGTGCGCCCCCCGCAGGTCGAGCATCCGGTCGAGATGAAGGCCAAGCGCGGTGATCAGCTTCGCGCCGTCCACGCCGAGGAGCCGCAGCTTCGTCGGATGCAGGCGCACGCTGCCGTCGGGCTCGAGCTTCGGCGTGGCGGTGAGCGTGAACGGGAGGTCGACGCCCTTCCGCATCACGCCGCTCTGCACGAGCGACGCGCCCTGCATGCGCACGCGGAGCTTGCGGAGCGGCGAGCCCGGGTAGCCGAAGACGACCTCGTTGAGCAGC
>JBJMNL010000056.1:0-25913 GCA_045804285.1 Gemmatimonadaceae bacterium
GCCGTGCTGATCGTCGACGACACGGCGCTGCTCGAGAAGGGCACGCGCTCCGTCGGCGTCGCCCGGCAGTACGCCGGGGCCGCGGGCAAGCTGACGAACTGCCAGACGCTCGTCTCGCTGACGCTCGCCCGCGACGAGGTCCCGGTGTGTGTCGCCCTGCGGCTCTTCCTCCCCAGCGAGTGGACCGACGACCCGGCCCGCTGCCGCGCGGCCGGCGTGCCCGAGGCGCGGCGCGCGTACCGGACCAAGGGCGAGATCGCGCTGGCGGAGCTCGACCGGGTCCTGGCCGCGGGGGTGCGCTTCGGGTGTGTGCTCGCCGACATGGGCTACGGGAAAGGGGCCCAGTTCCGCCGGGCGCTGTCGGCGCGCGGGCTCACGTGGGCCGTCGGAATTCCGCGGAACCAGAAGGTCTATCCGGCCGGCGTGACGACGCGGATGCCGCGCCCGCGCGTTGGCGTGCGCCACGGGCGGCCGCGCCGGCATCCGGTGCCTTCGGCGGAGAGCACGCCGGCCGAGGAGGTGCTGGCGGGCGCGCGCTGGCGCCGGCTCACCTGGCGCGTCGGCACGAAGGGCCCGCTCAGCGCCCGCTTCGCGGCGGTGCGCGTCGTCGTCGCCGACGGGCCGGAAGCGGCCACCGCGCAGCATCTGCCGGGCGAGGCGGCGTGGCTCGTCGGCGAGTGGCGCGACACCGGGGAGCGGAAATACTACCTCACCAACCACCTGCCGCGGACGGCGCTCCGCACCCTGGCCGCCGCGATCAAGGCGCGCTGGAGCTGCGAGCAGGCGCACCAGCAGCTCACGGAGGAGCTCGGGCTCGACCACTTCGAGGGGCGGAGCTGGCGCGGCCTGCACCACCACGCGCTGCTGACCATGATCAGCTTCGCCTTCCTCCAGCACCTGCGGCTTCGCGAGGCCGCGGGCAGGCGGGGGGAAAACCGCCCCGCCGCACCCGGGCCCACCGCCCGCGCCGACCCTGCCGGCCGTGCGCCGCGCCCTGGGGGCCCGGCTCCGCGCCGCCGATCTCCGATGCCCGAAATGCCACGGGCGGCTCGTCTATCAGCCGCCCGCGTAGATCTGGCAGAGTAGTGCTAGAAACGGTTTCGGAATCCAAAATCACTGGCGTGCCGCAGGTTAGCTGGCCTCAGACATCGTCCGCGGCCGCGCTCTCGGCCCAGCGCGCCATGAGCGTGTTGGCCGGCCGCGATGGGTCGAGCACTTTCCCCGCCTGCTCGGCCCCGGCCACCGGCAATCCCTTCCGATCGAGCAGGCCGACCTGCACGAGCACCGACGCCTGATCCCAGTAGATGTGCTCGTGCGCCACCTTGCCGCCCTCGAACTTCACGACGACCACGGCGGCGACCTCCACGTACCTGCCGGTCGGCGGGACTCCGGGCAACACCGTGTCCATCTCGATGTCGTGCGTGAAGCTGAGGAGCAGCTCGTCCACGATCTGGTCGGCCCCGACGGTGCGCGAGATCGGCGCCACCCTGGTGTCGGCGGGCCATTTCGGGATGAAGTGGTGCTTGTAAAAGCGGTAGACCTCCGCGCGGCCGACGCCGCCGGTCATCGTCGGCACGTGGTTCACGTAGGGCTCGGCGACCATGGTCGTCATCGTCGCCTCGGCGTCGTGGAGCATGAACTCGTCCTTCACGTGCTCGTCGAACATCGCCGCGAGGTCGACACGAGGCGTCGTGGTGGTGCCGTCGGACTCGGCCATCGGTCTCGTCCCTCCCCTGCGCCACCGCCTACGGGTGCGGAATAGGGCCCCGCAGCTCTCGCGGTGCGCTCCGCCGAGCGTGCCGCCGTTCAGCTTCGGACGGCGGAGAATCGGGACGGGGTACCCGACGTCGCCTCACGGCCGGATGCGCCGAGGCCGTGCCTCCCAATCGCTCCATCGGCGGCACGGCCTCGGCTCCCCCGAGCTCGCGAGGTGCCTCACACGGGCGGTGGCGCTTCGCGACCAGCTTCGCGACTGGCTTCGCGTGCCACTCCGGGGCGAGCTGCCGCACCGCGGTCTTTCAGCAGGCGGACGCGATCGCGGTTCTCCAGCACCCCGCGGTACTGGCGCTCCACGATGGCCCGGACCTCGGGCGGGAGGTCCTTGCGCAGTGCCTCCTCGTAGTTCTCGACCGCGGCGTCCTCCGCGCGCGCGCACTGATCGAGCACCGCCCCCTCGTCCTTGCCCGTGATCGCCGAGGTCAGGTTAATCGCGGCGCGGTGCAGCGCGCCCCTGACGGTTCCGCGATTGTCCGGGTCGCCGCCGAGGGCGCGCACTGCGGCCTTGAGCTCGGCCTCTCCTTGCTCGATCAGCCGCACCCGGTTGGTAAAGAATCCCTTCGCCTCGCTGTTCGTGACGCCATCGGCGCACGTGCGGAACACCTTCAGGCCGTCCTCGGACGTCTCGATGAGGTCATTGAGCACCGAGATGACGTCGTTCCTGTTCATTGCCATAGTCACCCTCCACCAGCCGAGGTGAACCGGACCCATGGCGTGACTGCCGGGCTCACGCGCGGCAGCCGTCGCGTCCGGGGTCGCGTGCAGCCCGCGTATCGCATCGGGCACGACGCGCGGTGCACCGGTGGCCGGCACTGCCCTGCACGACGCGTTCCCCGCGCCATTCATGAGTCCGTGCTCGGCGCCCGGTGCTGATCCGGTCGAGCTTTCCGTCCGGCCGCCCGCGTAGATGTGGCGAAGTAGTTCTAGAGACTGTTTCGGAAGTCTTCGGCCCTGCGCTTTACCGGCCCCTGGTGTATGATCTCGAGCCCAGCCTGACCCCCGGGCCGTGTGGCTGATGCTGTTCGTCCATACCCGTGCGAGCTGTCTGAGCCGAGCGCGTAGGCGCGCCGTCCTCCTCCTGCCACCGGCGGCGCGCGGCCGACCGCGAGGGCGGGCGGCGCGGAACATCATGCGGGGTAGCGCGGACCGCCGCCGCGATATCGCTCCAGCGCGCTCACCGGAGCGGTAGGCCGGGCCGGCGCACCTTGATGATGAGCAGCTCCAGGGGGAGGGCGCTGTCGGCGACGAACGCGTGGGGCACGGCCGCCGGGACGCGGAGCACGTCGCCGGGCTTGAGCGGAAACATTCGGCGCGCGCCGAGCGTACCGCCGCGCCACTCCCCGCCCGAGACGCGCCGGGCGCCCGAGACCGAGTCGCCGACCTCCATCCCGCCGCGCCCCGCGCGGACGATGACGATGTCGTCCCAGCGCGCGTGCACCTCCACCTCGCTCCCGACGCGGCGGCGCACGAGCCGGTAGTACGTCTGCTCGTCGGCCGCGACGTGCACCGTGGCGCCCACCGTGTTGCTGCGCGCGGCGTACTCCGCGACGTCCGCGAACCGCTCGGCGACGATGTAGTCCACCCGCCGGCGCTGCCGCTCCATCGCGGCCCGCCGCGCCGCCGGCGACGGCGCGCCTGGTGGCGCAGCGGCCACCCAGGGTCCTGGCGCATGGGAATCGACCTGCGGGTCCGCGACCTGGTGAGCCTCGTCGAGGACGAGGCGCGCTGCTGCAGCGACGCCCGCGAGATCGCCCGGGCGCACCTGGAGCAGGTGCGCGCGAAGCTGGCGGAGCTCCACGCGCTGGAGGCGGAGGTCGCGGCCTTCGTCCGCCGATGTGACGAGAGCTGCGCCGGCGGCCCCGGCCCGGCGTGCGTACCGCTCGCGGAGCTCGGACGGCCCGCCGCGTCCGCCGGGCCTCGTCGCTGATGCGGGCCGCGCTGCTGTACGTGGCGGCCGCGCTGGCGGAGATCGCGGGCTGCTTCAGCTTCTGGGCGTGGCGGCGCTCGGGGCGCAGCGGGTGGGTGCTCGTGCCCGGCGTCGCATCCCTGGTGCTCTTCGCCTGGCTGCTGACGCGCGTGGACAGCGCCGCCGCCGGGAGGGCCTACGCCGCGTACGGCGGCGTGTACGTCGCGGCGTCGCTCGCCTGGCTGTGGCTCGTCGAGGGCATCCGCCCTGACCGGGCGGACGTCGCCGGCGCGTGCCTCTGCCTCCTCGGCGCGGCGGTCATCCTCTTTGGTCGCGCGGGCGCCCGGGCGCCCTGAGTGCCGGGCGCCCCGCCGCGCAGCTGGATTGGGACGCTTTGCCCGCGTCGGAGGGAGCATTGCGCCTGCGCTGGCCGTGCTGCGCGAGCTTGCGTGTGCCGCGGGCGCGATCGCCGACCCAGCGGAAGCGCCGAGCGTCCGCGCCTCGGTTCGCGACTTGGAGGACCAAACGGCATTCGGGCGTAGCACTGTAGCGGAGGCACTCGGGGCGCTTGAGCGCGCAGGCCTGCTCGCGGTCGAGGTGCGCGCCGGGCGGACGACGCGCTTCACGCTGCGCCCCGCAGCGTTCGGTCTTCCACAGCCCGACGATCTCGCTGCTGAGTCGCCCGGCCATGTCGGTTGCCGTGCCGAGCGAGCGCCAGAAACGACCGCGCTGATCGGCGGTGCAGAGGCAGCGGACAGTAGGGCGAGACAGGGGCAGGGAGGTACATCGTCCCTGCTTTCGGTCGCGGGTGACACTCGCGTAGCGCCACCGGCGGTCTCCGGTCAGGCCGTGCGCTCGGCGAATTCGCTGGCACGCCGATCTACGCGCCCCCGGGCACTTCGATCGTGGTCGAGTGCGACGCGGAGGGCCGCTGGAGCTGCCGCGTTGGTCCGCTGCTGCGACTGGGGCCGGTTCTGCCGCCAGGGCCGCCGCAGTAGGACGTGATCAGGTGACGGCGGACCCAGCAATAGCCCGTCCGCCTTCTCACAGACTGGGTTGCCCACAGATTGAGGCGTGAATCGCACGGGACATAGTTGCCATCGTGGTTGCTTGCAATCGTGATTGAATGCAACTATACTGACACTCATGTCTCCCCTCCCACCGTCCGACCCGAATGGGCGGGCTCCTGGATTCATCGTCAACCGCGAAGAGGAGCGCCGGGAGCTCGCCGCACTCCTCCAGCGCAGCCAACCGGCGCTCGCCCTGCTGACCGGGCGGCGGCGAGTCGGAAAGACGTACCTGCTGACGCACGCCTGGCCGCCCGAGCAGCTCTTTCTGTTTACGGCAGCCCGGACCACGCCAGAACTCAACCGGCAGCAACTCCTGCAGGACCTCGCCGCATGGTCCGGGGAGCCCGTCCGGCCCGAGGACTATCCGACGTGGCGGACGGTGTTCCGGCTCCTCCTCGAGGTGGCGGACCGTCGCGCCGCGCGCGAGCCAGCGAATCGGTCGCAGCCGACAGTCGTGGTGCTCGACGAGTTCCAGTACTTGGCGGACGGCCACGCCGGGGTCGCGGAAGTAGCCTCGGAGCTCAACGCCGTCTGGGAGCAGCGGGACAACCGCCGGCCGACGCGCAGCGCTTCGCCCGGCGCGGCCCCGCTGCTGCTGGTGCTCGCCGGATCTGCGGTGGCGACGATGGAAGCGCTCGCCGGCGGCGGGGCGCCTCTCTATGGGCGGTTCGCCTGGCAGCACAAGCTCCGGCCATTCACGTACTGGTACGCGGCCGAACTCGCCCCCTTTGCCGAGCTGCGAGACAGGGCGACCGCGTACGGGCTGTTCGGCGGCACGCCACGCTACCTCGCGGCCATCGACCCAGCGCGGTCGCTCGTCGAGAACGCCACGGAGCTGCTCCTCTCGCCGCGGGGCGAGGTGCGCCTCCTCGTCGAGACGGCGCTCGACCAGGAGGAGGGGCTGCGCGACGTGCCGAAGTACCGGGCGATCCTGCGCGCCGTCGCTGACGGGTGCACGGAGCGGAACGAGGTCGCCCAGCGCGCGGGGCTCGCCAACGACCACGCGCTCCGCGAGAAGCTCGCGACGTTGATCGAGCTCGGCTACCTCGAGCAGCGGCGCAACGTGGACGCGAAGCCGAACGAGGCGGTGCGCTACGCGATCGCCGACGCCGCGTTCCGCTTCTACCACCGCTTCGTCGCGCCCAACGCGTCGGCCCTGGAGCGCTACCCGGCGGCGCGCGTGTGGGAGACGGCCGTGTCACCGGAGCTCGACGCGTACACGGGGTTCGAGTTCGAGCGTGTCGCGACACAGGCCTACGACCGGCGCGCCCTCACCCTCGGCCTGCCCATGGTCGAGCGATGGGGGCGGTGGGAGGGGGCGGACCGCGCCCGCCGGTCGCTCGAGATCGACGTCGTCGCACCCCTGGCCGACGGGCGCACCATGTCCGGCGCCATCAAGTGGGACCGCGGTCCGATCAGCGCAGCCGTACACCGCACGCACCTCGACATGCTCCATCGCGCCGCGGACGCGGGCCGCGCCTGGGCGCACGCGGCGCTCGAGGCGGACGCGCCGCTCTACTACGTCGCGGCCGGGGGCTTCGCGCCGGGGTTCCGTGAGGACGTTGAGGCGAGCGGACATCCCGCCCTATGTTGGTCGCTCGAAGATCTGTACGACACAGGCGAGTGACCGTCTCCTGGTGAGGGCGCTCTGGCGCACTCCGCAGGCGGCGGCAGATTGCACGAGTCGCGGCCACGACGACGGCGGGTCCTGAATCAGTCGAGTAGTACCGAACCGCAGAGTGTCGGACCACAGCATGGAGGTCCGCCGTGGCGAGCCGTGAGCCCGCAGCCCCCGACCGAGACGTCCTGCCCGCCGCGGCTGCCGAGCGCCTCCTCGACCGGGCAAGCCGTCTGGACGCGGCCCGGGAGGAGGCGGTCTCGGTGGCCCACCTCCGGGCGGCGGAGCTGGTTCGGCTGCTCATCCAAGACCGCGCGAGTTACGCGAAGGTGAACCCCACGTCCGCCCCGCGTGAGCTCACCATCCGCACGACGCCAGCGACGATGCAGCGCGCGAAGGCGCTGCTCGGGGAGCACGAGGGCGCGCAGGCGCGCACCTGCTCGGTGCCCCGGTCTCCCGCGCCGGCGTGCGCAGTGGTGTGCCGGCCGGATGATTGGTCAGGTAGTATTTCTGCTGGCCCGTCGCCCGGCGCTCGCACACCAGCCATGCGCGCTCGCCGGGCAGGTGCTGCGCTCGCGCCATGTGGCCACCCCGCTCACGGATGCTGGGCAGGCGCCGCAAGACCCACGCTCAAACGTGGCAGAGTAGTGCTAGCGCCCGAAACGTACTAGCGCCCGCCCGGTGCGCTCACGCATCGTCCCGATCGACCCTCCCGGCATGCGCACGATGCGCCGCCGCCGCGACCGGCGATCGTGGCCGGGCATCTCCACCAACGAAGGAGAGATCCCGACGATGCATCCCCCGACCCGGCTCCACGGCCCGATGCTCGTCCGCACCGCTCTCCTGCGAGGAGCGCTGATCCTGGGCGCGACGGCGACGACCGCCGCGGCCCAGACCCCGACGCCCCCGGCGGCGTCGGCGCTACCCCGCCAGGGCTACGTCGTCGCGGACGACGGCGCCCGGCTCTACTACCACGTCGTGGGCGCGGGGCGCCCGGTGGTGATCGTGCGGGGCGCGCTGTTCCTGGAGCGCGACCTCGAGGCCGTGCGGCGTCAGCTGCGCGCCGAGCGCTTCGTCGCCGTCGGCTGGTCGTACCTCCGCATGATGGTCATGCGCTACGCGGCCGCGCACCCCGAGCGCATCGCGCGGGTGGTGCAGATCGGGCCGGTCGGCCGCGAGTTCGGGACGCGCTACCCGGACTCGCTCACGGCGCGCGACGCCGTCCCCGTGCCCGAGTCGGCCAGTCTCGCCGAGCTCGCGCGACTGCGCACGGACGGTCTCGCGGCGCGCGACCCGCGGGCACGACTGCTCACCGTGCCCGGCGCCGCGCACATGCCGTGGCTCGACGCGCCCGAGGTCGTCTATCCGGCCATCGAGCGGTTCCTCCGCGGCGAGTGGCCGCGCGGCGCGGTCCCGGTGCCAGTGCCGGTACCGGGGTGAGTCGCGCGGGGGATCCGGGCGACGCGCCGCGCCGGCGCCGTCCCGCGCCGGAGATCGTCCTGCGCGACGGCACCCGCCTGCACCACGTCGAGCGCGGCGGCGCGAGCGCCACGCCGGTCGTCTTCGTGCACCTCGGCGGGAGCGACTGGCGCTACTGGAACGGACAGCTCGAGACGTTCGCGGCGGCGGGGTACCGCGCGGTGGCGTACAGCCGGCGCTTCGCGATGCCTAACGACAACCCCATGGTCGGCGACTACTCGCCGGCGGTCGACGCCGACGACCTCGCGGAGCTCGTCGAGGCGCTCGGCGCCGCGCCGGCGCACCTCGTGGCCGCGTCGGCCGGCGCCTACGCGGCGCTCCTCCTCGCGACCCGCCGTCCGGAGCTCGTGCGCTCGCTCGTCCTCGCCGAGCCGCCGGTGATGGGGTGGGCGCGGACGACGCGGGCAGGCGCCGCAGCGGTCGAGGCGTTCATGCGCGACGTCTGGCGTGCCGCCGGCGACGCGTTCCGCGCCGGCGACCCGGAGCGGGGGATGCGCACGCTCATGGACTACTTCGTCGCGCCCGGCGCCCTCGACCGCTTTCCGCCGCGGCTCCGCCGGCGCGTGCTGGAGAACGCCCGCGACTGGGAAGCGCACACGACGTCCACCGACCCCTTCCCCACCCTCGACCGCGACGCGGTGCGCGCGATCGCGGCGCCGGTGCTCCTGCTGAGCGGCGACCGCACCCTCCCACTCCACCGCCTCGTGGACGCGGAGCTCGAGCGCCTCCTGACGAACGTGCGCCGCTTGACGGTGGAGGGCGCGTCGCACGATCTGTGGGCGGACGCGGGGGACGCGTGCCGAAGGGTCACGCTGGAGTTCTTGAAGGGGGCCAGCGGCTAGCCTGCCTCGTCCCGGGCGGCCTGTCCAGCCCCTCCGCCCCGGGCCCGAGCCCCTGCCCGTCTGGCCCCGTCCATGCTCACGAGTCCGAACCCGTGCAGCGGCCCTCGATCCCTCTACCCTCATGACCCGCATTCTCGGCACCCGCGCCCCGGCGCTCTTCCCCGACGATGGTGGGCCGGTGCGCGCGATCCTCTACGGCGAGGCGCCGGGACCGCTCGGCGCCGACAAGTCGGGGATCCCGTTCTTCGGCGACCGCTCGGGGCGGCTCGTCTACGGCGCGCTGGTCCGCGCCGGGATGTGCGACCTGACGCGCGACGGCGAGCCGGTCGACCTCGCGGAGCTGCCGTGGGACGGGGCGAAGCTCGCGTCGTCAGGCGTCGTCCCGCACCTCCACGGCGCCGCGCTCTCCAACGCCTACGACGCCTGCCCGACCGACGACGGCCACTCCTTCCGCGCCCCGTCGCGCGCGGAGCTCTCGTCGCCCGAGAACGTCGCCCGCCTCGAGGGCGAGATCGAACGCGCCGTGGATGCCGGCGCCGAGGTCGTCGTCACCCTCGGCCGCGCCGCCGACACTGCCATCGGCGACATGCTCGGCGTGCGCGACATCCCGATCCTGCGCTACGAGAGCGTGCGCCATCCGTCCGCCCAGGCACTGCTCTTCGCCAAGGACCGGCGGGGGCGCGGCCTCAAGGAGATGGAGGAGGAGTGGATGGAGGCGCTGGTGAGGATCCTGAAAGGATAGCGGCGGGCCGGCTCGCGGCGCGGGCGCCCCTAGAGCCCCGCCGGCTTCGTCCCGTGCCGCGCCGTGACGACCGACTTGATCCCGCCGCGGACGGCGAAGTCGCCGACCACCTGCATCCACCTCGGGTTCGACCTCGCCACGAGGTCGTCGAGGATCCGGTTGACGGCGCGCTCGTAGAAGATGCCGTCGTTGCGGAAGCTCCAGAGGTAGAGCTTGAGGCTCTTCAGCTCGATGCACACCTCGCCCGGCACGTACGTGATCAGCATCGTGGCGAAGTCGGGGGCGCCCCCGCGGAGCAGCTCGAGATCCGACGCGTCGCTCTCCACGCCGCCGAGCGGGCAGAGCGAGGTGAACTCCGGACAGACCATGTGGATGTCGTAGTCGCGGTCCGGATACGGGTTCGGGAAGGTCTCGAGGAGCTCGGGGCGTGGCATGACTGCGGGTACCGGAGGTCGGGTGTCGGGGATCGGGACCGGCCACGCGGGCCGGTCACTCTCACCTAAAACTAACCCCCCACCAGCACCCTTCGCCGTCGCTCGCTACGGCGTGCCGCCGAGGAGCGTGCTCGCGCGGTCGAAGGCACCCGCCGCCGCGCGGACGTCGGCATCCAGCACCGCGGCGACCCGATAGCGCCCGGCGTCCCCCCACTTCGCCTCGGCGACCATCCCCACGATCTCGCGCGCGAGCAGCGAGTCGGACTCGGCGGCCGCGGGGAGCTCGGCGCCCTGCCTGGCGGCGAAGGCGCGGAAGGAGGCGACCGCGCCGGCCGCCGGCACCGGACGCGCCGCGAGCGCGTCGAGCGACGGGTAGGCCGCCGGGCCGGCGTCGGAGACGTGGCCGGCGATCCAGCGGTAGAGGAGCGCGTCCTCGCGCAGCCGCGCGAGCCAGAGCGGCGCGCGCGCGGGGCGCGCGAGGACGAGGTCCGGGTAGATCCCGCCGCCCCCGTAGACCGTCCGTCCGTTGTCCGTCCGGCACGCCGGCCGCCCGCCGCCGCCGGCGGCCGTGTCGGCGCCGGCGCGCCGGCGGTACTCGTGCGCCGTCAGCCCGCGGTACTGGCGCTGGATGACGCGGCCGCACGGCGTCCTGGCGTGCCCCGCCACCATCCAGAAGAGCGAGCCGTCGGGGAGCGCGAACGGATACATGACGAGCGACTTGCCGAAGCTCGGGCGCCCGACGACGAGGGCGCGGTCGTGGTCCTGCAGCGCGCCCGCGACGAGCTCCGAGGCGCTCGCGGTGCCGCCGTTGATCATCAGCACGATCGGGTAGCGCCGCTCGCGCGACCAGAACGAGCGCCCGACGCGCCCGGTGTCGGCGACCTCCTTCTTGCGCCCCGCCTGCGTGTACACGACGGCGCCCTTCGGCAGGAACTCACCGGCCACCTGCGCCGCTTCCTTCACGCTCCCGCCGCCGTTGTCGCGGAGGTCGAGGACGAGGCGCCTCATCCCCCCCTTCTCGAGGCGGCCGAGCGCATCGTGCAGGTCGTCGGCGGCCCTGGCGCTGGCGAAGGTCGTGATGCGGACGTAGCCCGTTCCGCTCGCCGAGTCGAGCAGGAAGGCCGCCGGGACCGCCGTGGCGTCCTCGAGCCGCTCGCGCTTGACGACGCGCGTGAGCTGCACGAGCGAGCCGTCCACGCGCTCGCGCTCCACCGTCAGCGACACGGTGGAGTTCCGCTCGCCGGCGAGGGTGACGTCGAGCTCCGAGGCGCTCGTCGCCGCGACCGGGCGGCCGTCGATCGCGATCAGCTCGTCGCCGATCAGCAGGTCCGCCCTGGCGGCGGAGGAGCCGGGCGCGACGCCGACGATCACCGGCGACTGATCGTAGTAGGCGAAGTCCAGCCCCACGGGGTAGAGCTTCCCGTCGCGCCACGCCTTCTCCTTCTCGGCGTTGAGGCGCATGGCCGGGATGAAGTACGAGTGCGGGTCGGCGGCGCGCACCATTCCCTGGATCGCCGCCATGAGCAGCTCGTGCACGTCCACCGAGTCGGGATGGTTGACGCGGATCTGGTTCAGCACGCCGCTGAGGAGCTGCAGGTCCTCGTACGTCGTGCGCGGGCGGGTGGGCGCGGCCGGGGCGGCGCCACCGCTCGCCGGAGCCTGCGCCCGGAGCTGCGCCGGCGCGGCGAGCGTGAGGAGGGCGGCGGCCGCGGCGCGCGCCACCCTCGTCATCGCGACGCGGGGGATGTCGGCGCCACGCACGACGGAGCGCGGCGCGCGGCGCGGCGTGGCCGATCTCGAGGCGGTCATCGGTCGTCGCGGGTCGGCGGGCTCGACGCGGCCGGTGTCGCGGGCCCTGATGGGGGCGCCGCCCCGCCGCGCAGCTCGGTGAGGCGCGTGCGGGCGTCGGCGAGGCGCTGCCCGTCGGCCGCCGGCGCGTAGTGCAGGTAGCGCTCGTACGTCGCGATCGCCTGCGCGTCCTTCCCCTGGCCGTCGTAGATGTAGGCGAGCGGGTAGTACGGCGCGGCGTAGTACGGGTCGAGCTCGACCGCCCTCGCGAACTGCGTGGCCGCGCTGTCGTAGTGGGCGGTGGAGAAGAGCGTCACGCCGTAGTTGTAGCGCAGGCCCGGCTCGTCGCCACTGAGCTGCACGGCGAGGTCGTACTCGGCGAGCGCCGTGGCCGTGTCGCGCTGCGCGAGCGCGACCTCGGCCAGCGCGGCGTGCGCCATGTAGAAGGAGAGGTCCTCGGCGAGCGCGCGGCCGAACGCCTCGCGCGCCGCCCCGAGGTCCCCGGCGCTCACGTGCACCCTTCCGACCTCGTACTCCACGAACGCCTTGGAGTCGTAGAAGGGGAGGAGATTCTTCTCGTCCACCTTGCGCATCTCGGCCATGAACACGCCGAGCTCGGCGACGGCGCTGTCCGTCTGCCCGAGCAGGTAGAAGACGTCGGCGCGGTCGGAGTGGATGCTGTACGCCTTGGGGGATCGCTTGAGCGCCGCCGAGAGGTAGCGGAGCGCGTCGGGGAACTTCCCCTCGCCGTAGGCGAGCCAGGCGGCGAAGCGCGGGTCGTCGAACGCCGCGTCGCGCGAGCGCAGCCGCACCGGCATGCCGCCGGGGTCGTCGCCGCTCTCGCGCCGCGTCCTGGCGACGAAGTCGTCGATCGTGCGCTCGAGGAGATCCTTGTCGAGGCGGCGGTAGACGAACGGGTTGAGGAGGAAGGCGCGGTGCTGGAGCGAGTCGATGCGCTGCACCTCCTTCGCGTAGCCGCGCCCGCGCAGGTAGTCGGCGTAGCGGCGCGTGTCGGCCATGTGCAGGGCGACGCGGCGCGCGTAGAGCGGCTCGGCCCACTGCGGGTCGAGCCGCGCCGCCCACCAGAAGGCGTCGGCCGCCTCGGTGGGCTTGCTCGAGAGCACCTGCAAACCGTGGTAGTAGTACGCGCCCGCACTGTTCGAGTCGCGCGGGATCGTGAAGCGCGGGCGCTTCGGCTCGGGCTCGGGCTTGCGCCCCCCCTGAGCGTGCGTCGCCAGGAGCGGCGCGGCGGTGAGGCTGAGGAGCAGGGCGCCGCGGCGCGCGAGAGCGGCGCGGCGGCAAGGAGCGACGATGATGCGGCGGAGCACGCGGGCCTCCTGACAGATCATGGCTCCCGGCGCGCCGCGGGTGGCGCACGGGGTCGAGCGGGCACGGGCGGGACGTCGGCACGGCGGAGCGGCCACGCGAGAGCCGCTCGGCGACGCCGTTGCACCAAGCCTGCACACCAGGCCGCCAGACGTTTGGCGGCCCATGTCCAGACGCGGGGGACGCCGGGCACGTCACGACGCCCCCCCACTCGAGCGAGCCCGGCCGGCTGGCACGGCCTCTGCCGCTATGGACAGCCTCTGTATCGCGCGTTACACTGCGAATGTGCCGGTGCCCTCTGTGCCGGCCGACTGCCGCCGCGAGAACGGCGTGGCGGCTCCTGCCCCCTGGGACATAGTCTCAGGGGGCGCTCTTTTTGGGGGTGGGCGCGGACTCGGGGGGCTTGGGAAGGGCGCCGGGACGGCCCACGGCGGAGTCGCGCCTCGCGCGGGGACGGATGCGTGGCGCCGTCGTGAGTGATGAGTTCTGAGTTGTGAGTGGTGAGTATCACGCCGGGCCGCGGGCGTCGCGCGGGGCGGGCGCCGCGCTCCGGGACGCCAGAATGCGGCGGGGTCGCGGTGGCCGCCGGGCGCGCCACTACCCGTCACTCATCACTCACAACTCATCACTCAGAACGCCATCGCGAGCTGGCTCGTGGCGGGGAGATGGGCCGTCCCGCGCGGGCTCGTGGCACACCAAACGCCACTGCGCCCCGGCTCGCGCCACCGCGCCCCTCGCTCCGATCCGTTCGCTCCCCTCGGGCCCGCCTCGCCCCCCTTCCCTACCTATCCCGCAGCTTCCTCGACATCTCCTCCAGCAGCCGCCGCTCGTCGCTGGTCAGGCTGCCGAGCCCTTGCTGTGAGATCTTGTCGAGCACGAGGTTGAGCTCGTCCGCCTTGCGGTTGGTGGTGGACGTGGACTTGGGAGCTTGCGGGGCGGGTGGGCGGCGGGTGGCGGCGAGCGCCTTGCTCTTCGCCACGATCTCGTCCACCTCGTTTCCCCGCTCGCGGGGGCGCGGGCCGGATCGCGGGATCGCGCGCGGCGTCTCGTCGGGGAGGTCGGGGACCTGCGCGACGCGCTGACGGAGCCGGTCAATCTGCTGGCCGGAGGGGGTGCGCAGATAGAGGAAGCCCGCCGCCGCCCCGCCGATGTGGGCGAGGTGCGCCACCCCGCCCATGGCGCCGCCACCGACGAGGCCGTAGAAGACGTCGATGGCGAGATAGCCGACGACGAGCCACTTCACCTTGACCGGCACGACGCCGAACAGGAAGAGCTCTTGCGACGGCCAGCGCATCGCGTAGGCGACCATCACGCCGTAGACCGCCCCCGACGCGCCGATGAGCAGCCCCTGGCGGATGAAGAGGACGTGCGCCAGCCACCCGCCGAGCCCGCACCAGAGATAGTAGCGCGCGAAGCCGCCGGCGCTCCACTCGTGCTCCACGCGGGGGCCGAAGAGCCAGAGCATGTACATGTTGCCCACGAGGTGCAGCAGACCGCCGTGGACGAACATGTAGGTGAGCGCCCGCCACCACGCACCGGGCAGGTCGCTCGCCTGGAAGCCGAGCAGCCGCTCGACGTCCGGCCCGAGCACGGTGACCTGGAGGAAGTAGATCCCGACGTTGAGCGCGATGATCCACCGCACCGCCGGCGTGATGCGGGGAGCCTCGGACTCCTCTGGGGTGACGAAAGACGACATGCGGGACCTGCTCGGCGAGAGCTGCGGGCGGAAGCTCCTGTCTATACTACAATCTTCTGAAAGCAGTTCCTAGAACGGCGGGGAGTCGGGGCTGGGGAGTCGGAAGCGGCACGCCTCGAGACGTCCCGAGCGGCCCGTCGACTCCCCGTCCCCCACTCCCTAGACCCAGACCTCCCGCAGCAGCCGAACGTCCCCGTGCAGCGCCGCGGCCTGTTCGAGGAGGGCCGACCAGCGGTGATCGACGGTGACGTCGGCGATCAGGGTGGAGGCTGGGTGTATCACAATCATCGTGCCGCGGCTCGCGGCGTGGGCGCGCTCGACGACGCGCAGGAGCCGCGCGTCGCTCGTCGACGGGCGCGGGACGAGGACGAGGGCGTGCGCGACACCGGTCCCGTCCGCCGCGGCCAACGTCTCGGCGGCCCGCTCCCCCTCCAGGTCACCTCCCTCGGCGCGGGCGAAGTCGAGCGTCACCTGGACGAGCGCCAGGTTGTGCGCGAGGCCGGCCACCGACTCGGGGCGCTGTCCATCGGTCTCGAGCATGACCGGGAGCGACGGCCGCCGCGCGTGGAAGGTGGCCGCGAGGAAGGGCGCGTGGGCGAGCACGTCGCGCCCGGTGAGCACGATGGAATGAAGGGGGGAGCGCCCCGACAGGCGGCCGAGCGCGGTGGCGAGCGACTCCGCCGTGAACACCGTCGCCGTCTCCGCCTCGGCGGCGAATTGCACGCAGAGCTGTCGCCGCCCCGCCCACACGCCCCGCGGCTGGACCACCGTCGGCAACCCGGCGAGGGCGGCCGAGAGGGGGTTCGCGGGTCGTGCTCCGGGAATGCTGCCGTCCTGGAGGCGCCGGCTCATCACGTCATCACCGCATCATCATCACGTCACCGCTCCAGTGCCAGTCGCGCGATGCGCTCGCACAGCTCGGGAAAGGTGATTCCCGCGGCCGCCGCGCCCTGCGGGATCAGGCTCAGCTCCGTCATCCCCGGCAGGGTGTTGGCCTCGAGGCAGTAGAAGTCGAAGTCGCTCGTCATCCGGAAGTCGATGCGCGCGTAGCCGCCGAGCTTGAGCGCCGCGAAGGCGAGTCGAGCCTGCCGCTGCATCTCCTGGGCGACGCTCGGCGGCAGGTCGGCCGGGAAGACCTCGTGCGCCATCCCCGCCGTGTACTTGCACTCGTAGTCGTAGATCTCGTGCTTCGGGAAGATCTCGCCGACCGGGAGCGCATCGCCGCCGAGGATGCCGACGGTGAGCTCGCGCCCCGGGATGAAGCGCTCGATCATCACCTCGTCGTCGTACTTCAGCGCCTCGACGATCGCCGGCTCGAGCTGCTCGGGAGTCTTCACGACGCTGAGGCCGACGGTCGAGCCCTGCTTGGACGGCTTGACGATGACCGGCAAGCCGAGGTGGGCGACGTCGGGGCGCGCTGGCCCGGTGACCGGTGCGGTCTTCCGGTTCGGCGTCGAGGAGGTGCGCGCCATAGACTCCGACGTGGGGGGGGGGCCCCCGCGCCCCGTCTCGTCCCGCACCATCACCCAGTCCGCCGTACACACTTCCGCCGCCCGGAAGAGCGTCTTCGACAGATCCTTGTCCATCGCCAGGGCGCTCGCGAGGTGGCCACTCCCCGTGTAGCGGACGCCCGACATGTCGAGCAGCGCCTGCACCGTCCCGTCCTCCCCCTGGCCGCCGTGGAGCGCCAGGAACACGACGTCGGCATCGCGCACCGGTGGGAGCGCGCCGAGCGTGGGAAGGATCGCTCCGCGCGAGATCTGCGCCAGCGCCTCGAGCGACGGCGGCGCGGTCTTCACGCGCCCCGCCGTCTCGCGCAGCGCGCGCTCGGCGGCCGCGTCCAGCGGCCCCGTCGCCGGATCGACCAGCGCCACCTCATGCCCGCGCGAGCGCAGCGCCTCACTGACGCGGAGCCCGGACGCGAGCGACACGTCGCGCTCGGCGGAGGTGCCTCCCAACAGGACAGTGATCTTCACGTGGAGAGTCTCGGGTACAGGAGCGAAAGGCGGAAGAGCGAGAGGCGGAATGATGAGTACTGCAGGAGGCCGGGAAGCCGAATACTACGAAAGGGCGGGATCAAAGGGGGGAATGAAAGGCGAGGGGCGGGATGAGGCATGAGGAATGAGGCCGGGCCGCGGCAGGTACCAGGTACCTGGGGCGGCCCGGCCTCATTCCTCATGCCTCATTCCGCCTTTTGCAGTGTCGCAGTTCACCATTCCGCCCTCTGCGGTGCTGCAGCTCACCGCGTCATCAGGAATTGCAGCACGTCGCTACGCGTCACGATCCCGGCGGTGTGGCCGTCGTGGCGGATGAGGACGGCGGGGGTGGTCTTGGAGAGGAGCTTGGTCACCGACTCCACCGGCTGCCGGGCGTCGACGTAGGGGAAGGGCTCGTCCATCACCTCGCCGACGGTGGCGTCCAGAAGCCGGGTGCTCTCCAGGCTCTTCGTCGTCAGGGAGTATTCGGTCACGCTCCCGACGCACTCGTCGCCGTTCATCACGGGGAGCTGCGAGACGTCGTGCAGCCGCATGAGACCGAGCGCCTGCCGCACGAGTGCGCCAGGCGTGGTGCTGACGAGGGGCGGGGCGTCCTGGTCGCGGCGCTCGAGGAGCAGGCCGATCGGCGCGCGGTCGGGCTCGAGGAGCTGGTTCTCGCGCATCCACTCGTCGTTGTACAGCTTGGACAGGTACCGCTCGCCCGTGTCGCAGAGGAAGGTCACGACGAGCGCGTCGGGGTCGTTCACGCGCCGCGCCACCTCGAGCGCCACGTGGGTGATGAGCCCCGCGGACCCGCCGACGAACAGCCCCTCCTCGCGCGTCAGGCGGCGCGCCATGGCGAAGGCGTCGCGGTCGCTGACGGTGTGGTACTCGTCGACCAGGGAGAGATCGAGCGTGCCCGGCAGCTTGTCCTGCCCGATCCCCTCGATCTTGTACGGCGTGCCCTCGATCTTCCTCTCCCCCTTGCTGCGCCAGAGCTCGGCGAGGATCGACCCCTGCGGGTCGCCGGCGATGATCTGGATCGCGGGGTTCCGCTCCTTGAGATAGCGCCCGACGCCGGTGATCGTCCCACCGGTGCCCGCCGCGGCCACGAAGTGCGTGATGCGACCCTCCGTCTGCTCCCAGAGCTCGGGGCCCGTCGTCGCGTAGTGCGCGTCGGGGTTCGCCTGGTTGTAGAACTGGTTGGCGAGGATCGCGTTCGGGGTCTCCTCCGCGATCCGCTTCGCCCGCATCACGTAGTTGTCGGGGTGGTCGGGGGGCACGGCGGTCGGCGTGATGATCACCTCGGCGCCGAACGCCTTGAGCAGCCGCACCTTCTCCTGCGACATCTTGTCCGGCATCGTGAAGATGCAGCGGTAGCCCCTGAGCGCCGCGGCGATGGCGAGCCCGACCCCCGTGTTGCCGCTCGTCCCCTCGACGACCGTCCCGCCCGGCTTGAGGTGCCCCTCCCGCTCGGCGCGCTCGATGATCGGCAGCCCGATGCGGTCCTTGACGCTCCCACCCGGGTTGAAGAACTCGGCCTTGCCGTAGACCGGGGTGTGGATGCCGCGCGTGATCCGGTTGAGGCGGATGAGCGGCGTCCACCCGATCGTGTCGAGCACGGAGCCGTAGGGCTGGCGGTTGCGCTCGATGGGAGTGGTTGGGGCGACGGTGTGAGACATGGACGTCGGGAATCGGGAGGCGGGAATGGGAGTGGAGAACGGATGGGAGTCGTTCGCGACTCCCTACTCCCGATTCCCCACTCTCCGCTTCTTCAGCACGGTGTCCCCGGGCAGCGGTGCCGCCTCGGGGTGCCGGAAGAAGACCGGGAACTGGATCGTCACGGCGAGCGGCTCCCCCTTGAGGGTCGCCGGCCTGAAGCGCAGCTCGGGGACCGCGGCCACGGCGGCCGAGTCGAAGGCGGAGTAGCCGGACGGCTCGATGACCATCGTGGACTCCGGGTGCACCTGACCGAGCGCGTCGATGAAGATGCGCAGGGTGGTGTTCCCCTGGACCTTCCGCGCGTAGAGGTCGGCCGGGTAGTGGATCGGCACTTCCGCGTTGAGCATCACCGGGAGCACGTCCGGCTTCGGCGGCCCCGACTGGATCGCCTCGATCGCCGTCCGCGCCGTCTCGGTGTCGATGCAGGCGACGACGCCGGAGGACGCGGCCAGCAGCAGGGCCAGCGGGAGGAGGAGCGGGCGGGGCATGGGGGAAATGTATAGCGAGTGTGGCGGCGCGGGGCTCCGGATGCGGGTGCGCACTTCCGGTACCGGCCGGCTTCGCGATCGCGATACCTTCCCGGTGGGGGGGCCCCCCCGCGCCAGGTCCCGCCGCACGGCTCAGTACACGGGCACCAGGAACCGCCCCCGGTAATCCACGCCGGGCAGGTCGGCGTGGAGCTCGAGCTCCCAGTAGCGGGCGGGGTGGGCGGAGAGAGCGGTGCCCGGCGCGCCGGCGGGAACGGCGAAGGTCACGACGGGCGCGCCGGGCGCGACGGTGCGCGTCTCGCGCCAGAGCTCGTAGCTCGTGGTCCGCGTCTCGCGCTCTCCGACGCTCTCCCGCACCTCCTCGCGCTCCTCGACGTGGCGCAGCGTGGCGGTGATGGGGACGGCGCGGGCGCGGCGGCTCACGCCGTCGAGCGCGATCTCGACCACCCCGCCGGCGGCGAATGGAAAGCGGGCGAAGCGGATGCGGCTCGCCCCGAAGCGGATCCGGCGCAGGGCGAGGAAGACGACGCGGGCGAGGAGGACGGCGCCGAGCAGGTCGAAGAGGGCGGTGACGACCTGGAAGATCCCGGGGCTCTCGTCCGAGGCGAAGGCGATCCAGTGGAGGGGGACGAGGAAGAGCGCCAGGAAGCCAGTGATCGCCAGCAGGCGCCCCGCCTCCGCCGGCGCGACGTCGCGCCCGCCCTGGCGGTCCCAGGCGAAGTCCCACATCCACGGCTGCTCCGGGTAGCGGCGCCGCACCGCCGCCGCTCCGCGCCGCCGGGCGACGCCGCGCAGACCGTGCGCCACCAGGGCGGCGCCGGTGATCGCGAAACAGAGCCCGAGCGCGGCCATCGCCGACGGCGGCAGCTCGGAGTGCCCAGGGCTCGCCCAATGCTCGCGACCGAGCAGCACGGCCGTCATGACACCCGCGCCGACGAAGGGAGCGCCGAGCGCCACGGCGCCCCACTCCCCGCCCGCGACACGCGTAGTGCGCGGCGTGCGATTCGAGATCTCGACGGCCTCGGCGGCCGGCGCCCACGCGGCGGCGGGCTCGCTCCTCCCGCGTTCTTCGGAACCTGTGCTCATCTTCCCGCCCTCGCGCTGAACGGCCGGCCGAGACGTCCGGAGGAAGACGAGGGAACGCGGGGGCGGATACCGGGGAGGGCCGGCCGCTAACCGCTGGTGCGCGCCTCCTCCACCAGCCTCGCCACCAGCTCCAGCGCCTGCATCGGCGTGAGGTGGTTCGGGTCCACCGACTTGAGACGCTCGACGACTGGGTGCGGCGCGGCGGCGAAGAGGGCGAGCTGGTCGACGGACGCGGGCGTGGCGCGCGGCTTCCTGCCACCCGCGTCCTGCTTTCGCGAGTTGAGGCCGGCGACGAGCTGTTCCCCTTCCAGCAGCGCCAGCACCGCCCTGGCGCGCTCCAGCACCGGCGCCGGGAGGCCGGCGAGCCGGCCGACCTCGATGCCGTAGGAGCGGTTCGCGCCCCCGGGCTGGAGGCGGTGCAGGAAGAGCACCTCGTCGCCGACCTCGCGCACGGCGACGTTGAAGTTGCGCACCGCCGGGAGCTCGTCGGCGAGCTGCGTGAGCTCGTGATAGTGCGTCGCGAACACCGTCTTGCAGCCGATCGCGTCGTGCACGTGCTCGCTCACGCTCCAGGCGATCGAGACGCCGTCGTAGGTGGAGGTCCCGCGCCCGATCTCGTCAAGCAGCACCAGGCTGCGGCGCGTCGCGGTGTGGAGGATGGCGCTCGTCTCCGCCATCTCCACCATGAACGTGCTCTGCCCGCGCACGAGGTTGTCGCTCGCGCCGACGCGGGTGAAGAGGCGGTCGACGACGCCGACGGTGGCGCGCGCGGCGGGGACGTAGCTGCCGACCTGCGCCATGAGCACGATGAGCCCGATCTGGCGCAGCACGGTGCTCTTCCCCGCCATGTTCGGCCCGGTGAGGATGACGAGCCGCGCCTCCTCGGTGAGCCGGACGTCGTTCGGGATGAACTTCTCGCGCGGCATCATCCGCTCGACCACCGGGTGCCGCCCGCCGACGACGTCGAGGTCGAAGCCGTCGGTCACCTCGGGCCGCACGTACCCCTCGCGCTCGGCCACCTCGGCGAACGTCGCGAGGACGTCGAGCTCGGCGAGCACCTGGGCGACGCACTGGAGGCGCCGGATCTCGCCGCCGGCGCGCGCGCGCAGCGCCTCGAACAGCGCGCGCTCGCGGGCCTCGATCCGTTCGGCGGCAGTGAGCACGCGCTCCTCGTACTCCTTGAGCGCGGGCGTCACGAAGCGCTCGGCGCCGGTGAGGGTCTGCCGCCGCTGGTAGTCGGCGGGGACGAGGTGCGCGTTCGCGTTGGTGACCTCGATGAAGTAGCCGAACACCTTGTTGAAGCCGACCTTGAGCGACGCGATCCCCGTCCGCGCGCGCTCGGTGGCCTGGATCTCGGCGATCGCGTCGCGCCCCCCGTCGCGCAGCGCCCGCAGCTCGTCGAGCTCCACGTCCACGCCCGGCGCCACCGTCGCCTCCTCGCCGAGCTGGAGCGGGGGGCGCTCGACGAGGACGCGGGAGATCTCGGAGGAGAGGTCGGAGCAGGCGTCGAAGCGGGACCGGAGCTCCGTGAGGAGAACACTTCCGTTCCGCGGCACCGGCTCCACGCTCGCCAACCGCGACAGGGCGACCTCCACGTTCGGCAACCGCGCGATCGAGTCCCCCAGCGCCCGCAGCTCGCGCGGCGTGGCGCGGCCGGCGGCGGCCTTGCTGGCGAGGCGCTCGACGTCGCGCACGCCGTCGAGCGACTCGCGGAGGGTGGCGCGCGTGATCGAGTCGGCGGCAAGCGCGGCGACGGCGTCGAGGCGGCGCACGATGGCGTCGCGGTCGGTGAGCGGGGCGAGGAGCCAGTGGCGGAGGAGGCGCGCCCCCATCGGCGTCAGCGTGCGGTCGAGGACGTCGAGCAGCGTCCCCGCGCGCCCGCCGCCGTCCGCGCCAGGGCGCAGGCTCTCGACCAGCTCGAGGTTGCGTCGCGTCATCTCGTCGAGCGGCATCACGCCGCGCGCGCGCTCGACGACGGGGCGCGCGAGGTGCGGGACCCCCGCCGGCTGCAGCTCGCGCAGGTAGCGGAGGAGCGCCCCCGCGGCGCCCACCGCGGGAGCGTCCCCGGCGCCGACGCCGAGTCCGTCGAGGGAGAGCACGCCGAACTGCCGGGCGAGGTCGTCGCGCGCCATGGCGGGATCGAACTCCCACGCGTCGCGCTCGGTGACCAGCACGCCGTCGAGCGACGCCAGCGCCTCGCGCGGCAGCGACGTCCGCGCGTCCGCCGCCGCGCCGTCGCGGGGGCGCGGCACGATCACCTCGCGCGGGGCGAGGCGGGCGATCAGCGCGCCGGCGTCGGCCGCCGGGACGAGAGCGAGGCGGAACTCGCCGGTGGAGACGTCGGCCGCGGCGACGCCGACCTCGCCGCCGGCGGCCACGTGGACGGCGCAGAGGAAGTTGTTGCGCGCGCCGTCGAGCAGGTCGTCGGCGAAGGCGGCGCCGGGCGTGACGGTCTCCACGACCTCGCGGCGCACGATCCCCTTGGCGAGCTTCGGGTCCTCGACCTGCTCGCAGATGGCGACGCGGAACCCCTGCCGCACGAGCCGGCGCACGTACTCGCCGGCGGCCTTCACCGGGACGCCGGCGAGCGGGACGTCGGCGGCGTTGCCGTTGTTGCGCGCCGTGAGGGTGATACCGAGGGCGCGCGAGGCGGTGACGGCGTCGTCGCCGAAGGTCTCGTAGAAGTCGCCCATCCGGAAGAAGAGGATGGACTCGGGGTGTCGCGCCTTGATGTCGAGATACTGTTGCATGAGTGGCGTAGCCGGCACGACGCCGCCACCGCCGCCGCTCCTCCCGGCACCATTCTCCGCCGCCGGTCTCACGGCGCCCCCTCCGCCACGACCCACGCCGGCTGGCCGCGCTTCCGGAGCGTGGCGGCGGCGCGCTCCGCCTCCGCAGTCGTCGCGTAGCGGCCGACGCGCACGCGGAAGGGCGCCGCGCTCCCGCTCACCCGGGCATCGAGCCCGCGCCCGCGCAGCGTCTTCGCGAGCGACTCGGCGGCGGGCTGGGTCGCGTAGGCGGCGACCTGCACGGCGTAGACGCGCTGCGGAGCGGCGCGCGGCGCGGGAGCGGGAGCGGCGGGCTTCGGCGCGACAGGCTTCGGCGCGGCGGTCGCGGTCGGGGGGGTGACCGGAGTGGTGGGAGCGGCTACCGGCGCGGCCACCGGTGCGGCCGCCCTCGCGTCAGGCGTCGCCGCGCCGGCGAACGGGTCGGCGGCCACCGGCGCGCTCGGCGCGGCCGAGGTCCCGGACGCGACGGCCGCGCTCGGGGTAGCGGCGCTCGGGGTGACCGCGCTCGGGGCCGCCGCGGTCGGGGGCGCGGCGCTGACTGCCACGCTCGCCGGTGGCGTCCCGGTGCCGGAGGTGCCGCTGTCGCCCGGCGTTCCGCGTCCCGTGTCGCGCGCCGCCGTCGCGCAGCGCGGCGCGTAGGCGTCGATCTGTGTCCTGAGCCCGACGTCGTCCGGGCGGGCGGTGGCGCGCGCCGCGTCGAGGGAGGCGCAGCCGCGCGTCGCGTCGCCGCCGTCGAAGTAGGCGCGCGCCATCCAGTAGGAGGCGCGGGCGCGCGACGGGTTGGTCGGGTGCTCGAGGACGAGCTTCTCGAGGTGCCCGATCGCCTGCGCACGGTCGCCGCGCGCCAGCTCGAGCTGGGCGAGACGCATGAGCGCGTCCGCGGAGCGGGGGGACATGGAGTACTCCACCGCCAGCGTGCGGTAGTCGCGCTCGGCGTCGGCCGCGGTGGCGGCGAGCGACGCGCGCCAGAAGAGCGCCTCGGCGAACGCCTCGCTTCCCTCGGACGCGGCGGAGACCATCGAGTCCACCACCGCGCGGCCCGCCGCCCCCTGCCCTTCCGCGACGAGGCGCTGGGCACGGGCGAAGACGTCGGCGGAAGCGGCGGCCGTGGAGACGGTGATGACGCGCGGCCGCTTCTGCTGCGCGGCGGCGGGCGACGCGCTCAGGGCGAGCGCGCCCGCGGCCGCGAGCGCGGCGCGGCGCGCGGCGGACGGGAGGGAAGGGAGCGAGATGCCGGGGAGCGAGATGCTGCGCATGCGAGTCGGTTCGGCGGGTGCGGCGGCGGGCGGGCGACGGACGGCCGCGGGAGCGGAGGGGGAGCGGCGCGCGAGCGCCCGCGTCAGGCGTTCAGGCGGCGGCGCGGCGGGGGGCGCCGGCGGAGAGGGCGAGCACGAGGGTGGTGATCGTCTGCTCGTCGGTGCTGAGGCGCGTCTCCTTGAGCGCGACGTCGGCGGCGAGCAGGAGATCGAGGGCGCGGTCGAGGCTCGCGGCGTCCCAGCGGTCCACCGCCTTCGTCCACGCCGACGCGGCCTCCCCCCACGGGCGGCCGGGATAGCCGCTCCCCTCCTTCAGGAACTCGAAATACATCTTGGACAGCGCGCCGAGCGAGGTGCCGCCCTGCCGCATCGCCTGCCCCCAGGCGAGGGCGAGCGTCTGCGTCGTGAGCGCCATCACCACCAACACGGCGTTCGTCTTCGGCTGCGAGAGCACGTGCTCCACGAGCGCGACGGCGCCGAGGCCGTCGCGCTGGGCGACGCGGTCGAGCAGGTCGCCGAGCGTCTCGCCGCGCCGCACGCCGACCACCTCGCTCACCGCGCGCTCGTCGATCTCGGCCCCGTTCGCGTAGCTGGCGAGCTTGTCGAGCTCCGCGGCGAGCTGCGGCAGCTCGCTCCCCACGGCGCTCTGCAGCAGCTCGGCGGCCCCGGGGGCGATCGAGGCGCCGAGCTCCGACGAGGCGTAGTGCGCGATCCACTTCGGCACGCGGTCGCCGGTGAGCGTCGGGAACGCGAGCGTGGTGGCGCGCTCGGTGAGCGCCTTGTCGGCCTTCGCGCCGGCCGGCTGGACGAGCACGACGACGACGTCGGGCGCGGGGTGCGCGAGGTAGCGGTCGAGCGCCGCCCGGGCGTCCTTCCTCAGCGCCCCGACGTCACGCACCACCACCACGCGCCGCTCGGCCATCATCGGCATGGTGGCGAGGAGGACGCCGAGCGACTCACCGTCGAGCTCCGCGCCCCGGCGCACGTCGAGGTTGAAGTCGCGCGTGGCGGGGTCCACGGCGGCCGCGACGAGCTGCCGCACCGCGTCGTCCTTCAGGAAGTCGTCGTCCCCGTGCAGGTAGTACACGGGATCGAACGACCGCTCCTGGACGGCCTTGCGGAGCGTGCGCTGGGCCTGAGGGGACGACATGGGGGCAATATAGTGCCAAATACGAGGGTATCGGGGTGCCAAGTACGAAGGTACCGGGTACCAGGACCGGCTCGGAGCCGGAGCGTTACGCGGCGGCCCACTCGCCGCGTATAGTTGAACCACCCCCCTCTCCCTCCCGCGATGTCCTCCCTTCGCCGCATCCTCCTCGTCGACGCCGACGCGTTCTTCGTGGCCGTGGCGCGTCTGGTGGACCCGGAGGGGGCGGGGCGGGCGCCGTTCCTGATCGTCGGTGGGGCGCCGGGGAGCCGCGGGGTGGTGTGCTCGGCGTCGTACGAGTGCCGGCGTTACGGGGTACGGTCGGCGATGCCGATCGCGCAGGCGCTCCGGCTCTGCCCGCAGGCGACGTGCGTCCCCGTGCCGCGGTCGGCGTGCGGGGCGAAGAGCCGGGAGATCGCCGCCGTGCTCGGCCGCTTCGCGCCGGTGGTGGCGCCGGCGAGCATCGACGAGTGGTACCTCGACCTGGCGGGGACGGAGGCGCTCTACGGCGGCGAGCCGCTGGCCGCCACGGCGCAGCGGATCCGGCGGGCGGTGGCCGAGGAGACCGGGCTGACGGTGTCGATCGGCGGGGGGACCAACCGGCTCGTGGCGAAGCTGGCGGTGGAGCTGGCGAAGCCGCACAAGGCGCCAGGGCACAAGGCGCCGGGGCACGAGGCGCCGGGGCACGAGGCGCCAGCGCACGAGGCGCCAGGCGAGCGGGGCGGCGGCGCGCCTGACGACGAGATGCGCGGGGGCGGCGCCTACGTCGTCC
>JBJMNL010000057.1:0-4491 GCA_045804285.1 Gemmatimonadaceae bacterium
CGAGACGATGCGCGGCGTCGTCCACGTCGAGCGGGTGAGCGACGTGGCGGACGACGAAGGGTTCGGGGAGGACGACGAGGGGGACGAGCAGTAGGAGGACGGAACGCGCAAGACTGAAGGACGGATGTTGAAAGACTGAAGGGCGGAATGAGGCATGAGGAATGAGGCCGGGACCCCACCGGTGGCCAGCTTAGCCATTGGGAGGGTCCCGGCCTCATTCCGCATTCCGCCCTTTCAATTCCGCCCTTTCAATTCCGCCCTTCAAGACTCCTCATGCCTCATTCCGCCCTTCGAGCCCCCTCATTTCGCCCTCCCCAGCACCTCCAGCGTCACCTCCCGCGACCCCTCCAGGTCGCGCAGGAACATCTCCTCGGCGCTGGCGCCGAGCACGGTGTCCTCGATGACGGCGTCGAGCTCGAAGTTGATCGCGATGCCGAGGGGGTTGAAGTCGGTGGAGCCGACACGCACCCAGCGGCCGTCGACGACGCTCGTCTTGGCGTGCATCATCTCCCCCTGCCACTCCCACAGGCGCACGCCGTTGGCGAGCAGGCGCCGGTAGTAGCGGCGCGTGACGACGCGGATCCAGGGGTGGTCGTAGCGGTGGGGGACGAGAACGCGGACGTCCACGCCGTCGCGCGCCGCGCCGGCGAGCGCCTCGACCTCGGAGAGCGAGGGCGCGAAGTAGGCGCTGGCGATCCAGATCGAGCGCTCGGCGGAGACGGCCTGGATCTGGAGGGCGCGAGCGACGCGCCGCCGGCCCGGCTCGCCCTCGACGATCCCGACGAGCGCCCCTTCGTGCACGGCGGGATCGAGGTGCGCGCCGTGCCTGGCGCGCGCCGGCAGACGCTTCCGCCAGCGCCGCTCCGAGCCGATGACGCGCCGCCACATCACCTCGAACGCCTGCAGCATGTCGAGCGCCGCCGGCCCCTCGATGAGCACCGCGGTGTCGCGCCACGGCGCGGCGCGCCGCTTGAGCACCCCGGTGCGCCACTCGTTGCCGATCCCGATCCCGCCGGTGACGCCCCCCTCCCCGTCGGCGACGAGCAGCTTGCGGTGGTCGCGCGGCACGACGCCGAGCCAGCGGCGGAAGCCGGGCGGGTTGAAGATGCGCACGTCGCACCCCTCGGCGCACATGCGGTCGAAGAAGGAGCGCGGCGTCCCCATTCGCCCGACCCAGTCGACCATCACCCGCACGCGGACACCGCGGCGCGCCGCGTCGCCGAGCGCGCGCGCGAAGCGCTGCCCGACCTCGTCGGCGCGGAAGATATAGCCCTCGAGCTCCACCGACGCCCGCGCCCGGTCGATGAGCGCGATCATCGCGTCGAACGTCTCCGCGCCGTCGCGCAGCAGCCGCACGCGGTTGCCGCTCGACACGTCGGCCTGCGCGATGCGCCAGAGGCCGCGCGCGAAGGAGGGCGCGGGCGCGGTGGGCCACACGGCGGCTGCCGTGACGGCCGAGCTCGACGGCGCGGGCGACGGAAGATTGGCGGTCACGGAGCGTGGCGGACGGTGTGAGGCGCGACGGGGCCCCCCCCACCGGGAAGCTATCGCCGTTCCTGGGCGGTTGCAGTACCAGACCGCCGCACTCGGCGTCATCCGACCGCGCCACACCGCCGGCCCCACGGGTGCGGGCGGGCGCGGCCCCGCCGCTGCCGCTACGCTGGCGCCTCCGGCTGCTCCCCCGCCCCGCCCCGCTCCGCGAGCGGCCGCTGCTCGGCGGCGCCCGCGCGCGCCTCCGTCCAGCCACGCACCTGCCGCTCGAGCTCCGCGAGGTCGAAGGGCTTCACGAGCACCGGGCGGCCGAGCATCGAGAGCTGCCGCGCCGTCGACGGCGAGGGAATGATGTCGCCCGTCACGAACGCGACGCGCTCGGCGAGGGCGCCGTCGCGCTCGGCGATCCAGTCGAACAGCTCGAAGCCGCTGCCGTCGGGGAGCCAGAGGTCGATGAACACGCCGTCGAACGCGCGCTCGGCCAGCTGCTCCTTCGCCCCGCCGATCGTGCGCGCGGAGCAGACCTCGTCTCCCCGTCGCTCGAGCCACGCGTGCACCGCGCGCCGGAGCGCCGCCTCGTCGTCAACGTAGAGCACCGTGGCCATGAATGGGGCGGAGCACGTTGGTGAGCCGGCCGGACGACGGGGCGCACGATCGCGGCGCCTCGTCGCGTCGGGCGTGCCGCGTTAGGCACGCCGAGGCCGGCAACGCAATATGCGGGCGCGCGCGACGCGTTCGGTGAGCGTGGCGCAATGATGTGCCGGAGGAGGCACGCGCACTGTGCCTCAGCACACACCGCGAGCGGAGGGAGCGCGAGCGCAGGAAGCGGGAGGGAAACACACGGCGGCCCCGGGGAGAGCTCTCCCCGGGGCCGCCGTGCGTCCGCCGCCATCTCCGGCCGCTACTTCGACTGGATCTGGATGCTCCCCCCGCCGAGCACCGTGCCGTTGCCCGCGAGCGGGTCGGTGTCGCTGGCGCCGACCTGGTTGTCGTAGACCACCTGCCCCGTCGCCCTGTTCGTGATCTTGATCCGGAACTGGTCGGACTGCCCGTCGACCGCGGTGAGCAGGAAGCCGTAGTCCCCCGTCCCGTTGATCGTGCCCGAGCCCTTGTACTGGGCGCGCGTGCCGGAGATCACGAGCCACTCGTAGACCGTGCTCTTGAAGTCGAGCCCGGCGGCGTGGAACTGGAACTGGGTATTGCCGGTCGGCAGGTTCGCCCCCTTCTGGTACTTGGAGACGAAGCCGAAGGTCGCCTTGCCCGAGAGCGCCGGGTTCACGGCGTACGCCCCCGCCGGCGAGTTGATCCACCCGCCGCCGGTGACGAAGCCGCCGCTCGGGTCGTAGACCACCACGTACTGGAAGGTCTGCGAGACGGTGTTGCCCGGAATCTTGTCGGACACCGTCGTGACCACCGTGTACACCCCGGCCGCGGCGTACGAGTGGGTGGCGCTGACGGTACCGGGGGACGCCACGGCGGTGTTGCTGTACGCCGGCGTGTTGTCCCCCCAGTCGATGGTGACGGCGTAGGGGGTGCTCGCCGAGACGTCGACGTCGGTGAACGTCACGCTGCTGGGGACCGGCGAGTTGACGAGCCGCGGGTCGACCGGCACGTCGAACTTCGTGATGACCGGGGCGAAGTTCTTGGTGACGGTGAGCGTCCCGGGAAGCGCGTTGATCGCGTAGTTGGCCGCCGTCAGCCCGCTCGGCGAGTTCCACGTGATCGGGTACTGCCCTTCGACGCTGTTCACGTTCGCCGTCGTCCCGAGGCTCGGCGTGCCGGAGACGACGCCGGGGCCCTCGCCGAGCACGAAGCCGGAGTAGCTGACCGTGAACGGCGGGTTCACGTCGCCGCGAACCTTCGAGACGTCGTTGACCTTCACGGCGAGCGGCGCCGGGGTGACGGCGAGCTGTCCCTTGGCGAAGGTGATCTGGTAGTTGGTGGACGTCAGTCCGCTCGGCGTGACGTCGTAGCTGCCCACGGGGCTGGCCTTGGTCGCCGTCGTCGCGAAGGCGAGCGTCCCCCCGAGCACCGACGCCGTCTGCCCGAGCACCAAGCCGTCATAGTGGGCGGTGAGCGGCGGCAGGTCGGCGCCGTACGTCTTGCTCTTGTCCTCCGCCGTCACCGTCAGCGGCGCCGGCGTGATCGTGAGCTTCCCGACGTGCAGCGTCGAGACGTAGTTGCCAAGCTTGTTGTCCGGGTCCTCGAGCGTGGCGGTGATGTCGTACGTGCCCACGTCGCTCGCGGCCACCGCCGTGGTCCCGTACGTTGCCGTGATCGCGTCGCCGTTCTTGACGCCGGCGACGTTGCCGCCGAACGCCGGGTTGGCGGCGCCGTAGAGCCGGGTGGCGTCGTTCGGCGTCACCGAGAGCGGCGCCTTCGTCACGGTCAGCGTGCCCTTCACCAGCGTCACGTCGTAGTTCGCGAGCTTCGACGGGGTGGCGTCCACCGCCGCCGGAACGATCTCGTACGTGCCCACGGCACTCGCGGCCGTGGCGCCCGTCGAGTACGTGGCGGAGATCCCGTCGCCGTTCTTGATGCCGGCCAGGCTCCCCGACAGCGCGGGGTTCGCGTCGCCGTACTCGCGCGACGCGTCGGCGGCCGTGATCGTCAACGCGGCCCTGGTGATGGTCAGCGTCCCGTCGTGCGCGGTGACGGTGTAGTTGTCGAGCAGGGTGGCCGGGCTGGCCTGCACCGCGGCCGTGATCGGATACGTGCCGACGGGGCTCGTCGCGGTCGCGGCGGTGCCGTAGCTCGCCTCGATCGCCTCGCCGTTCTTGATCCCCGTCACCGAACCGGTGAACGTCGGATTCGGAGCGCCGTACGCCCGGCTGGCGTCGCCCGCCGTCACCGTCAACGCGGCCTTGGTGATCGTGAGCGTGCCGTTGGTGATCGTGACGACGTAGTTTCCGAGCTTTCCGTCGGGGTCCGAGAGCACGGGCACGATCGCGTAGGCGCCGACCACGCTGGTCGGTCCGACCGTCCCTCCGCTGCCGGCGA
>JBJMNL010000058.1:0-15556 GCA_045804285.1 Gemmatimonadaceae bacterium
CTCAGCCTCCCGCTGATGTACTGGCTGCAGCGCGCCGCGCAGCGCTTCGAGCTCGGGACCGTGCGCGTGGGGCTCACCGTGGCAGCGCTGGTCGTGGCGGGGGTCGTCGCCCTGCGCTGGTTCGAGCTGACGCGGGCCCTCAACGTGAAGTGGGACGCCAACGCCTACGGGTCGGCGCAGTGGCTCGTGGTCGGCTCGCACGCCACGCTGCTCCTCATCGAGCTGGTGGAGGTGGCCGGCATGGCGGCGATGTTCTGGCTCGCCCCGGTCGAGGAGAAGCACTTCTCCGATGTCGCCGATGCCGCCTTCTACTGGTACTTCATGGTGCTCGCGTGGGTGCCGATCTACGTACTGTGCTTCCTGGGCCCGCGCTGGTGGTGACGCCGACGAGGAGAGCCGCGAATGACTGACGGCGCCGCTCGCGACCGCGAGCTGAGCGAGGGGGAGGGGCTGGCCGCGCAGTGGGTCGGGCTGCTGCTGGCGCCGGCCACGTTCTTCGCGCACCTGCAGATCGCGTACGTCCTGGTGCCGCGCGTGTGCGCCCACGGCGGCGAGGTGTGGATCCACGTGGCCGGCGTCGCCTCGGTGGTGCTCGCCGCCGTCGGCGCGCTGGTCGCGTGGCGGGTGTGGGAGCGCGCCGGACGCGGGGCGCCGGGCGACGGCGGCGGCCCGGCGCCGCGGGCGCGCTTCCTCGCCGTGATCGGCGTGGCGGAGAGCGCGCTCTTCGTCCTCCTGCTCCTCGCGCAGTGGCTCGCGGCCTTCTTCATCTCCCCCTGCCAATGAGCGCGCGGCGAATCGCGACGATCGCGCGGACCGCGGCGCTCCTGGCGCTCGCCGCCTGCCGCGTGACGGCGGACGCCGAGGACGAGACGCGCCGGGCGGCGATCGCGATGACGGGGGGCGACCCGGCGCGTGGGCCGGCGTTGATCCGCCACTACGGCTGCGGCAGTTGCCACACGATCGCCGGCGTCGCCGGCGCGGCGGGCCTCGTCGGCCCGCCGCTCACCGGTATCGCGAGCCGCGCGTACATCGCCGGCGTCCTGGAGAACGAGCCGGCGAACATGGTCCGCTGGATCCGCGACCCGAAGGGGGTGGACGCGCTCACCGCGATGCCGAACACGGGCGTCACGGAGAGCGACGCGCGGCACATCGCGGCGTACCTCTACACGCTGCGCTGACGTGAGGCGCGAGGCGCCCGGCGCGCGGCATCGGCACAGTCGATGGAGAGATCGATGACGAGTCCGTTCGTTCGGACGGCGGCGGCCGCCGCGCTGGCGTCCGCGCTCCTCGCGTGCAGCGAGCGGCGCGAGGCGCCGCCCTCCGACGCGCGCTCCGCCGCCGGCTCGGCCGAGGGGGTGGCCACCGGCGTCGCCTCGTCGGGCGCGCGCTTCGTGCGGAACGTCGTCGGCTTCCAGGGTCCGGAATCGGTGCGCTACGACCCCGAACGGGACGTGTTCTACGTCTCGAACATGGCCGGCTACGGGTCGGTGAAGGACGGCAACGGCTACATCAGCCGCGTGAGCGCGGCCGACCCGCGGAGCGCCGACGTGCTCGTGCAGGGGGGGAAGAACGGCGCGGAGCTCGACGCTCCGAAGGGGATGGCGATCCACGGCGACACGCTCTGGGTGGCCGACATCGACAAGCTGCGCGGCTTCGACCGCCGCTCCGGCGCGCCACTCGCCACCGTCGACTTCGCGCCGCTCGGCGCGGTGCTGCTCAACGACGTCGCCGTCGGGCCAGACGGCGCGATCCGCGTCACCGACACGGGCATCCTCATGAGCCCGGCCGGAGTGATCCACACGGGGCCGGACCGCATCTTCGCCCTGGGCCCGAGCGGCGCGGTGACGGTGGTCGCCGAGGGCACCGAGCTCCGCCGGCCGAACGGAATCACGTGGGATTCCGCCGGGCGGCGCTGGATCGTGCTCTCCTTCGATCCCTTCGTCGGCGAGGTGGCGGAGATGCCCGCGACCGGCGGCTCGCGCCGCGTCCTGCGCCGCGGCGCGGGGAAGCTCGACGGCGTGGAGGTGCTGCCGAGCGGCGCGATCCTCTTCACGAGCTGGGCCGACTCGAGCGTGCACGCGCTCGAGAACGGCCGCGACCGGCAGCTCGTGCGCGAGGTGCCGGAGGCGGCGGACATCGGCGTCGACACGAAGCGCAACCGCCTCCTCATCCCGCTCTCCTCGCTCGGCCGCGTGCAGATCTGGGAGCTCGGGCGCATCGGCCAGCCGCCGCGGCCGACGCTCGCCAGACGGTAGCGGGCGGGCGCGGGCGGCGGAGAGAAGGGTCAGCGGTACTCCCGCTCCCCCGTCTCGTTCAGCCTGAGCAGCCGCGCCCCCTCGGCGTCGATCGTCACGACGCTCACCGACGCCGGGCTGACCTCGAGCCGGTGGGTGAGGTCGAGCGGGATGCCGGCGACGTGCGCCACGATCCCCTTGATGACGTCGGCGTGGCTCACCGCCGCGACCACGCCCGACGGGTGACGGTCGCGCAGCCCGAGCAGCGCGGCGACGGCCCGCGCCTGCGCCTCGAGCATCAGCTCGCCGCGCGGCGGGCGCGTGCCGCCGCGGAACGAGTTGAAGCGCCGCCAGAGGTCGTCCGGCGCGAGCTCGGCGAACGTCCGCCCCGTCCAGGCGCCGACGTCGAGCTCCGTCAGACCGTCGTGCGTCTCCACCGCGACGCCGGCCCGCTCGGCGATCGCCGCGGCCGTCTCGCGCGCCCGCTCCAGGGGCGAGCTGTAGACCGCGGCGAGGGGAGCCGCCGCCAGACGCGCCGCGAGGCGGTGGGCCTGCGCGCGCCCGTCCGCGTCGAGGCGGACGCCCGGCGCGCGGCCGGCGAGCGACCTCCCCACCGGGTCGCACGTCGCGTGCCTGACGAGAAGGAAGGTGGTCACGCGCGCGCCATGCCTAACGAGGCGACCCGGCCCCCGCCTCCGCCTCGACCGCGCCGACGTCCGCCGGCCGCGGGGTGACGCGCACGCCGCCGCCCCCCGCCCGATCGCCGACGGGCGCGTCTCCCACCCCAGCCGTCCGGTCGCCGAGCACGTAGCGCCGCGCCACGGTCTCGGCGAAGCGCGCGAACTCGGTGGGATCGAGCGGGGGGCTCGTATGGTCGGGGCGCCGGCCGCGCGACGGAGGGGTGAAGCAGAGCGTGATCGTCGTGTCGAACTCCTCGAGCGCCGCCATCTGCCGGTCGAACCAGGCGAGCGCGTTCGGGCGGTACCAGTCGCCCCAGCTGATCCCCGTCCGCAGCTTCGTCACCCCGAGTCGGCGCAGCCAGGCGACCGCGTCGTCGAGACGCGGGTCCTCGAAGTGGAACCACTGGCAGATGCCGAGCGCGGGGTCGAAGCGCTCGAGTGCCGGCTTCGGCGTGCCGTCGGCGCGCACCAGGCCCATATAGAAGTGCCGGTAGTAGGAGCTCCCCTCGCTCTCCTTGTGCCGCGTCGTCGCCCCCCAGCTCTGCGGCAGGTCGAGCAGACTGTACCAGAAGACGCGCGGCACGCGGCCGAGCAGCAGCTCGGTCGTACGCTCGAGCCCGAAGACCTGCACCTCGTCGGCGCCGAAGGTCGAGACGCCGACCTCGGTCACCCACACCGGAAGCTCGGTCTCGGCCTCGATCTCGGCGATCCTGCCCGGCCACTCGTCGATCCGCCAGTGGTTCCAGTCGAGCGGGAAGCCGTGCACAGCGACCGCGTCGAGATCGTCGAGCACCCCTTTCCCCTTCAACAGCCGGAGGAACGACGGGTCGATGGGCGACATCCCGCCGAGAACGCGGGTGACGCCGGGCGCCACCGTCCGCACGGCCCGCGCCCCGAGCTTCGTCATGCGCGCGTACTCGTCCCACTCGGGATCCATGTGGAAGTCCCAGTGGGAGAGGTTGTTCGGCTCGTTCCAGAACTTGAACGCCTCGATCATCCGATAGCCGGTCTGATTGGTGAACGCCGGGACCTCGCGGTCGACCCTGCCTCCCGAGCCGTCGCCGGTCCCGCGAGTTTCTCGAAGAGCTCCTCCCGCCACACGAACCTCACTCCCGCGTCGAGCGCCGCCTCGGCGTCGCTCCCCGCATTCCCGACGAACAGCACCTCCCCTGATTCGGCCCCGTACCAGCGCGCGATCTCGCGCAGCATCCCCCCGGCCGGCTTGCGGCAGTCGCAGGAGACGTCGAGCGCGTGCGGGCAGAGGCGGACGGCGGCGGGCGGCGGCACGTGGCCGGTAGCCTCGACCACCATGTCGGTGAGCAGCCGGCGCGCCAGGCGCTCGCTCAGGTGGCCGCTCGCGACGTGGTCCTGGTTCGACGCGACGCCGAGCGCGGGTCCGCGCCCGCCCCACGCGACCGTGCGCAGCGCCTCGCGGACGCCGGGGAGCAGCTCCCACTCGTCGGGCCCGTGCGGGCAGGGCTGCCCGTCGGCCGTCGTGCGGCGGAGCGTGTCGTCGGCGTCGAAGACGGCGACGCGCGCGTCGTCGTACGGCGCGGGGAGCGCGGGGCGAGACTCGCCGGCGAGGTCGAGGAGGTGGCGCTCGAGCATCGCGCGGTAGCGCCGGCCGAGCGCGCGGAGGCGCGCGGCGTCGGGAGCGTCGCCGAGCGACTCGGCGCCGAGCGTGACGTAGCCGAGCCGGAAGGCCAGGTAGGCGACGCGGTGGAAGGGGAGACGCGCGACGATGCCGGCGTCGCCCGAGGCCGCGGCGTAGCGCCTCACGAGGGCGCGTTCCCGCGCCCCGTCGAGCCCGAGCTCCACGACGGCGCCGGCGACGTCCCAGGCGACGTCGAGCGGGCCGGGCAGGAAGTGGCCGTCGCCGTGATGGGCCGTGTCGGTCTTGAGCCAGCGGCCGTCGCGCGCGCGCAGCCACTCGTGCGGGAGCATGCGTCCGTCGATCTCGGCCGAGCGGCTGGCGCGCACCTCGCGCTCGAAGCGGTCGAGCGCCGCGAGGCGCGGCAGCCACTCCTCGCCGCACCCCTCGCGCACGTTGACGCGGATCATCTCGCGCAGCTCGTCGTACGGCGCGGCGCGGTCCGACGCGAAGTCGCGCCGGAGCAGCGCCAGGTAGCGCGCCGCCGCGTCGAGGAGCGCGTCGTCCGCCTCGTACGGCGCGGCCGGCGTCCCGCTCACCCACTCGGCGGCCATGAAGCCGGCCGCGAGGCCGAGCGGGCGCGGCGCGACGCCGGCCGCGTGCAGGCGGCGCGCGCGCGTGAGCGTCGCGCGGCCGTGGCGCGCGAGCCCCACGAACTCGAGCCGCACCGGCGCGCCCGCCGCGTCGCCGGGCGCGGGCAGGAGGTACTTGCGCCGCTCGTGCCGCGGCTGCGCCGCCGGCCAGTCGCGCTCGTCGGCGAGGACGTGCGCCCGCCAGGCGCCGGCCGAGAGCTCGACGAGCGCGCCGGCGTGGACGCCGAGCGTCGCCACGGAGGCTGCGAGCCGGCCGCCCGCGAGCCACGCCTCCTCGAAGCTCGCGACGTACTTGGGGAAACGCGCCCAGGCGCGGCGGGCACGCTCCGAGCGGAGCCACTCCGGGCGCGGCACCCAGCTCGGGAAGAGCGCGACGAGGCCGTCGGCGGCGCCGAGGGCGACGAGCGCCTCGACCACCGCGGCGAACGACGAGCCGCTGACGCCCGGGCCCTCGTCCACGACGGCGAAGTGCGCGCCGCGCGCAGCGTGCGCGCGGAGCGCGGCGGCGAGCGCCGGGCGGAGCGTCAGGCGGCGGTCGAAGGGGTGCCCGCGCGGGCGGACCGTGAACGACTCGACGCGCGCGCCGAGCCTGGCCAGCTCCGCGGCGACCACCGCCGAGAGGCTCGTGCCGATGCTCCGCACGCCGACGCACACCACGCGCGACGGGCGCAGCGCGGCGTGGAAGGCGCGCGCGGCCAGAGCGTAGCACTCCGGGTAGAGCCCGTACCACGCGTACCCCTCCGGCACGGCGACGTCGAGCGGAGCGGTGGGGAGGGGGAGCGCGTCGAGCGCCGCCAGGCAGGCGTCGAGCGCGCCGATCGCCGCCGCGTCGTCAGGCGCCTCCGCCCACGAGCGCGCGAGCGCGTCGCCGGCCGCGAGCGAGAGGCGGCGCAGCGCGCGGGTGGCGGGCGTGTCGTCGTCGGCGTCGGGGCAGAGCGCGTCGACCGCCGCACCCTCCAGCTCGCCCGCGGCCACGAGCAGCTCGACCCACCGCTCGTGCGGCAGCGGCCTCGAGGGGGCGGAACGCGCGCGCTCCCGCCGTGCGTCGTCGACCGACGCGTGGAGCTCGGCGAGCAGGCGCGCCGCGTGCGCGCGGCGGGACGGCGACCGGTAGACGAGCACGGGCTGGCGACCCCGCCGCTAGGCGCCGCTCGCCGGCGACGCGGACGCGTCGGCGGCCCCGGTCCACGCGCGCCCGGTGGCGGAGAGGAGCTCGGCGCGCCCCCGCGCCCGCGGCCACACGCCGGGCTCCGGGTCGGGCTCGCAGAGGTAGATCTCGTGCCCGGGGCGGCCGGTGACGCGGAGCCCGCTCGAGCGGAGCATCGCCTCGACGGCGGCGTGGTTGGGAGCCCACCAGTTCGTGACGTCGCCCGCCAGCTCGTGCTCGATGAACGCCATCTTCGGCCAGCCGGGCTCGAGGAAGGCGTCGCGCTCCATCACGCCGCGGTCCTCGACCGCCTCGGCGAGCACCTCGTCACCCGGCATCGTGAGCGTCTGGAACACCATCAGCCGGCGCACCCGCTCGGCGACGACGTCGAGGCCGAGCATCGGGTAGCGCAGGTGGTAGAACACGCCCATGAACAGCACGAGGTCGTACTGCCCGGCGCGGTGCGCGAGGTCGTAGACCTGGAGGCGCTCGAAGGCGACGCGGTCGGCGACGCCGAACTCGCGCGCCGCCCACTCGGCCTGGCGCAGGAAGAGCGGCTCGACGTCGATCCCCGTCACGCGGGCGCCGCGCTTCGCGAGCTCGAAGCTGTAGAAGCCCGCGTTGCAGCCGATGTCGAGCGCCGTCCAGCCGCGGAGGTCCGCCGGCAGGTGCGGCTCGATCTCGCGCCACTTGAAGGCCGGGAAGTCGCCGAGCGGGTGCGCCGGCGCCGTCTGCGCCCCGTCGGGGAGGTGCAGGTTGTGAAACCACGGCCCGAGCGCGGCGATCTCGCGCTCGCGCTCGGGCGTGGGGGCGGAGACGTGGTGCTGCAACAGAGACGTCATACGCTGCCAGGGAGAATCTCGTGAGTGACGAACCCGGGGGCGGGAAGTAGCGGGCGGGAGCGGCCTACCGGACCGCGCGGGACGTCCCGCAGACGGCGACGCCGGGCCTCCCACGCTCCAGCGCCGGTCTCCGCCGCCCCAGCAGCTCGAGCGCGTACGCCTCGAGCTCCTCGGCCCGGTGCGCCGCCGTGTGCTGGGCGAGCACGCGGGCGCGGGCGCGCGCGCCGAGGGCGCGGCGCTCGGCGTCCGGGATCTCGCGGACGTAGGCGAGCGCCTCGTCGGCCGAGCGGGCGACGAGGATCTCGCGCTCCGGGGCGAGCACCTCGGCGAGGCCGTCCCAGTAGTCGCTCACGATCGGCGTGCCGCACGCGGCGGCCTCGAAGAGGCGCACGCTCGGCGACCACCCCGCGGCGACCATGTCGGCCCGGGTGACGTTGAGGGTGAAGCGCTGCGCGTTGTAGAAGGCGCGGTGCTCGCGCGGCGCGAGGTGGTCCTCGCGCTCCACGTTCGCCGGCCAGGCGATCGCCGGGGGATACTGCGGGCCGACGACCGCGAAGCGCCCCCGCGGCCAGCGGCGCGCCGGCTCGAGCAGCAGCCGGTCGAGCGTCGGCTGCCGGTCGTCGCTGTACGTGCCCATGTAGGCGAGGTCCCAGCGCGGCGCGGCGTGCTCCGGGTAGTAGAGCGCGGGGTCCACCGAGCAGTAGAGCGCGCGCGCCATCGGCGATCCGTAGTCGCGCTCGATCCGCTCCAGCGTCGGCCCGCCGGTGAACGAGAGGTACGCGTGGTAGCGGGCGACGAGCGCCGGCGTCAGGTACTCCGTGTCGCCGCGCGCGAGCTTCGCCAGCGTCACCGGCGTGTCGATGTCGTAGAACGCCGTCGCGCCGCGCGCCGTCCGCGTCACCCAGGCGCCAACGGCGACCCCCTCGGGCACGTACGAGCCGACGATGACGACGTCGGCCTCGCGCACCGCGGCCACCCAGCGCGCCCGCAGCTCGGCGACGCCGTCGTACAGCGCCACGCGGCAGAACCGCGGTCGCGGGAGGTCGCGGTTGTCGGCGTACCAGGGCACGTCGCGCTCGAGAAAGAGCACGTCGTGGCCGCGCGCGGCGAGCTCGCGCAGCAGCCCCCGGTACGTCGTCGCGTGCCCGTTGCCCCAGCTCGACGTGATCGACAGGCCGAGGACGACGAAGCTCAGGCGCGGGGCTCCGTTGCCGTTCATGGGGCGCGCTCGCCGGCTGGCATCACGGGGGCGGCGACCCGAGCGTGGAGCGCGGAGCGTGGCGGGAGCGTCCCGATGGCGTGAGGTCCCCCCTCCACGCTCCCCGCTCCCCGCTCGGCGTGGGCACCCACGGAGCGTCCCCTCGCGCTGGAGCGCTCCGCCCCCAACACGCGCTCGACGAGCAGTGCCCGGTGCGCGTACGTGTGCTCCGCGAGCACGCGCCGGTACGCGGCGTCTCCGACGTCGCGCGCCCGCTCCGGGGTGAGAGCACGCACGTGCTCGGCCACCTCGGCGCCGTCGCGGGCCACGAGGAGCTCCTGCCCGGGGTCGAAGAAGTGGTCGATCCCCTCCCACGCGTCGGTGATCAGGCAGGCGCCGGCGCCGGCGGCCTCGAAGACGCGCGTCGCGGGGGAGAAGCCGTAGCGCGCCATGCTCTCGCGGCTGACGTTGAGCACCGCGCGCGGCGTGCAGTTGAAGGCGTTGTGCTCGCGCGTGTAGACGTGGCCCAGCCGACGCACGTTCGCCGGCATCGCCCTGTCGTCCCACCCGCTCCCGCCGAGCAGGAAGGAGCGCTCGGGGAGCAGGGCGGCGGCGCGGAGGAAGAACTCCTCGACGCGGGCCTCGCGGTCGGGGAGCCGGTTGCCGAGAAATCCCAGGTCGCCCGCGAAGCGCGCGTCCGGCGGCGCGGGAAAGTGTGTGGACGGGTCGAGCGCGTTGTAGACGGGCACGCACAGCCGTGCGCCCAGCGCCTCGTAGGCGCGCACCACCGGCTCGCCGCCGCCGTAGGTGAGCACGAGATCGTAGCACGGCACGAGCGCCCGGAACGGGTCGCCCGCGTCGCGCTGCACGCGGTCGAGCGTCGCGGGCGCGTCAACGTCCCAGAACGCCACGAGCGTCCCCGGGCGCCGGAGGTCGAGCACCGCGGCCTCGAGCAGCTCGTCGAACACGCCGACGCCGCTCGCCTTGACCACGAGGTCGGCCGAGCGCGCGCGCTCGAGCATCCGACGCACCCCGTCCTCCCCCTCGCCCGGGTAGACGACGACCGTCGCCCACTCGGGGTCGGGAATGTCGCGGTGCTGCTGCCGCCCGTACGCGTCGGGCTCGTAGAACGTGACGCGGTGCCCGCGCTCGTGCAGCGCCCGCACGATTCCGCGGTAATAGGTGGCCGCGCCGTTCCAGTAGGCGGAGACGAGCGACGAGGCGAAGAAGGCGATGTTCATGGCGGATCAGGGGCGCGGGATGTGGGCGTGGCGAGTCGGGAGTCGGAAGTCGGGGCGCCGGGATGTCGTCCTGACTTCCGGCAGAACGCTCCCCGCCCCTCGCGCCCCGCTCGCCTCGAGTCCCAGCTCCGACGCGATGCCCAGCAGCTCGTCGACCCGGTGCCCGCAGGTGTGCCGCGCCAGGATCGTCGCGCGGCCGTGCTCGGCGAGCTCACGGGCGGCGGCGGGGTCGCGCAGCAGGGTCGCGAGGTGGCGGCGCATCTCGGCGCCGTCGCGGGCGGCGAGGAAGTCGGCGCCGGGCGTGAAGAGCCCCTCGGCGTCGTCCCACGGGGCGCTGACGAGCGGGATGCCGCAGGCGAGCGCCTCGAAGACGCGGATCGTCGGCACGCCCGGCAGCGCGCGCGCGTAGGGACGCCGCGGCACGTGCACCGTCGCGCCGAAGCGCGCGAACACCTCCGGCGCCTCGTAGTTCGGCAGCCATCCCGCGTACTCGATCCCCGCCCCGGCGAGCGTGCGGCGCGCGTGCTCGGGGTAGCGGACGCCGTGCACCCGCGCGCGGAGCCCCAGGTCGCGCACCGGCTCGATCAGAAACTCGCCCAGCTCGTGCGTGCGCTCGTCGTCCCCCCAGTTGCCGATCCAGACGACGTCCCCCTCGCGCGGCCGGCCGGCCAGTGGCCGGAAGACGCGCACGTCCGCCGCCTCGTGCCAGGTCCACGCCCGCTCGGTCCACCCCTCGGCGACGTAGCGCTCGCGGATCACGTCGCCGAAGGCGAGCACGCCGTCGTAGTGCGCCAGGTCGTAGGCGTCCATCTCGTCACGCTTCGACACCGAGCGGTGGTGCGTGTCGTGGAAGAGCAGGCGGTAGTCGCGCGTCCGCGCGCGGTGCTCGCCGACGCGTCGCACGAGCTCGTGGTCGCTCCACTCGTGTACGAGCACGAGGTCGGCGCCGTCGAGCGCCGCGTCGAGGTCGAGCGTCGCGATGTCGTAGCGCACGCTGTCGAGCGACGGGTACGCCGCGCGGTACGCGCCGAGCGCCGCCTCCCCCCGCTCGGCGGCGAGGTTGGCCGCGCTCCACGCGTCTCGCGGCTCGAGCACGGTGACGCCGTGCCCGCGCGCGAGCAGCTCGCTCGCCACCCCGCGCAGGAAGTGCGCATTGCCGTGGTTCCAGTCGGAGCGGAGGGAATGGACGAAGAGGACGATCCGCATGGTGGTCGGGCTCAGGCGGCGGGACGCGGGGCGTGCGATGCGACGTGCGTGCTTTCGGTGCCGAGCGGCGGCGCGGTCGCGCTAACTTCCCGGCGGGGGGGGCCCACCGCGTCTCGCGCCGCCGAAGCCGCGCCGCCCGCCGCGAGGTACGCCGCCGCGTATCCGTCGGCCATCCGCTCGGGCGTGTACTCTCGCCCCCGCGCCCGCGCCCGCTCCCCGAGCGCCGTCCGGCGCTCGGCGTCGGCGGCGAGGGCGCGAAGCGTCTCGGCGAGGGCGCCGGGGTCGTCGGGGGAGACGTAGAGGGCGGCGTCGCCCCACACCTCGCGCAGGCTGGGGATGTCGCCGAGGACGAGCGCGCAGCCGGAGAGCCCCGCCTCGAGCGCCGACAGGCCGAACGGCTCGTAGCGCGCCGGAAGGGCGAAGACGGCGGCGCGCGCCATCCAGCCGGCGAGCTCGTCGCCGGGAAGACGGCCGAGGGGGCGGAGGGCGCACGACAGCGCGGCGTCCGCCCCGCCCGGATGCCGCTCCTCCCCCGCCACGAGCACCGGCCACGACATGCGGCAGGCCGCGGTGCCCAACGCGATGACGTTCTTCGCCTCGTCCCACAGCCGCCCCGCGCTCAGCACGAAGGGCTCCTTCATCGCCGCCGGCGCGAAGCGCGCCGCGTCGCGCCCGTTCGGGACGACGAGCGCCCGGGGGAGAGGGAGCCCGTACTCGCGGTCGAGCGCGTCGAGCATCGCGCGTGTCGGCGCGACCACGGCCCCCGCGCCGGCCAGCCCCGCGGCGACCGCGCGCCGGTAACGGTCCCACGACTCCGGCGCCCGCTCCCCCTTCACCGCGCGCCACCAGGAGCAGACGCAGGAGTGCGCGACGACCACCGTCGGCGCGCGGAAGGGGAGCGCGCCGTGCGCGTAGCCGCTCAGGTGCACCACGTCGGGAGCCAGGTCGCGCTCGAGGCCGAGCAGCCACTCGCCTGCGCGTTCGACGTCCTCCCACGGCTCATCCATCCACTCGAGCCGGTAGACGCTCTCGTGAAGTCGCAGTCCGGCGATCCCGTCAGCATCGGCGCGCTGCGCCGGCGACGGCGGGGTGCCCATCGTCGCCAGCGTCACGCGCGCGCCGCGCCGGGCGAGCGTGCGCGCCAGCTCGAGCGCGTACGTCCACACGCCGCCGACGGCGTCGGCCGTCATCAGAATGTGCACGGCGGAGCTACCCGTTACGCGCTACACGCCGGCCGGACGAGACAGGCGGCCGGCGAGCCGAGCGTAGGGCGTGTGGCGTGTAGATGCCGAAGCGGGCCGCCGTCACGCCTCACCTCTGCCGTAGATCGCGTCCAGCGTCCCCGCCACCTCCACCAGCCGCTCCACGCCGGCGTCGTACCCCACGCCCGCGCCGAGCCGGCGCGCCCAGTCCACCGCCGCGCGGCCGCCCCACTCGTCGGGCGGGGCGCTCAACGTCTCGCGCCTGGTGCCCTGGAATCGCTCGGCGACGAAGTCGTAGAAGGAGCCGTTGACGTTGCGCAGCGCGGCGCCGCCGCGCGTGCCGTAGAAGGACGCGCCGATCACCGCGTCGCACCCCGCGGGCAGGTTCCAGGAGCAGGCGAGCTGCACCGCGAGCCCCGTCGCGAGGTCGAGCCGGGCGACGGCGTAGTCCTCGACGCCGTCGCCGACTCCGGGCGAGAACGGCTCCCCCCTGGCGTAGAGCCGGCTCGTCACGCGCTCGACGCGCGGGAAGCCGAGCGCCCAGAGGGCGAGGTCCACCAGGTGCACGCCGAGATCGATCACGCACCCGCCGCCGGACAGCTTCGGGTCGTAGAACCACGCCTTGTCGGGGCCGTACGCGTTGTGGAAGACGAGGTCCGCCGCGTACACCTCGCCCAGCTCGCCCCCCTGCACGAGCTCGCGAATGCGCGCCATTCCGCCGATGAACCGGTAGGAGAGATCCACGGCCAGCAGCCGGTCCGCCGCGCGCGCCGCCTCCACCACGCGCCGCGTCTCGGCCGCGGTGCGGGCGAGCGGCTTCTGGCAGAACACAGCCAGCCCCCTCTCGAGCGCGGCGACCGCCTGCTCGGCGTGCAGCGCGCTCGGCGTCGCGAGCACGACGCCGTCCACCCCGGCGTCGAGCAGCGAGTCGAGCGAGTCGGCCGTCTCCGCGGCCGGCGCCAGCTCGCGCGCCCGCTCCACCGCCTCGGCCGACGCGTCCGCCACCACCGCCACCTCCGCCACTCCGCTCCGCGCGATCGCTTCCATGCGGTGACGCCCGATCCAGCCGACGCCGAGAAAGCCGAGCCGGGGAAGGCGGTAATCGGAACGAGGAACGAGGGCCGGGACGCCACCGACGCCGTCCAGGGCACTCGTGGCGTCCCGGGCCTCGTTCCTCGGTCCCGTTGCCGCCCCGCGCAATCTCATCGTCATGTGGTCACCAGGGCCTTGAGGAACCCGTCCGGCCTCTCCTCCATCAGCCGGAACGCGTCGCCGAGGGCGTCGAGCGGGAGGGTGTGGGTGTAGAGCGGCGAGGGATCGAGCGCGCCGCTGGCGACCGCGTCCACGGCCATTCGCATCCCCTCCAGGTAGACCCGCGGGTCGCGCTCGTGCGCGTTGACGACGTCGAGCCCGCGCCAGTTCCACAGCTGCATGTCGACCTGGCGCGGGCCGTCCTGGTGGTAGCCGGCGATCACGAGCCGGCCGCGCACGCGGGTCAGCTCCCCCGCGAGGTCGAGCGGCCACTGCGCGCCCACGACCTCGATGACGCGCTCGCTCCCCTCCTCGCCGGTGAGGGCCTTCACGCGCTCGATCACCTTCCCGTGGTCGTCCATCGCCACGAGCTCGGCCGCGCCCATCTGCCGCGCGACGTCGAGCGCGAACGGCCGGCGCGAGACGGCGATGACGCGCGCCCCCGCGGCCGAGGCGAGCGCGGTGAGCAGGGCGCCGAGGAAGCCGATGCCGACGATCACCACGTCCTGGCCGGCGCGGACGTCGCTCCGGCGGAAGACGTTCATCGCGCAGCCGAGCGGCTCGGCGGGGAAGGGGATCGCGTCGAGCGACGCCGGGAGCCGCACCGCGGAATCGGCGGACGCGACGTCGTACTCGGCGTACGCGTGCTCGGAGAGCACCGCGACCCGGTCGCCGACCGCGAGCTGCGTCACCCCCTCTCCGAGCGCGTCCACGCGCCCCCACCCCTCGTGCCCCGGCGCGCCGGCCGCGAACGGGTAGGTGAACCACTCCCGCCCCTGCCACGGCGCGAGGTTCGAGCCGCAGACGCCCGTGCCTTCCAGGCGGACGCGGATCTGTCCCCGGGCGGGCGTCGGGATCGCCGCCTCCGCGAGGCGGATCTCGCGCGGCCCGGCGAGCTGCGCGGCGCGCATGACCGAGCGCGGAGCGTGGCGCGCGGAGGGGGATCCGGAGCGCGTGGCCCCCTCCGCCCTCCGCGCCGCTCCACGCGCGACCTGCCCCCTCATTGGGCCTCCACGGCGGCGGCCGCGACGCGCGCCGTCGCTGCGCCCCGCCCGCGGCCGTTGTACAGCCACTCGTACAGCCGCTCCACCCCGTCGCGCACGCCGACGCGCGGCGACCAGCCGGTGGCGTTCTGGAAGCGGCGCGTGTCGGAGACGTAGTAGCGCTGGTCGCCCGTGCGCCACTCGTCGTGCGTCACCTCCGGGCGCTCGCCGTGCAGCTCGCCGATCAGCTCCACGAGCTCCAGCAGGCTCGTCGTGTTCCGCGCCCCGCCGCCGATGTTGAAGGCGCGGCCCGCGATCTCGTCGATCCGCTCCTGCGCGCGCAGCATCGCGTCCACGAGATCGTCGACGAAGAGGACGTCGCGCACCTGCATGCCGTCGCCGTAGAGCACGATCGGGCGCCCCCCGAGGGCGCGGAGCAGGAAGTGCGCGACCCACCCCTGGTCCTCGGTGCCGAACTGGTGCGGCCCGTAGATGCAGCTCATGCGGAAGACTACGGTGCGCAGCCCGAACGAGTGCGCGTAGTCGAGCACGTACTGGTCGGCGGTCCCCTTCGAGCAGCCGTACGGACTGTGGAACTGCAGCGGCCGGCTCTCGCTCACGCCGCGCGAGCGGAGCTCGGGATCGGCCGGCTCGTAGCGGCGTCCGCGGCGTGCGAGCGCCACGTCCTCGCAGTTGCCGTACACCTTGTTCGTGGAGGTGAAGAGGAGGGGTGGCGGCTCGGGGAGGGCGCGCAGCGCCTCGAGCACGTTCAGCGTGCCGCGCGCGTTCACGTCGAAATCGTCGGTGGGGTGGGCGAGGCTCGTGGTCACCGCCACCTGCGCGGCGAAGTGGAAGACCTGTCGCGCCCGCCGCACGCAGCGCGCGACGGCGGCGCGGTCGCGCACGTCGGCCTGCTCGAGCTGCACGAGCTCGCCGTGCGTCTCGCGCAGCCAGCGCAGGTTCAGCTCGACGCCGGGGCGTGAGAGGTTGTCGAGGAGGAGCACCGGCGTGCCCACCGAGAGCAGCCGGTGCGCGAGGTTCGCCCCCACGAACCCTGCGCCCCCCGTGATCAGGACCGCCCTCCCGTCGGCGCGCGACCCGCGACGGGGGTCGTGTCCGCCTGGCGCGCTCGCGCCTGGAGCGCTCCCGCGCGCCGCGCTCATACGGTCAGCCCTCGCGCGGCGAGCTCGTCGCGCATCTCGGCCACGCGGTCGTGGGCGACCTGCCCCTCGAGCCACCCCGCGAGCTCGGCGAGCCCCTCGTCGAGGCCGACGCGCGGCCGGTAGCCGAGCACGTCCCGCGCGAGCGCGACGTCGGAGAAGCAGTGC
>JBJMNL010000059.1:0-2245 GCA_045804285.1 Gemmatimonadaceae bacterium
CATCGCCCGCCGTGCCGCGAGCGAGGCGACGCCCGGCGCGTCCGCCTCCGCGTCCGCCGGCCGCCACGCGCCGGCGCCCTGCGCCGCCGGCCTGGGGAGCGCGGCGACGATGCGCGCCACGTTCACCGCCGGCGCCGGAGCGAGCGCGCGCTGCGCGGCCCGGATGAGCGAGAGCTCCGCGGCGCAGTCGGCACAGCCCGCCACGTGCGACTCGACACGCGCGCGGTCCGCGGCGCCCAGCGCGCCGTGCGCGTAGGCCGGCAGGAGGTCGCGAACGTCGGCGTTCGGGCAATCGATCATGAGAGATACTCCTTCACGGCGCGCATCGCGTTGTGGTAGTGGACGCGGGCCGCACCTTCCGTGCTCCCCACGATCCCGGCGATCTCCTTGTACGACAGCCCCTCCGAGACGCGCAAGGAGAACACCTCGCGCTGCGTCGGAGTGAGGCGCGCGACCGCCTCGCGCACCCGCTGCTCCGTCTCCGCCGCCACCACGCCGTCGAGGGCGTCGTACTCGGTGACCGCGTCGGCGTCCTCCACCCCGTGCTCCTCGCGCCGCCGGCGCGCCGCGCGCCGCCGGTCGAGGAGCAGGCGTCGCTCGATCGTGAACAGCCAGGTCCGCAGCGAGCTCTCGCCCCGGAAGGACGCCAGCGACCCGAACGCCCTGACGAACGTGTCCTGCACGAGCTCGTCGACCTCGTCGCGTGCCCCGAGCGTGGCGGCGAAGCGGGCGAGCGCCGGCGCGTGGCGCTCCACCAGCGCCGTCGCCGCCCGCTCGTCGCCCGCCGTCCAGCGCTCGATGAGCGCCGCGTCGATGGCCTCGTCGCCCGGTTCGGATTCCTCGATCATTGAGCTCGCCTGTGTGACGCCGCCCACCGCGCCACGTTAAGGGGCGGGCCCGCTACCGCGGGGCGGCCCGGGAAGGTAAATCACGGCGGTCGCCGCCGCGCCAGACGCGCTCGGCTCCCCTTCCCTGCCCCCGCCCGCTTGAGCTCCCGGCCCGAGATCATCGCCCACCGCGGCGCGCCGCGCGCCCGCCCGGAGAACACGCTTCCCTCCTTTCTCCGCGCGATCGAGCTCGGCGCCGACGCCCTCGAGCTCGACGTCCACGCCACCGCGGACGGCGTCGTCGTCGTGCACCACGACCCGGTCCCGCGCGCCACCGCCGGCGTCCCGGCGCTCGCCGGCCGCCGCATCGAGCGGCTGTCGCACGCCGAGCTCCGCACCTTCGCCGTCGCCGACGGCGTCGGCATCCCGACGCTCGCCGAGGTGCTCGAGGCGGTGGCCGGGCGCGCCACGGTCTACGTCGAGATCAAGGGGTGCGGCATCGAGGCGCGGGTGGTCGACTGCATCGCCCGCTCGGCGGCGGAGTGCGCCGTGCATTCCTTCGACCACCGCGCCGCGCGGCGCGTGCGCGAGCTGGCGCCCGCCCTGCCGACCGGAGTCCTGCTCGACAGCTATCTCGTGGACCCGGTGGCCGCGCTGCGGGCGGCGGGGGCGCGCGACCTGTGGCAGCAGTGGGAGCAGATCGACGCTCCCCTCGTCGACGCCGTGCGCTCGGCCGGCGGCCGCGTCGTCGCCTGGACGGTCAACGGAATCGCGGACGCCGAGGCGCTCGTCGCCCTGGGCGTCGGCGCGATCTGCTCCGACCTCCCCGACGAGATGGGGCGGGCGCTCCGCCGCTGACCCTCACCGGCGTGGGCCGAGCCCCCGGGCGCAACGCTGCGACCGCGCCCGGCGTATTCAACTGCTCGGCCGCGTCATCGCCCACCCAGCGCGGCCGCACCGCGACAACCCGCCACCCTCCCTGGAGGTCCATCCTAGCGATGCGAACCGCCGCACTCGCGCTCGCCGTCGCCGCCGTCGGTACGGCGTGCGCCGGCACGCAATCCAAGCCCGCCTCGTCGCCGACGCCCGCCGGCGGCTCCGCGGCCACCGCCGACGCCCGGAAGCCCGGCCTCGGCGCCCTGTCGACGCCCAACGCCGACCCGTTCCCGAGCACCTACCGGCCGTTCGCCTCGCGGACGACGGTGATCCGCAACGCGACCATCCTCACCGCCGCCGGCCCCGTGATCCGGAACGGCGCCGTCCTGCTCCGCGACGGGAAGATCGCCGCCGTCGGGCAGACGGTCGACGCGCCGGCGGACGCGGTGGTGATCGACGGCACCGGGAAGTACGTCACGCCGGGCATCATCGACACGCACTCGCACATCGGCGCCGGCGGCGTCCCCGAGGACCGCGGCGCG
>JBJMNL010000060.1:0-5623 GCA_045804285.1 Gemmatimonadaceae bacterium
GCCGGGGGAAGGATCACGGTTCGCGCTCTGGCTGCCGGCGCCGGGGTAGGGGGGCGGCGCGGGGGAGGGTGCGCGGTGGCGAGCGGTGCGCTGCGAGTCGGCGCAGAACGGCGTACCGTGCGCGATCGCCCTCCGTGCGCCACGAGCCAGCTCGCGATGGCGTTCTGAGTGATGAGTTGTGAGTTGTGAGTTGTGAGTGACGGGGAGTGGCGCGCCGGGCGCGCACCGCGACCCCGCCGCACCATGGCGTCCCGGAGCGGGGAGCCCGCCCCGCGCGACGCCCGCCGCCCCGCGCGATACTCACGACTCACAACTCACAACTCAAAACTCACGACGGCGGCACGCATCCCTCCCGCCCGTAGGGGCGACCGTGAGAGGGGCGTCCCGGCGCCGTTCGCCGCTCGAGGGGCGACCGGTCGAGCGGCGTCCCGAAACCAGTCCTCCCCAAGACAGCACCGAGCGACCCTCCGCTCCGGTCCTCTCCCCGCCCCATCGGCGCGGTCTTGACGCATCAACTTTTCTTGTTGTATACTGCGCCCGTGACCACCGCCGCCCCCGCCGACCTGGCCCGCGCCGCGCGCCTCTTCCACGCGCTCTCCGACGAGACGCGCCTCGCCGCGCTCGACATGCTTCGCGGCGGGGAGCTGTGCGTCTGCGACCTCCAGGACGCGCTCGACTGCGCGCAGTCGCGCCTCTCCTTCCACCTGCGCGTGCTGAAGGAGGCCGGGCTGGTGGTGGACCGCAGGGAAGGGCGCTGGTCGTACTACGCCATCGCCCCCGAGGCGCTGGGCGAGGCGCACGACGTCGTGCGCGACCTCGCGACCGCCGGCGGCGCGTCGTCCCGGCGCGGCCGGCGCCCGCGGCTCGCCGGCCCCTGCTGCGGCTGAGCGACCGCAGCACGGCTCCCGCACTACCACCGCTCGCTCGCGTCGTGTACATCAAGAAATCTTGATCGACAGGAGACGGCCATGACGACCACCAGCGGGACCACGCGGCACGAGCCGCCGGAGCTCACGGAGCTCGTGCGCGAGAAGTACGGCGAGGCGGCGCGACGCGTCCTCTCCGGCGAAGGCGTCCCCGCGGAGTGCTGCGGCCCCACTGGCTGCTGCGGCGGGTCGGCGGCGGCGTCGTGCGACCCGGTCACCTCGAACCTCTACGTGGACGGCGAGACCGACGAGCTCCCGTCGGCCGCGGTCCTCGCCTCGCTCGGCTGCGGCAACCCCACGGCGCTCGCGCAGCTCCGACCGGGCGAGACGGTGCTCGACCTCGGCTCCGGGGGCGGGATCGACGTCATCCTCTCGGCGCGCCGCGTCGGGCCCACGGGCAAGGCGTACGGCCTCGACATGACGGACGACATGCTCGCCCTCGCGCGGCGCAACGCCGCCGAGGCGGGGGTGACGAACGTCGAGTTCCTCGCGGGGGAGATCGAGCGCGTCCCCCTCCCCGACGCGAGCGTCGACGTGATCATCTCGAACTGCGTCATCAACCTTTCGGGCGACAAGCGGCGCGTGCTGCGCGAGGCGTTCCGCGTCCTCAAGCCCGGCGGCCGCTTCGCCGTGAGCGACGTCGTGATCGACGGCCACCTCCCCGCCGACGTGCGGCGCAGCATGGAGCTCTGGGTCGGCTGCGTGGCGGGCGCGCTCGACCGCGCCGAGTTCGAGCGGCTGCTCGCGGAGGCGGGGTTCGCGGAGATCGAGATCGAGCCGACGCGCGTCTACCGGAGCGAAGACGCGCGCGCCTTCCTCGAGGGCGCCGGCCTCGACGTCGCGGCCAACCTGCACGAGATCGACGGGAAGCTGATGGCGGCGTTCGTGCGCGCCACGAAGCCCGCCGCGGCGCTGCGCCCCGCGACCCCCGCCGACCTCGACGCCGTGCGCGCGCTCCTCGCCGGCGCGGGGCTGCCCACCGACGGCGTGCCGGCGCTGCTCGCCGCGCACGCGGAAAGCTTCGTGGTCGCCGAGGCCGGGGAGGGGGCGCTCGTGGGGGTGGGCGGCCTCGAGATCCGCGGCGACGACGCGCTCCTCCGCTCGGTCGCGGTGCGCCCCGAGTGGCGGGGCCGCGGGCTCGGCGAGGCGCTCGTCCACCGACTCCTCTTCGACGCCGAGCGGCGCGGGCTGCGCGCGCTGTACCTGCTGACGACGACCGCCGAGCGCTGGTTCCCGCGCTTCGGCTTCCGGCTGGTGGAGCGCGCCGCGGTGCCGGCCTCGGTGCGCGACACGGTGGAGTTCCGGAGCGCCTGCCCGGCCTCCGCCGTGGCGATGGAGCTGCCGCTCTCCGGCGCGGCGCGATGAGCGACCCGCGACGCACGGAGCCACCGCCGCCGCCGCTGCGCGTGCTCGTGCTCTGCACGGGGAACTCGGCGCGCAGCCAGATCGCCGAGGCGCTGCTCGCCGCGCGCGGCGGCGGCCGGGTGGAGGCGGCGAGCGCCGGCTCGCGCCCCGCGCCGCGCGTGCACCCGCTCGCCGTCGAGGTGCTGCGCGAGCACGGCCTCGAGTGGCGCGGACGCGCGCCGCGCCACGTGGCCGACGTCGAGCGCGAGCGGTGGGACCTGGTGATCACCGTCTGCGACGACGCGCGCGACGCCTGCCCGGTCCTGCCCGGCGCGGCGGCGCGCGCGCACTGGGGGCTTCCCGATCCCGCCGCGGTGCCGGCCGAGGCGGAGGCGCGCCGCGCCTTCCGCGCCACCTACGAGGAGCTCGACCGCCGCGTCGCGCTCCTGCTCGCTCCCCCCGCCGCCGGCACGCCGCTCGATGCCGCGACGCTCGCCGGGCGGGCGGAGTCGCTCGCGCACACCGGCTCGGAGCACGCGCGGTTCGACGGGCGGTGACGCGCCGCACCGCGACCGGCGTCAGCCGGCGTCGCCGCTGTTCACCACCGCGGCGGGCGGTGAGGGATCGTTCAGGGAGCCGCCGAGGACACCGCCCGCGCACGCGAGGCGCAGCGTGAACGTCGATCCGACGCCGGGCGCGCTCTCGACGGTGAGGTCGCCCCCCATGGCGCGCGCGAGGTCGCGGCTGATGGCGAGCCCGAGCCCCGTGCCTTCGGCCGTGCGCGTGTAGCCACGGTCCACCTGCACGAAGGGCTGGAAGATCGCGTCCACGTGCTCGGGCGGGATGCCGCGCCCCGTGTCGGCGACGCGCACCAGCACCGCGCGCTCGTCCGCGAGGCCGTCGAGCATCACGCGCCCGCCCGGGTCGGTGAACTTCACCGCGTTCGAGAGCAGGTTGAGGAGGATCTGGCGCAGCTTGTCGCGGTCGGCGCGCACGAACAGCTCGGGGGGGACGCGGTCGTACGCGTAGACGAGCCCTTTCGAGGCGAGCTGCGGCGCGACGAGCGGCTCCAGCTCGGCGAGCGCCTCGTCGAGCGGCACGTCGTGGACGTCGTAGTCCACCGTCCCCGCCTCGATGCGCGCCAGGTTGAGGACGTCGTTGACGAGGGCGAGGAGCACGCGCTGGCTCCGCTGCAAGCGGCCGAGCGCTTCGAGCTGTTCCGCGGAGACGGGGCCGTAGATCCCCATCTCGAGCAGCTCGGCGTAGCCGGCGATGGCGTTGAGCGGCGTGCGCAGCTCGTGCGACATCGTGGCGAGGAACTCGCTCTTCGCGCGGTTGGCGCGCTCCGCCTCGGCGCGCGCCGCCCGCGCGGCGTCGTAGAGGCGCGCCCGCTCGAGGGCGAGGGCGCACTGCTGGGCGAGCGCCGTGAGGAAGGCGCGCTCGTCGGCGGTGAACGCCCGCGGCCGCGCGAAGCCGAAGCCGACGGCGCCGATCGCGCGCGCGCCCGTGACGAGCGGGAGCGCCGCGAACCCGCCGGCGCTCGGGCGGCAGCCCGCCTCGCCGGTTCCCGCGCAGCGTGCGGGCGTCGTCTCTCGATTCTCGACGAATCGCGCGTCGCCCGCCCGCACCGCTTCGGCGACCGGCAGCGGCGCGTCGACGTCGAGGCAGCGGAGCTCGCGCTCGGTCGCCGGGTCGAGGCCGCGCGCGCGCACCAGCTCCAGCTCGTCGCCACGCGGCGTCGTCACGTAGAGTGCTCCGTCCTCGGCGCCGAGCGCGACCACCGCCTGGTCGATCACGGCGTCCGCCACCTCGCCCGACGTCGCCGCCTGGGCGACCGCCGCCGTCACCGCCTGGAGCTGCGCGGTGCGCGCCGCGGCGGCCTCCGCCGCGCGCCGCGCCGCCTGGTCCGTGGCGACGAGCTCGGCGTTGTCGAGCGCGAGCGCGGCGCGGCGCCCCAGCTCCTCGGCGACGGCCACGTCGGCGTCGTCGTAGCGATGCCGGCGGTCCGACCAGACGAGGGTGAGGGCGCCGAGCGTGCGGCCGCGCGCGGTGAGCGGGACGATGACGAGCGAGTGGATGCCGATCCGCCGCATGAGCGCGAGGTGCTCGGCGTCGCGCGCGCTCCGCTCCAGCATCGGGTCGGTGACCTCGGCCACGATCACGGCGCGCCCGGTGCGCACCACGGCGGCGACCCCCGTCTTCGCGTCGAGCTCGGGCGGCCAGCGGCGCCGCAGCTCGCGCGCCAGCTCCACCCGCGCGGCGTCGGCGTGCGCCACCGCCAGCAGCTCGATCGCCCCGGTCTCCTCCCTCCGCACCTCGACCGCGCACCAGTCCGCGAGCGCGGGGACGGCGAGCCGCGCGACGCGCTGCACGGTGTCGCGGTAGTCGAGCGACGACGCGAACGCCGCGCCGGCGTCGGCGAGCACGCGGTCGCGCTGCTCGGCTCGCATTCGCTCGGTCACGTCGCGCCCGAGCGTGACGAGGCCGCCGGGCACCGGGACCACGCGCATGTCGTACCAGCGGCCGTCGTGCGGCAGCCGGTCCACGTACTCTACCGTGCGCCCCTCGCGCATCGCCTTCGTACACGCGCTGTAGAACTGCGTCCCCCGCCCTTCCGGGAACTCCTCCCACACGCGCCGGCCGATGAGCGCCGCCGGGTCCTTCCCGAGTCGCTGGAGCGCCGCGCGCGAGCCCGGGTTCATGTACGTCCAGCGCCAGTCGAGGTCGTAGGCGTCGACGAGGTCGGGGATGCTGTCGAGCACCGCCTGGAGCTGCGTGCGACTCTGCTCGGCCGCGTGCCGGGCGTCGTCGGCCTGAGCCGCCGTGTCGCCGAGCTCGTCGTTCGACTTCGCGAGCTCGCGGGCCAGCGACCGCATCTCCGCCATCTGCGGCGCGACCGCCGCCGCCTGCTCCTGGAGGCGCTGCGCGAGCGCCTCGAACGCCCGCGCGCGCTCGGCCGCGCGCCGCTGGGCCCGCGCGCGGCCGGCGGCGAGAAAGCTCACGGAGAGCGACACGCCGACGAAGATCGCGAAGGTGCGGAGCTCGTCCGTCCCGAGCGTGCTCAGCGTGCCCACGGGGCGGACGAGGTAGTAGTCCACCACCAGCACCGCGGCGAGCGCCGCGAGCAGCGCGGGGCCGAGCCCGCCGTACCACGCCGCGAACAGCACGGCGACCCAGAAGAACGTGAACAGCGCCCGCTGGATCCAGGGCGCCAGCATGAGCGTCAGGATCAGCGCCACAGCCCAGACCGCCGCGGGCGCCAGATAGCGAAGCCAGCGGGCGCGCGGCGGGTGCAGGGCGCCGCCGGAGGAACGGCGCGGCGGAGCGAGGCCAGACGGGAACGGCGGGGTCAC
>JBJMNL010000061.1:0-26442 GCA_045804285.1 Gemmatimonadaceae bacterium
GCCGGGGAGCGGCCGCGCTGTCGGCGCGCGGCGCCCCGCTGTCGGGCGCGCGCGGCGCCGTGCCGCTGTCGGCGCCGCCGATCGCTCCCCCCGCGAACGCCGAGTCGAGCGAGTCGGAGCGCCCGAGGGCGGAGTCGGGCTGCTCGGAGCCGAACGTCACCGGCTGGTCGAGCCCCGCCGCGCGCGGGCGGAAGCCGTTCCAGAGCAGGACGTGCCAGAAGTCCTTCGCTCCCCCGGCGACCCGCCGCCCCGCGGCGAGCGTCTCGCCGTCCGCGAACACGACGTCCGGCCCCTGCGCGAGCGCCACCGTGCCGTCGGGCGCGACGAAGGGGAGGTCGGGGAGCCACGCCGAGCGCACCGCCCCGATCACGCGGTCGGTGCCGAGGGCGACGACCCAGACGGAGTCGCCGCGGGCGGATCGCACCAGCAGGCGGCGCCCGAGCGGATCCATGCGGAGGTCGGCGACCGGCGCCGGCAGCGCGATGCGCTTCTCGACCTTGTCGGTGTAGCGGTTGATGACGGTCAGCTCGGCGCTGGAGTCGGTGGCGACGTACAGCCGGTCGCCGCTCGGCGTCGGCGCGAGGGCGCGCACCGGGCGGTCGAGCCGCACCGGGGCGACGCGCTGGAGGTCGCGTCCGCGCAACGCGACGAGCCCCGAGTCTGTGGTGAAGTAGACCCGGTCGCCGATCTGCGTCCGCACGGCGCGCCCGGTGCGGCCGAGCACCGCGCTGTCGAGCACCTTCGACTCCGGCGGGCGCAGGTGCCAGACGGCCGTCGCGCCCCCGCGCTCGCCGACGACGATGACGCTTCCGTCCGGCTGCGGCAGCACCTCGCGCGCCGGCGCCGGCGGCTTGTACGGCCAGGGCGCCGCGGAGGGCGTCAGGCGCGTGACCGCGCCGCCGCTCACCCCGTAGATCGCGTAGCCGTCCGCCGACGCGAGGGAGGCCAGCCTGGCCTTCGACGCCGTGGTCACGCTCCCCGAGCGGAGGTCGACGCGCGTCGGCTGCCCCTTGGCGTCGACCAGCGCCAGCGAGCCGCTCTCCTCGTCGAACGCCAGCACGCGCCCGATCGCCGGGGCGGGCGTGCTGGAGCGCCACACCGCGGAGTCGAGCCGGGGGTAGACGTAGGCGCGCACCGTCCCGCCCGTGCGCGCGACGCGCAGGACGACGGGGTCGGGGCCCTGGGAGGGGGTCGGGGAGGGGGCGTCTTCGTGCGGCGGCGGGCGGTCGCCCTTGCGGTCGGAGCCGCAGGCGGCCGTGAGCACGAGCGCCAACGCGAGAAGCGTGGTGCGCACGGTGGAATAGTAGGGGGCCACGGGGGACGGGGGTAGGGTGGAGACTGGCAGGGGCTCGGGGTCGAGGGTCCGGGGCCAGGGCGTGTGAAGCGCGTCCCTGGCCCCGGACCCTCGACCCCGAGCCCCTGCTCGTCTACTCCCTTCGCCGCCGGTCGTTAGAAGCTAGGGCCGAGCGACCACTGCCAGAAGCCCTTCTTCTTGCCACCGCCGTAGCGGTCCTGCGGGATCGCGTAGTCCCAGCGCAGGATGGCGAAGTTGAACAGGTTGAGGCGGATGCCGGCGCCGTAGCTGGTGAGCAGGTAGCGCGTCGCGTTGAAGTCGTACGAGTCCTTCGGCGGGCGCCGGAAGTGCACGTCCTGGCCGCCGCTCCACGCGGTCCCCGCGTCGTAGAAGAAGAGCCCCTCGAGCGGCGGCAGCGAGATAGGCAGCAGGCCGACGTCGAGGCGGCGGATGAGCGGGAAGCGGAGCTCCGCGCTGGCCACGACGACGCGGCTGCCGAGGAGGAGCTGCGAGCCGCATTCCTGCGTCCCGAAGCTGCCGCTGCAGCCGAGCGAGTTGAAGTAGTTCTGCCGGTCGTACCCGCGCAGCCAGTACTGCGTCGACGGGTTGCCCATGTACTTCGGGATCGCCAGCTCGTCGCGCCCGACCGAGATGCCGCCGGTGACCCGGGTGGCGACGGTCAGGAAGTTGAAGATGATCGGGTCGTAGCGCCGGTAGTCGAGCGAGTAGTCCACCCAGCGGAAGGAGCCGAGCGACTGCTGGATCTGGGCGCGGTAGCGGCGCCCCATGAGCGGGCCGGTGTAGCCGAACAGCGTGTTGTCCGACACGTACGCGACGTAGGGCGCCACGTAGTTCAGCGACGTGCCGTTCTGCTTGTCGACGAGCTGGTATGGGTCGAGCCCGTTCGGGGCGCGCGCGTAGATGAATAGCGTGCGATCGATGTTGCTGAAGTCGGCGCCCAGCTCGAAGCGCGTGAAGCGGTTGAGCGGGTACATGCCGACCGCGAACGCCTGCCGGATGAGGTACCGGTAAAAATCCAGGCGATCGAGGGTCACGGAGCCGCCCCCGTTGGTCGGGAAGTCCGCCAGGCCGCTCGGGCCGATGAAGTAGTACGGGGTCTGGAAGACGCCCGTCGTGTATTGCAGCCGGTGGCTGAGGTTCGTGTACGAGGTGAAGATCTGCGCCTCGCTCGGGCGCCCGTTCACCTGCCCGGCGAAGGCGAGTCGCTGGTTGCCGAGCAGGTCGCTGAGGACGATCGTCGTGCCGCCGTAGACGCCGCGGCCGTAGTTGTTGCTCCCCACGTAGCCGATCGACGGGCGCGCGACGTACTCCGGCTGATAGCCCGCCCGGTAGCTGCGGTCCTTGAAGCGCGTCGTGTCGGGGAGGGCGAGCGAGGCGCTGTCGAGCAGCCGGGCGACGCTGACGACGGACGTGTCGAGCGCCGTCGTGGCTGGCAGGACGGCCGACTCGCGGACCTCCTCCGCCGGGGTCCGGTAGAGCGAGCGCTGGCGCCGATCCTCCGGCGACGGCGCGGCCGCCACGGCCGCTCCCGACGCGCTGTCGCGCGTCGCGCCGGTGCCGCCGGGCGCCTGGGCGTTCGGCGCGTTAGGCACCGTGGGCGCGCCCGGAGCGCCGGGCGCGGGAGGCGTGCTCGGCGTCGTGCCCGCCGCGCCCGCCGCGGCGACGACGTTCGCCGGCTGCTTCGGCGGCTCGCGGTACGGGTCCTTGCGGAGCAGCCGCGGGTTGTCCACCGACCAGACGGTGTAGTCGCCGTTCTCGTAGTAGTTGAAGGCGAGCCGGTCGGCCTGCCGCGCCCAGCTGATGACGGGGCTCGACTCGGTGATCGCGAGGACGCCGCCGATGACGTTCGTCAGCTGGAAGTGGTCCTGCCGGTCGAGATCGTAGAGGAAGACGTTCTGGACGCCGGTGCGATCGGAGACGTAGGCGATCGATCGCCCGTCGGGGGCCCATTGCGGGTTGAGGTTGAGTCCCCCCTGGCCCGCGGGGACGCTGATCCCTCCGCTCCCCATGTCATAGAGCGAGATCTGCCACTTGCTGAAGCGGAGCAGGTTGAAGTCCGTCTGCGTCCCGCGGTCGCTGGCGAAGGCGATCGTCTTGCCGTCGGGGGACCACTGCGGCTGGAAGTCGCCGTACCGGTCGTTGGTGAGCTGGCGGAAGTTCTTGCCGTCGGTGTCCACGACGTAGAGGTCGGTGATCCCCCCCTTGCCGCCGCTGAAGACGATCTGCCGTCCGTCGGGCGAGAAGCTGGGGCCGGAGACCGTCTCGAGCGGGAGGTCGAAGCGGCGGATGGCGTGGCGCTTCTTCACGTCCAGGAGGTACAGCACCTCCTTGCCCTTCCGCAGCCCGGTGTACGCGAGCGTCCTGCCGTCGGGCGAGAAGGCGCTCTGCGAGAAGAGGATGCCCAGCTCCTCGGCGTCGGTGTTGGTCGTGCTCTTGACCAGGCGCTTGATGCGCTTGCCGGTGCGCGCGTCGCCGAGCCAGAGGTCGATGAAGACCTGGCCGCGCAGGAAGCTGCCGTTCGAGAGGAAGACGACGTACTTGCCGTCGGGGGAAAGCGACGGGGCGAGGAAGATCTGCCCCCCCGTGCGGCGCTCGCTGAGCAGCGCCTGCGCGAACTTGCGCGGCCGCTGGAGGTTGGCGACGGGCGGCAGGAACTTCTGCTGCATCGCCTCCTTCCACTCGTCGCTGAGGTCCTCGAGGGAGAGCCCGAGCTCGCGCTTGACGGCGCGCTCGACGCCGACCGAGGGGATGGCGTTCATGATCTGGCCGATCGCCTCGTCGCCCCACCGCGAGCCGACGTACTCCCAGAGCGCCTCGCCGTAGCGGTACGGGAAGTACAGGTCGGGGCGCTGCGTCATCTGCTCGATCGACGGCAGCTTGCCGTTGAGCGCGGCGTCGCGCACCCAGGTGTCGGTGAGCGGGTGGTCGGGGCCGATCGAGAGGTACTCGGCCATCCCCTCCATGAACCAGAGCGGCGGGTCCACCTGCGCGAAGGCCTGGATGTTCGCCCCCGCCTTGCCGCGCGCGAAGATGTCGTACTGGAACTGGTGCACCATCTCGTGCGTCAGCACGTGCTCCGTGCCCCGGTAGTCGCCGGGCATGAAGAACATGTTGCGCTGGCGCAGGATGTCGGTGACGCCGCCGGTGCCCTCGCCGAGGTCGCCGGTGACGTTGTTCTGTCCGAAGTGGGCGCGGGAGGCGAAGAGGACGATCGGCTTCTTCTCGCGGAACTGGTGGTCGAGCACGCGCGCCAGGCGGGCGTACGACCGCTCCGCCATCCGCGCGGCGTCCACCGTCGCCTGGCGCTCCTCGGGGTAGTAATGGACGAGGAAGTGCTCGGTCTCGAGCACGCGCCAGTCGAAGTGCTGGTACTGGACCTGGTTCTGCCCGAAGTACTCCTGCGCTCCTGCCGGTCCGGCGACGGCCAGCGTGGCGAGCGCCACACCGACCGCGATCCGTCCCAGCGCCGAGGCGTAGCTCATTTGAGTGCCCCCTGGGAATCCGCGTCTCGCTGGTTGTCCTGCGCCTCGTCCTCCCGCCGCCGCGGCGCGGATCGTCCCCCGTCCGCCGGCCGCGCCTCGCTCCCCCCGCCCCCGCCCCCGCGCCGCCCCTGCCGCTGCTCCGCGAGCGCCCGCTCGAGCGCGTGGTGCTGCTCGACCGCCACCGCCTCGGCGTCGCTCCAGAGCCGCTCGAGCTGGTAGAACTGGCGCAGGGTGGGGTGGAAGACGTGAACGACGAAGTCCACGTAGTCGAGGAGCGCCCAACGCCCCTGCGTCACCCCCTCGGCGTGGTGCACCGGGGCGCCGTCCTTCTTCAGCTCCTCCATGACGTGCTCCGCCATGCTGCGCACGTGGGTGTCGGAGGTACCGCTCGCGATGACGAAGTAGTCCGTCATGTCCGACACGCCCTTCAGGTTGAGCATCACCACGTCGTTCGCCTTCATGTCCAGGCAGAGTTGGGCGGCGCGGCGGGCGAGGTCGGCGGGCGCGGGCGAGGAGGAGCTGGGCTCTGGCATGCGCGTAGTGATGGGGCTGAATTGAGCTTGTAACTCGTGGTGTGGGGGAAAGTTCCTCCACCACCACGCGTCGGTCGGCGGCGCCCGAACGACGTCGGCGCCCCGCTGGTGAAGGGAACGATCTTGCATCGAGTGCGCCAGGGGCTTGCGCCGGAACGGAGCACCCCTCCTCGTCCGGCGCGCTCGTCCGGGGGCGACCGGCCGGAGGGGCCAGCGGGAGGAGAACGCAGAATCGGGACGCCCCTCCGCTTCGAGGGGCGTCCCGATCACGAGTACAGTCGCGGCGTGCGTTCCGCTGGCTGCTCCCGTTTTACTGCTTGATGACCCAGACCTTGATCTCGGGCTTCACGTCCGCGTGCAGGCGGACCGGGACGCGGTAGACGCCGAGGGCGCGGATGGGCTCGTGCAGGTCGATCATGCGCTTCTCGACGTGGAGCCCCTGCGCCTCGAGCTGCTGGGCGATGTCGGTGGCGGTCACGGAGCCGAACAGCTTGCCCTCCTCGCCGACTCGCGCCGAGAAGGTCAGCGAGACCTCCTCGAGGCGGGCTGCGAGCTCCTGGGCCTTGCCGCGGCGCTCGTTCTCCGCCGCCTCCAGGCGCTGGCGATCCTGCTCGATGCGCTTCTTGTTGCCGGGGGTCGCCAGGTAGGCGAAGCCGCGCGGCAGGAGGTAGTTGCGGGCGTAGCCGGCGGAGACGTCGACGATGTCGCCGGGATGGCCCAGGTTGTCGATCGATTGCCGAAGGATGATTTCCATTGGGAGTGCTCCGAACGAATGCGGGCCGACGGCCTCTGGTCGCCAGTCGCGCTGGCGGCCGTCAACCGTGCATTGAAGGGAAGGTCAGCCGCTCGACCGCGGGCGGCGGCGCCAGTCGAGCCAGGTATCCCCGAGCCCGAGGCCGATCGCCCCCACCGCGTAGAACGGCCACATGAAGGGCGCGAGGACGGTCAGGATCACCGTCGCGAGCCATCCCGGCGCCACGAAGAAGGAGAGCACGCCCAGCCCGCGGAGGGCGTAGAGCGTGCCGAAGAACAGGGTCAGGTTCATGCCCACGCCCTGCCACCGGTCGAGCGTGGGCAGCACGAGCAGCGTCACCCCGACGATCACCCCCCAGATCAACTGGTCGTTGAACCGGAACTGGCGGAGCGGGGCGAGCGGCGGCCCGATGCGCACGCGACTCATGCGGTGGTAGAGCCCCCACGCCAGCGCCAGCGCCGCGAGCGACTCGAGCGCGAGCATCGCCGGCGCGATCGTCGCGGCGATCGCCGGGAGCGCCTGGTACTGCCGGCGCGCGTCGGCGACCGCCTCGTCCATGCCCGGCTTCGCGGCGATGGCCTGCCGCCCCGACTCGCTCGCCCAGTACCGGTCCCAGACGGCGAGCAGTGGCGCGTTCCGCGAGGTGAGCTCCTGCACCATCGTGCGGCGCAGGCGTCCCGGGTCGGCCGAGGCGAACGCCAACCCGAGGGCGAGCGCGAGCGCCAGGGCGACGCCGGAGAGCGCCGTCGGGAAGAAGTGCCGCCGCTTCCCGAGCAGGAACACGATGCCGAAGGCACCCGCGAGGAGGAGCCCCCAGCCGCGGGCGACCTGGTCGTAGGCGCTGGTGACGTTGTCGCGGGTGACCGGGTGCGAGAGCACCCAGGCCGCGAGCGCGGTCCAGACGAGGGCGAGCCCCACGCGCCCCCCCACCCGCCAGCCGGCGAGCGTACACGCGGCGAGCGCCGGGAGCAGGAGCACCCAGGTCTGCTCGATCGGTACGATCGTGCGGAGGAGGGGGGTGGCCGGCACGAGCAGGAAGGTGGCGAGGGCGACGAGCGTCCCCCCCCACCCACGTTCCCGGGCCGGCCCGGTGGCCGCCGACCCCCGCGAGGGGGTGGCGGCGGGCGCGTGCGGGTCGGCCATCACTACTGCTGCTGGCCGCGGATGTACGGGATGAGCGCGAGATAGCGGGCGCGCTTCACCGCAGTGGCGAGCTGCCGCTGGTGACGGGCGCAGACGCCGCTCAGGCGGCTCGGCAGGATCTTCCCGTGGTCGGTGATGAAGCGGCCGAGCATGCGGTCATCCTTGTAGTCGATGAACCGGACGCGCGTCTCGCAGAAGGGGCAGGTCTTGGTCGGTCGGCGCATTGATCAATCCTCGTCGTCGTCGTCTTCTTCGCGCCGGCGCTGGGCGGCCAGCTCTTCCTCGGTCATCGGCGGGGCGCCGAGCTCGTGCTCGTGAATGGTCACGAGGTAGCGCAGGACGGCGTCGTCGAGCTTGAGGGCGCGCTCGTACTCGGGGAGCGCGGCGGGCTCGGCGTCGAAGCGCGCGACGACGTAGTAGCCGTTCTCGCGCGGGCCGATGGGATAGGCGAGCTGGCGCCGGCCCCAGTGGTCGAGCTTGAGTCCGCTCTCGGCGGCGCCGACGAGGCCGTGGAAACGGCCGAGCTTTTCGTTGATCGCGGGGTCTTCGAGCGTGGAGTCGAAGATGTACACCGCCTCGTAGGAGCGAGACACTCTGGCAAACCTCCCTGTGGTCGAGGGAACCGCCCCCCGCTGGTTGCCGGAGTGGGGGGAGGGGGATGGAGGGCCGCGGCGGAACGGCCGCCGGCCCGTTATGGATAGCCTTGAAACGTAGCCGAACCAGAGGGTTACGGCAACCGGGCGCGAGGGGCGCCCCGTGGGCATCGGGATGCGGCGAGATGCGGCGAGATGCGGCGGGATGGGGCGGGGCGCGGCGGCGCCGGCCGGCGCCCGTGATTCCGGTCACGACACGAGCCGGGGTGGCGTGCTAGACTCCTTGCGGCGCCACCGAGACCGCCGTGCCGTCCGGACGTTTCCCGGAGCAACGGGCGGTCGTCATGGGGGCGCACCCCTCGCGGAGGCACCCTCCCGAGAACGCGACACCGACCCTGCGCCGCGCCGCCCGAATGCCCACGATCACCGCCTCCGCCCCCGCCATCGCCGTGCCTGCCCGCCGTCCCGCCGTCAGCACGACGGCGGCCACCCGCTGGCTCCTGACCGCCGCCGCCGCGGCCGTGGTCACGCTGAGCGGGCTGACCGTCCTCCTGAACGCGCTCGAGGCGAGCGAGGCCGCGGAGTACGCCGCGTCGACGGCCGCCGCGGCGGCGCCGGCGGCGGCCGCCGTGCCCGCGGGCGCGCGGTGACGCGAATGCGGGCGAGGCGGCGCCGCCTCGCCCGCGCCCGGCCGCGCCTGACGAGTCGTCGTTAGGCGCCGGACCGGCGGAAACGCCGCGCGGGGGCGCCGGCCATCGGGCCGGCGCCCCCGCGTCGTCGTTGCGGCGCCGCACGCGCGCGTCTTCGCGGCGGCGTCGCGACCTGTCATCTCGGGAGCCGCGCCGTCACTCAGCCAATCGGCCACCGCTCCTCGCGCTCGCGCGCGGTCAGCCACTCGCTGGACGCCGAATGGTCAGGGTCACCGATGCGCTCGCTCGACCGACGGTCGTCCTTCGCGAAGCGCTGGCGGCGGATCGGGCCCGCGCGCTCGCTGCGGTGGGTCAGGGCTTGTTCGGCGTCGAGACGCTCGAGGTCGCGGTAGGTGAGCTCCCTCGGATCGTGCTTCGGTAGATCCGAGAAGTGCTCGTGATTCGTGTCGGGCATGCGTCGCTCCCGCATAAGAGTGAAGCTGACCGTCGCCGCAGAGCGCATGCCCAACTACCGAGCTCGGCCGGCAAAATCTCGTACATTACCGTACGTTGCTGTCGGACGCGGGCGGTGAGCGCCGGCGCGCGAGGGTGGTGCCACGCGCCGCGCTCCATCCAGCGTTCCGCCCAGCGCTCCGCCCGGCACTCCGCGCCCCGCTCGGCTTCCCGCGCGCCCCGACCGCATGCGCACGTCCGGCGTGAACCCTCTCCTGGATGTCGACGCCCGCCTCGTCATCGGGCACCGCGGCGCGCCGGCGCTCGCGCCGGAGAGCACGCTGGCCTCCTTCACGCTCGCCCTCGAGGGTGGCGCCGACGCACTCGAGCTCGACGTCCGCGCGACCGCCGACGGCGTGCCGGTGGTCATGCACGACGCCACGGTGGAGCGGACGACCGACGGCGCGGGGGCGCTCGCCGCGATGACGCTGGCCGAGCTGCGGCGTCTCGACGCCGGGGCGCACCACGCGCGCCCCGCGCTCGGCACGAGCGACGCGCGCGACGACCCGTGGCGCGGGCGAGGCCTCGTCGCGCCGACGCTCGACGAGGTGCTCGCCGCCTTTCCGGAGACGCCCATCGTCGTGGAGATCAAGACGGCGGACGCGGCGGCGGCGGCGCGCGCCGTGCTCGAGCACCACGCCGCCGCCGGGCGGTGCGTGGTCGCGTCGTTCGACGTCGCCGCGCTCGCGCCCTTCCGCGGCGGTCCGTTCGCGCTGGGCGCGACGCGGCGCGACGCGGTGCGCCTCCTCGCGACGACGCTCGCCGGCGCCCGCCCCACGTCGGCCGGCTACGCGACGCTCTGCACGCCGTACCGCTGGCGCGGCGCGCGGCTTCCCGTCGCCGGCTTCGCGCGCGCGCTCCGGTCGATCGGACGCACGGTGCACGTGTGGACGGTCGACGAGCCGGCGATCGCGCTCGCGTTCTGGCGTGCGGGCGTGCAGGGGATCATCACGAACGACCCGGCAACGATGGTGCGGGCACGGGAGGAGCTCGGCGGCTAGCGCTCGCGCGGCACCGCACTGGCGCGTCGCTCGGCGCGCGGAGGCGGGCGCCGGCGTGCGGGTGAACGACCACCGCGAGGACGATGGAGGACGGATGGGCACCCCCGACACGAGAGTCGTGCGACAGGTCGCGGCGCTCTACGACGTTCACGGGAACCTTCCCGCGCTCGAGGCCACCCTCGACGCGGTGGATGCCGCCGGCGCGGACGGGATCGTCGTCGGCGGGGACGTGGCGCTCGGGCCGATGCCGCGCGAGACGCTCGAGCGCCTCCTCGCCGTCGGGCCGCGTGCGCGCTTCATCCGCGGGAACTGCGACCGCCTGGTCGTGGACGCCTTCGACGGCCGGCCGCTCACACGACTGCCGCCCGCCATCCGCGAGCCGATCGCCTGGACGGCGCGGCAGTTGGACCGGAGCCACCGGGACTTCCTCGCTGCACTCCCGGCGACGCTGGTGGTGGACGTGGCGGGAGTCGGCGGGGTCCTCTTCTGCCATGCCTCGCCGCGGAGCGACGAGGAGATCGTCACCGCCGTCACCCCCGCCGAGCGCGTGCGCCCGATGCTCGCGGGGGTGACGGAGTCGCTGGTCGTGTGCGGGCACACGCACATGCAGTTCGACCGGGCGGTGGAGGGACTGCCCGGCGTGCGCCTGGTCAACGCGGGCAGCGTGGGCATGCCGTACGGCCGGCCCGGCGCGTACTGGCTGCTCCTCGGCCCGGACGTCCGGCCGATGCGCACGGAGTACGACCTCGGGCGAGCCGCGGCGCTCGTCCGACGGACGTCCTACCCGCAGGCCGCGGAGTTCGCGGCGCGCCACGTCCTGCACCCCGACTCGGAGGAGGAGGCGCTCCGCGTCCTCGAGCCGCCTCCCGCAGGTACGCCTCGAGCGCCCGGGCTCTCCCCTTGACGGTCGTTGTACCCTATGACAACTTGTTACCTACGACAAGGCCAGTCCGTCTAGGGAGCGACCGCGCATGCCGTGGGAAGTGGAAGTGACCGACGAATTCGGTGACTGGTTCACCGCCGAATTGGACGACGACGAGCGGGAGTCCGTGGCGGGCAGCGTCGCGTTGCTTGAAGAATTCGGCCCGGCGCTCCCTTTCCCTCACCCGTCGGGCGTTAACGCCTCCCGTCACGGCCGGATGCGGGAACTCCGTGTCCAGCATGCGGGCCGCCCGTATCGCGTCCTCTACTGCTTCGACCCGCGCCGCACTGCCATCCTGCTCGTCGGTGGCGACAAGACGGGCGACGGCCGCTTCTACGAGTGCATGGTACCGATCGCCGACGATCTGTACGACGTCCACCTTACCGAACTCCGTCGCGAGGGACTGATTGATGACTAAGAAGCCGCGCAAGACTTTTTCCCAGCTTGCCGCGGAGACCATGACCGAGGATCAGCGCGCCCGGGCCAAGGCCCGCGCTGACGAGATGCGGGCCGCGATCCCGCTCGCCGAACTACGCCGCGCGCGTGAGCTATCGCAGGCGACGCTCGCGAAACTCCTCGAGATGGACCAGGGCAATCTGTCGAAGCTCGAGCAGCGCACCGACATGTACGTGTCGACGCTCCGCAGCTACATCACGGCGATGGGCGGCGAACTGGATATCGTCGCCCGGTTCCACGACCGCGAGTACCACATCGAGCAATTTGGCCAGCTCGGCGGTGATATTCGGTAGGCACCGCAGTAGCTCGTCCCTCCAACGGAAGGAGCGCCCCGCCGGACGTCCGGCGGGGCGCTCCTTCCGTTGGAGCGGCGACGGTCGCCGCTCGTCAGGCGCGGTCACACATTGAAGCGGAAGAGCATCACGTCCCCGTCGCGCACCACGTACTCCTTCCCCTCGCTGCGCACGACGCCCTTCTCCTTCGCCCCCTTCCAGCCGCCGTTGGCCACGAAGTCGTCGTAGCCGGCGGTCTCGGCGCGGATGAAGCCGCGCTCGAAGTCGGTGTGAATGACCGCCGCCGCCTTGGGCGCCGTGTCGCCGCGGTGGATCGTCCAGGCGCGCACCTCCTGCTCGCCCGCGGTGAAGTAGGTCTGGAGTCCGAGCAGGTGATAGCCGGCGTGGATCAGCCGGTCGAGGCCGGCGCTCTCGATGCCCAGCGACGCCAGGAAGTCGGCGCGGTCCTCGGGCGGAAGCTCGGCGAGCTCGGCCTCGATCTTGGCGGAGAAGGGGACGACCTCGGCGTGCTCGCCGCTCGCGGCGACCGCCGCCCGCAGCGCGCGCAGGTGCGGACCCTCCTCCCCGGTCAGCTCGGCGTCGGTGACGTTCGCCGCGTAGAGCACGGGCTTGGCGGTGAGCAGCGAGAGGGGCGCGAGCGCGGCGAGCTGCTCGGGCATCAGCCGGGCCTCCCAGAGCCCCTTGCCCTGGGCGAGAAAGGAGTGCGCGAGCTCGAGCACCGGCAGCTCGGCGACGGCCTCCTTGTCGTTCGACTTCGCGGCGCGCCGCACGCGGTCGAGGCGCTTCTCCACGGTCTGCAGGTCGGCGAGGGCGAGCTCGAACTCGATCACCTCGCGATCGCGCACGGGATCGACGCCCCCCATGACGTGCGTCACGTCCTCGTCCTCGAAGCAGCGCACGACGTGGACGATGGCGTCGGTCTCGCGGATGTTGGCGAGGAACTTGTTGCCGAGCCCCTCCCCCTCGGCCGCCCCCTTCACGAGGCCGGCGATGTCCACGAACTGGACGACGGCCGGCACGGTGCGCCTGGGCTCGACGACCGCGGCGAGCCTGCCGAGCCGCGCGTCGGGCACCTCGACCATGCCGACGTTTGGCTCGACGGTGCAGAAGGGGTAGTTGGCGGCTTCCGCCTTGGCGGCGGTGAGGGCGTTGAAGAGCGTGGACTTGCCGACGTTGGGGAGGCCGACGATGCCGAGTTTGAGCATGATCTGACGTGAAAGTGCGCGCTTCCAAGCGCGCAGAAATGCGTGCGGTGGAGTGCTGCTGGGCGGTTATGCTGACCCGATGCAAGACTACCGGAAGCTAATCGCGTGGCAGCGAGCGCACGCTCTGGCCGTGGACGTGCATCGCACCGCGCGGGGCGGCGGACGCGGAGGTGTGCCAGGGCTGCGTGCGCAGATACTGCGCTCGGCGGCCGCCATACCGGCCAACATCGCCGAGGGGTGCGGGCGGCGAACGAACGCCGACCTGGCGCGATTTCTCGACATCGCGCTCGGGTCGCTCGTCGAGCTGGATTACCACCTACTGCTGGCGCGGGACGTCGGCCTGCTGGCGAGAGCCGCGCATGCGCGGCTCGAGACCGACGTGCAGGAAGTCCGTCGGCTGCTCATCGCGCTGCTGAGACGCGTACGGATGCGTGACGCCGGCGTGAGTGATGAGTGATGAGTTGTGAGTCGTGAGTATCACGCGGGGCGGCGGGCGTACCGCGGGGCGGGCGCGCCGCTCCGGGACGCCGCGAACTGGCGGGGTCGCGGTGGCCGCCCGGCGCGCCACTCCCCGTCACTCATCACTCACAACTCATCACTCAGAACGCCATCGCGCGCTGGCTCGTGGCGTATCGGAGCTCGACCAGCATCGCCGTGGGAATCGGGCCAGCCGATCCACAGTTCAGCCCTTCACCCCTCGCCGACTCTGTACGTCCAACGCCCCCTTCACCCCCTCCCTGACCCACGCCTCCACCGCCTCCACCACCTGCGGAAACAGCCCCCGCACCTCCTCCGCCTCCACCTTCCCCATCCGATCCAGCACGAAGTCCGACAGATTCCCCACCTGTCGCTCCGGCTGGGTCGGCCCGATCCCGACGCGGAGGCGGGAATATTCCATCGAGCCGAGCGCGCGCTGGACGTCCTTGAGTCCATTGTGCCCGCCCGCCGAGCCCTGGTCGCGGAAGCGCCAGGTGCCCACCGGGAGCGCGACCTCGTCGACGATCACCAGCAGGTCGTTCCTGGCCGACCAGAAGGGGCGCCGGAGGTAGGGCTTGAGCGCGGCGCCGCTCAGGTTCATGAACGTCTGCGGCTTGACGAGCCGCACCTTCTCGGTGCCGACGAGCCCCGTCGCGGTGAGCGCCTCGCCGTCCTTCTTCCAGCCGCCGAAACGCCAAACGTCGGCCAGGTGGTCGACCACCCACCAGCCGACGTTGTGACGCGTCGCCTCGTACTGCTTGCCCGGGTTGCCCAGGCCGACGATGACCTTCATCGGACCGGACTCCCCGCGGTCCGCCGCCGCGGGAGCGGCGGCGGGGAGGGGGCGGCGAAGGAGGCGGGCGACCAGCGAGCGGAGCACGGCCATGGCCGCGAAGCTCGAGTGGTCACGGCCGCCCGGATTAGGCCTCGTCCTCTTCCTTCGGCTTCCGGATGAGCTCCGGCTCGGTCGGGCCCTCCACGGCCTCGACGCCCGCGGCCGGGGTCTCCTCGGACACGCGCGCCGCCTGCACGCTGACGACGCTCGCGTCCTCGTCGCCGAGGACCGTGACGCCGGCGGGAAGCGCGAGGTCGCGGACGTGGATCGAGTGCCCGATGGTGAGGCCCGCGATGTCGATGTCGATGTGGTTCGGCATGTTCGCCGGGTCGACCTCGATCTCGAGCTCGCGCATCGTCTGGTCGACGATGCCGCCGCCCGTGCGCACGCCCTCGGGAGTGCCGACGAGGACGAGGGGCACGCGGACCTTCACCGTCTCGCCCGCCACCAGCTCCTGGAAGTCGACGTGGAGGATGTGGCGCTTGAAGGGGTGGCGCTGGATCTCGCGGATCAGGGTGCGGGCCGTCTTGCCGTCGAGCGCGAGCTCGACGACCGTGCTCTCGGCCGCGATCTGTTGCAGGAGCCGCTCGACGTCGCGGGCCGGGATCGCGAGCGCCTGCGCCTCGCGGCCGTGGCCGTAGATCACGCCGGGAATCTGCCCGTTGCGGCGAAGGGAGCGCGCGACGCCCTTGCCCGTGTCGGCGCGGAGGGTCGCGGAAAGGGACGCGTTTGCCATGGCTGTGAGACCTTGTTTCCGGAATTGAACGTGCGCTGGAGCTGCAGCGAGCTACCCTCGGCCCCGACGCCGGAATCGCCGGTCAGGCCGCCTCTCGCTCGCGAGGAACAGGGAGTGGAGAATCTAATCGAGCCGGATCAATCGAACAGGCTGCTCACCGACTGCTCCGCGTGCGTGAAGCGGACGGCCTTGGCGAGCAGCTCGCCGACCGAGAGCACCTGGAGCGTGTCGAAGCGGCGCTCGGCGGGGATGGCGATCGTGTCCGTCACCGTGACCTCGGCGATCGGCGCCGCGGCGAGCCGCTCGCACGCCGGCCCCGAGAGCAGGGCGTGGGTGGCGCAGACGTAGACGTTCGTCGCGCCGAGCCGCTTGAGGGCGCGGGCCGCCTCGGAGACGGTGCCGGCGGTGTCGATCATGTCGTCGGCGATGAGGCAGTTCTTCCCCTCCACGTCGCCGATGACGTTGAGCACCTCGGCGACGTTCGCCTTCGGGCGGCGCTTGTCGATGATCGCGAAGGCGGCGTCGAGCTGCTTGGCGAAGCCGCGCGCCATCTTCGCGGCGCCGACGTCGGGGGCGACGACGACGAGGTCGGCGAGCTTCTTCTTGCGGTAGTGCGAGACGAGGACCGGACGCGCGTACAGGTGGTCCACCGGCACGTCGAAGAAGCCCTGGAGCTGGTGCTGGTGGAAGTCGATCCCGAGCACGCGGTCGGTGCCCGCCGCCTCGATCATGTTGGCGACGAGCTTGGCGCCGATCGCCACGCGCGGCTGGTCCTTGCGGTCCTGCCGCGAGTAGCCGTAGTAGGGCATCACGCAGGTGATGCGCGCCGCCGACGCGCGGCGCGCCGCGTCGATGAGGAGCAGGAGCTCCATCAGGTGATCGGCGGGGGCGTTCGTCGGCTGGACGATGAAGACGTCCGAGCCGCGGATGTTCTCGTCGATGCGCACGAAGATCTCGCCGTCGGCGAAGCGCGTCGTAGTGACCTTGCACAGCTCGACGCCGAGGCAGCGGGCGATCTCGTGGGCGAGCGCCGGGTTGGCGGTGCCGGAGATCAGCTTGAAACCGTGCGCCGGTACGGACAGACCGTCCATTGGCTCAGTTCAGATGCAGTAAGGCGGGGCGGGATGGTCGCGCCCCGGAGGGCGCGTCCGCGCGGCCGCACAGAGATTCGGAAGTGGTGGGACGCGGGTGGCTCTCGCACCCCGCGGGTGGTGCCGCGGCCGGCGAACGTGTCGGTCTGCGACGGGCTCGCGGAACACGTCGGTGAAGCCGGCGTGCGTCGCGACGTTCTCGTCGCTCCATGCTCTGCGTCGACCGCACATGGAATTGCCCCGCTAGGATTCGAACCTAGATCTCGACGTCCAAAGCGTCGGGTCCTGCCCTTAGACGACGGGGCAACAGCCTTTCAAGCTAGTCGGTTAGCTACTACGCGACAACTCGCGCGGGGAGCTCCCCGCGCGAGTCGCGCCGTGCCGCGAGCCGTCTGCGGCGGCGCCGGCGCGTCGTCGACCGCGCCCGGCGCCCGGCCGGCGCCCATCGCTACCTGTTGACCGCCTCCTCGAGCAGGTCGTTGATGCGCTGCTCGAGGAGGCCGTTCGACATGCAGGCCATCTCCGCGCTGTTGAAGCTGGGGTTGCGCGCCGACGCCTGGATGGTGGTCGTCGCCGTCGACGCCGTGCTGCCGGCCGGCCGGAGCTGGGTGTAGATGGCGAGGCGGATGTCGAACGTCTCGGCGTTGGGGCCGCCGGAGCCGCTGCCGCAGTCGAGGTAGCGCATGAGCGGCTGGCCGCCGATGGCGCGCCGGATCTTGAGTCCCTCGTTGCCGAGGAAGTGCGCGGTGTCGTTGATCACCGTCAGCGGGATCTTAATAGACGCGTAGATCCCGGGGAGCGCGCGCCACGCGGTCTCGACCGGCGCGGAGACGGTGCCGCGGATCGAGCCGTCGCTCGACAGTCCGCCGACCGTGGTCGCCATCCCGCCGGCGGTGACGATGCGCACGCTGGACGGAGCGTGCGGGGGCTCGGCGGCCGAGCCCGCCGCGCTCGCGCAGCCGGCGGCGGCGAACAGGGTAGCGCACAGGGTGGCGCACAGGAGCGCGGCGGGGGGCGGGAGCGGGGAACGACGCATCTCTCCTCCGTCTGGACTGGTGAGTGCCACGCGGGGCGCCCCGGGGCGCCCGGGGTGGGCGCGGGGCGGGGCCCCGATCGGCGCGGGGATCTTACGGCCGCGGATCGCGGGACGCAAACGGACGCGCCCGCCACCCCACGCCGCCGACCGGCCCTACTCCGCGACCGCGACGGCCGCCACGCGGGCGGCGGTGCGCGTCAGCCGCACGGGGAAGCCGGCGGCGCGCTCCAGTGCGCCGGCGTCGGGGGGCGTGTCGAAGAGGCCGAAGACGGTCGACCCGGAGCCGGTCATCCGCGCCGCCCGCGCCCCGCCCGCCAGCAGCGCCTCTCGCGCCGCGGCGATGTCGGGGAGCCGGATGGCGACGACGCGCTCGAAGTCGTTCGCGACCATGCGGTAGACGGACTCCCACTCGGTGAACTGGTGCGGGAAGAGCATCCGCGGCGACGGCGCCCCCCGCCCGTCGCCCCCCGCCTCGGCGGCGCGCTCCTCCGCCAGCCAGGCGAACGCCTCCGGGGTGGCGACGCCGAACGGGGGGAAGATGAGCGCCACCTCGCGCGGCGGGAGCGCCGGGAAGGCGAGCATCCGCTCGCCGCGTCCCCAGGCGAGGGCGAGCGGCGCCTCCGCGGCGACGTAGGGGACGTCGGCGCCGAGGGCGCTGGCGAGGGCGAAGATCCGCTGTTGCGACAGCGGCGACGGGCTGAGCGCGTTCAGGGCGCGGAGCACCGCGCCCGCGTCCGCGCTCCCGCCGCCGAGGCCGCCACCGGCGGGGACGTGCTTCTCGACCTCGATCGCGAAGCCGGCCGGCCACCCGGCCGCCTCGGCGTACGCCACGGCCGCGCGGAAGGCGAGGTTCCGCTCGGCGGGGCCCAGCCCGCCGGCCGGCAGCGCGGGGCCCGCGCAGTCGATCGAGCGGCCGCGCTCGCGCGGGCGGACGACGACCTGGTCGGCGAGCTCGAGGCGCGCGAAGAGCGTCTCGAGCTGGTGGTAGCCCGACTCCTCGCGGGCGAGAACGCGCAGGAAGAGATTGATCTTCGCCTGCGCCGCGACGCGCGCCGCGGGCGCGCCGATCAGCGCGCCGGCGCGGACTCGGCTCATGCGGCCGGCGCGCGGGTCGCCCGGGGCGCGCTCACGCCACGCCGCGCGAGCGGCGCCCGCCGCCTGCCGTCTCGCCGCCGGCAGTCTCGCCGACCGGTGGCGGCGCGCCGTTCTCGTCCGCGCCGCCCGCGTCGTCCGCCGCCGTGGTGCGCGTGAGGTCGCCGAAGTGGAGGCCGAGCCGCGCGAAGTAGATCGCGCCGATCACCGTGATGGGGATGAACGACAGCAGGTGGAAGCCGATCGCCCAGCTCGTCGCGAGCGTCTTGTCCACGCCGTACACCGACAGCCCGGTGCGCGCGAAGGCCTCGAAGACGCCGAAGAAGCCGGGGGACGAGGGGATCGCCACGCCGATGGCGATGAGCCCCTGGAGGAAGAGCGCCGCGCCGAACGGGGCCGCGATGCCGACGGCGCGGAAGCCGATCCAGAAGGCGAGCGCGTTCGTCAGCCAGTGCAGCACCGTCCACCAGAGGACGGCGGCGAAGCGGCGCGGGCTGCGCAACACGCCGAGGCCGGACGCGAAGGCGATGAGGGCGTCGCGGCCGCGCGACTCGAGGCGCGGCGCGACGCGGCGCGCGAACGCCTCGTAGAGGGAGATGATCGGCGCCGGAAAGAAGACGAGCAGGTAGAGCGCGCCGAGCAGGCCGAGGACGGCGACCGCGCCCGTGCCGGCCCAGCTCCCGACCAGCCGGCCGGTCTCGCTGCCGCGCGGGAAGGCCGGGTCGAGCATGGCCAGGAACATGAGGCCGAGCACGGCGACGGCGTCGAAGACGCGGTCCACGGCGAGCGACGCGAACGCGGCGGAGAAGGGGACGCGCGGCGTCTCGCGGGTGAGGGCGTAGGCGCGGGCGATCTCGCCGGCGCGCGCCGGGACGACGTTGTTGACCATCATCCCGATCGCCGTGGAGCGCCAGAGCATGCCGAAGGGCAGGTCGGGCGCGACGGGGTCGAGGATGACGCGCCAGCGCCGCGCGCGGAGCGGGAAGATGACGGTGGCGGCGGCGGCGGAGAGGAGGAGCAGGGCGAGGTTGGCGCCGGCGAGCACGTGCCAGACCTCGCCCAGCTTCACCCCGCGCAGCGTCCACGCGAGCAGTAGGGCGCTCAGCAGCAGGCCGAGCGCGCCGCGCCATCCGAGCTTCATCGGGCGCTACTCCAGGGTCGCGAGGTCGAGAAGGTCGAGCAGCTCGTCGAGCGTCGCCCGATCGAGCATCACCTGCGCCCGGCCGGCGTCGCCCGCGGCGGCGTCGCGTGGCGCGGCGGGAAGCGAGGCGCGCAGCCTGTCGCGCAACTCGCGCGCCCGGTCGAGGGCGGCACGCCCGGTATAGAGCAGCGCGTCGACGGGCACGACGTCCATCTCCTCGGCGAGCTGCGTCGGCGCCGATAGCGGCTGCTGGTCGAGCAGGCTGAAGCCGGCGATGCCGCTCTCGAGGAGGGCGTGCAGGTCGCGGCCCGTCGGGGTCGCCTGACGCGCGCGCCCCCGACCCGGCGTGCGGCGGGCCGGGGTGGGGGCGCGGGGCACGCCGGCGTCCGCCACCGAAGGCGCCGCGGGCGCCGCGTCGCCGCGGGCGCCCGCGCGTCCGCGCGACAGCTCGCCGAGGCGCCGGGCGAGCTCGCCGCTCTGCGTCGCCGGGTCGGCGAGGAGCGCGGCGACCTCGTCCAGCGCCTGGAGCGCGGGCTCGTCGAGCGCCACGGCCGCGTCGCGGAACGAGGCGACAAAGCCCTGCACCTCGCGCTCGCCGAAGCCGTGCGCGCCCTCCTCGAGGGCGTGGAGGGCGTTTCGCAGCTCGCGCGACGCCCGCTCGCCGCCCCCGCCGGCCCGGGCGTCGCGCGCGTCGGCGACGAGGCGGCGCAGGTGCTCGGCCTGGCTCACGACCTCGAGCCGGAAGCGCTCGGCGGGGGTGGTGGGCGGGTTGGGGGCGCGGACGACGACGTGCGGCCCCGCGTCGGCGAAGAAGAGCTCGGCGATCGGCACGATCCGCTCGGCGTCCGGCGCCTGCGCTTCGAGCGCGGCTGCGGCCGCGGCGAGCCGCTCGACGTCGGGCGCCGCCGCCTCGGGGCGACGGCCGGCGAGGAGCTCGGCGGAGACGCGGCGCAGGACCGACGCGGCGGCCGCGAGCAGGGCGAGATGCGCCGGGCCCGGCGCGCCGCCGCCCAGCTCGGCCGGCTTCGCCGCGCGCTCGACGGCGTCCACCACCTCGCCGAGCGGCGGGAGGTCCTTGACCGCGGCGACGCCGCGCAGCGCGCGCACCCGGTTGAGCACGTTGAGGACGGCCTCGCGCGACGCAGGGCGGGCGGCGAGCTCGTCGAGCGCGGCGACGATCCCGCCGGCGGCCGTCGCGAGGTAGCGCGCCGCGCCGCCCAGCGATGCGGTGGCGTCGGTGGTGGCGACCGCGGCCGCGCCGCCGGTGGCCGGCGTCGCCCCGCCGCGCCAGGGAGGCGCGAGCGCCGCCAACTCGGCGACGCGGGCGCGCACGCGGGCATCCTCGCCGGCGCCCCAGGTGCGGAGGGCGCGAAGCAGGATCTTGAAGTCGTCGATGGCGGCCACGAAGGCGCCGCTCAGCGCCGCGTCCCACCAGAGCGCGCCGTCGCGAAGCGAGCGCGCGGCACGCTCGACGCCTCCCGCCAGCTCCGCCAGCCCGCTCGCTCGCGCCATGGTCGCGCTGCCGCGCAGCGCGCGGGCGAGGCGCGCCAGCTCGGCCGAGTCCGGCCCCGTCGTCCCCGCCGCGCTCACGAGAACGTCGAGTCGCTCGACGTACTCGCTCGCTTCGAGGATGAAGAAGTCCAGGAGGGCGGGCTGGGACATTGCGTGGGGCGCGGGGGACGAGACGGAGCGCGGACGAGGCGGCCGACGCTGCTCCGCCGTCACCGAAGATACTACAGCTACCCGCAAGGCGGCGAGAATCGCGGCCGCGCGGCGGGATTCGACCGCATCCTGTGATGAGAGGACAGTCGAGCCGCGCGAGGCGTCACCGCGCCGCCGCGGTCCGCGTCCCGGGTGCCGCCCCGCGTGCCGCGTCGCGCGCCGCGTCCATGGCCGCGCGCATCTCGCGCACCGCCTGGGCGAGGCCGACGAACACGGCGCGGCTGACGATCGAGTGGCCGATGTTCAGCTCCTCGACCGCGGCGATGGCGGCGACCGGGGCGACGTTGCGCACCGTGAGGCCGTGGCCGGCGTGGACGGCGAGCCCGATCGAGGCGCCGAGGGCGGCGGCGTCGGCGAGGGCGGCGAGCGTCGCCGGGCTCGCGGGGTGGTGCGCGTACGCCCCCGTGTGCAGCTCGACGGCGACGGCGCCCAGGTCGCGCGCGCGGCGCACCGCGTCCTCCGTGGGGTCGATGAAGAGGCTCGTGCGAATCCCCGCCCCCTCGAGCCGGCGCAGCGTCGCGGCGATCCCCGCCGGGTCGCGCGCCAGGTCGAGCCCCCCTTCCGTGGTGATCTCCTCGCGCCGCTCGGGGACGAGCGTCGCCTGGTGCGGGCGGAGGCGCTCGGCGATCGCCGTCATCTCCGCGGTGCACGCCATCTCGAGGTTGAACACCGTGCGCACCTCGCGCGCGATGCGCTCGACGTCAGCGTCCTGGATGTGGCGGCGGTCCTCGCGCAGGTGCGCCGTGATCCCGTCGGCGCCCGCGTCCTCGCAGAGGGCGGCGGCGGCCACGGGGTCCGGCTCGTCGGTGCGCCGCGCCTGCCGGATGGTCGCGACGTGGTCGATGTTGATGTAGAGGCGCTGGCGTGGATTCATGGCGGGAATCTGGCGCCGGACGACCGCCAGCCGCTAGCCGCCGCCCGTCGGCGGATGGCGCGGCGCCAGGGGCGTCTCCGCCGGTGCGCACCGGCCGGTGCCCGCCCGGAGCGGGGGGCGCCGGGGCCGTTGCTCCTCGACCGTCCTCGTCATTAGCTTCGCAGCGACCCCCCTGTGGAGATCTCCGTGAGGAAATTCGTTGTCGCGCTGCTCCTGCTCGGAGCCTGCCGTTCGGCGGGCACGCCGACCCCTGGGACGACCGGCGGCAAGTCGGCGACCGGCGCCTCCTCCGCGCGCGCCGCGGTGGACGGCTTCCTGGGCGCCGTCCGCGCGCAGGACCTTCAGGCGATGTCCGGCTTCTGGGGTCGCAAGCAGGGGCCGGCCCGGGACGCGATCCCGCGCGACGAGCTGGAGAAGCGCGAGCTGATCATGCAGTGCTATCTCACGCACGACCGCTACCGCGTCGTGAACGAGATGAGCGGGGAGGCCGGGCGCCGCGTGATTCGCGTCGCGCTGTCGAGGGGCGAGGTGACGCGCGAGACGAACTTCACGACCATCGAGGGGCCGGCGCAGCGCTGGTACGTGGAGGAAGTGGACCTCGGCGCGACCGCCGACCTCGCGAAGGGCTGTCGCTAACGCGGCCCCCGCGCAGCCTCCGCGCGGCGCGGGCGGGCGCCGCTCAGTGCTCCGACAGCTCGACGAGCACCCCCGCGGTGGCGCTCGGGTGCAGGAAGGCGATCCGCTTTCCCTCGGCGCCGATGCGCGGCGTCTCGTCGATGAGTCGGACGCCGGCCGCGCGGCAGCGGGCGAGCGCGGCGTCGAGGTCGTCCACCGCGAAGCAGACGTGATGGATGCCCGGCCCGCGCCTGGCGACGAACCTCGCGATCGGCGAGTCGGGCGACTCGGCCTCGAGCAGCTCGACGAGCGACTCCCCCGCCGCGAGGCCCGCGATGCGCGCGCCGTCGGCGTCGTCGAGCGGCACCTCGGGCATGCCGAGGACGTCGCGGTAGAAGGGCAGGATCTCGGCGAGGGCGCTGACGGCGATCCCGATGTGCGCGATGCGCGTGCCGCGCGGCGCTGCCGGGCCGGCGGCGGCGGGGGACGCGGATTCCGGGGACACGTTGTCTGGCATGGGACTGGCGCTCGAGGCAGAGGTGGAGCGCTCTAACATAATCGACCACGATCAGGGCGGGGGATGCTCCCCGCTGGAGGAGTGCAGCATGGCGAACGCAGTGGCGGTGACGGACGCGGACTTCGAGACCCAGGTCGAGAAGCATGACGGGCTCGCGGTGGTGGACTTCTGGGCCACGTGGTGCGCCCCGTGCCGTTTGATCGCCCCCGTCCTCGACCAGCTCGCGGTCGAGTACCAGGGGAAGGTGAAGGTCACGAAGCTCGACGTCGACACCAACGTGAAGACGGCCTCGCGCTTCAACGTGCGCTCGATCCCGACGATCCTCTTCTTCAAGAACGGCAAGCTCGTCGACCAGGTGGTCGGCGCGGTGCCGAAGCCGCAGCTCGAGATGAAGTTCAAGCAGCACGCGGCGTGAGGCATCGGGGTCGGGGAGCGGCGGGCGTCGGGAGCCGCCCGCCGCTCCGCTCCCGGTGAACGAGCGGGGCGCCGGCGCCGGAGCCCTCGGTTTCGCGCGCCCCGCTCGCTCGTCCCATATCCGATGCCGACTCCCGCCGCCGCGCTGCGCCTTCCGCACCAGCGCGTCTTCCTCCCACGGACGAAGCTCGCCTACGTCCACCTGCGCAACCTGCTCACCGACGCGAAGCGCGACCGCGCGGCGCGGGTCTCGGGGTACGTGGCGATCTGGCTCGCCGAGGAGATGGTGCTGCTGTACCTGAGCGGCGGGGAGCTGGTGAACGCGACGACGACGCACGACGGGCGCGACTTCGCGCCGGTGGCGATCGCCGACGCGCTGGCCAAGGTGCCGGCCGAGCCGGAGCTGGGAGAGATCTGCTTCCACGAGGCGCCCGAGGAGCAGCTCGCCTGCATGCACGCGGCGCAGGTCGGCGCGCAGGTGAGCGCGCAGGTGGGCGCGGCGGGGACGCTGCTCGACTGGCCGGCGGAGATGGACCCGCGCGCGCCCGAGTCGCTCTTCCCGTATCTCGCCGCCACGACCTTCGACGGCGCGGTGGAGATCGCGTCCGGCTCCGCGCTCAACTATCTGGTCTTCCGCGACGGCTCGGTGCGCGCCGGCTATCTCGCGGACGGCGAGACGGGGCCGCTCGTGGTGCGGGTGCGGCGACTCTTCGGCACCGACGTCCGCCGCGTGCCGCGCACCGTCCGTCGCTTCGAGGGCCCGCCCCCCCTACCGATTCAGGCGCCCCCGGCGCTGATTCAGGCGTATCGGGAGCTCGCGACGTCGCTCGTCCGCCGGTTGGTGGCTGGCGGCGCGTCCGGCGCGCCGGCGGTGGCCGAAGCGGCGCGGGAATCGCTCGTCGCGTCGCACCCGGCGCTTCGCGCCTTCGGCAACGGCGAGGGGGCGGCCGGGAAGGGCACCGCCGAGCCGGCGGGCGCCGTGACCGATGCCATGGGCGCGTGGATCACCGAGCTGCTGTGGGCCGCGGCGTCCGAGGGGCCGGAGCCGGAGGTGCTGCTGCGCGAGGCGGCGCTGGAACGCCGGCACGTGTTCCAGCGGGCCGGCTTCTTCGACCGCTTGCCGTGGACGGTCACATGGTAGAGGAGGGGGAGGGCGCAGGGGAGCGCGGGACCGGCTCGCTGTTCGTCGTCTCGACCCCCATCGGCAACATGGGGGATTTTTCTTTTCGGGCGGTCGAGACGCTGCGGAGCGTGGCGGTGATCCTCGCCGAGGACACGCGCCACTCGCGCCCGCTGCTCGACCGGTACGACGTCCGCACGGCACTGCTCGCCTACCACGAGCACAACGAGGCGCGCATGACGCCGGCGGTGGTCGCGCGGCTCGCGAGAGGGGAGGACGTGGCCCTCATCTCGGACGCGGGGACGCCCCTGCTCTCGGATCCGGGGGCGCGTCTGGTCGAGGCCGCCACGGAGGCGGGGCTCCGCGTCGTCCCCGTGCCGGGCGCCTCGGCGCTGCTCGCGGCGCTCGTCGCCTCGGGGCTGGCCGCCGACCGCTTCACCTTCTACGGCTTTCTCGATCGGAAGGGGCGCGAGCGCGCCGACGCGGTGGCGGAGATCGCCGCGCTCGGCCACACGGCGGTGCTGTACGAGGCGCCGTCGCGGGTGGGGGAGACGCTGGCCGAGCTCGCGGCAGCGGGCTCTGCCGCGCGCCGCGCGGTGGTGGCGCGCGAGTTGACGAAGCACTTCGAGGAGCTCCGCCGCGGAACGCTGGGCGAGCTGGCCGCGTACTACCGGCAGAGCCCCGCCCGCGGCGAGGTCGTGATCGTGGTCGAGGGCGCCACGGCCGAGGCCCCCGACGAGGGAGCCCTCCGCGAGCGCGCACGATTGCTGCGCGCGGAGGGCCGGAGCGCCCGCGACGTGGCGCGCGCGCTGGGCGCGATGGGGGCGGCGCGGAATCTTGCGTACAGGTTGGCGCACGAGGCAGGAGAGTGAGCGTGGAGCGTGGAGCGAGGAGGGGGCCCGATCGACGCGGGCCGAGAGCGGGGCGTCGGGTGCTGGCGGCGGCGAGCGCCGGCGTGGCCATCGCGCTGGCGGTGTGGTCGCTGACGGTCGAGGCGAGTCCGGCCCTGGGCGCCGCGGGAGTCGCGCCAAGCGCCGCGCGCCGCGCGCCGGTGTCCGTTCCCCGCCTCGCCATCGCCCGCCTCCAGTACGACGGCGGCGGCGACTGGTACTCGAACCCCTCGAGCATCCCGAACCTGCTCGCCGCGATCGCCGAGCGGACCACGCTCGACGTCGACCGCGCCGAGGGGCGCGTGACGCTGATGGACGACCGGTTGTGGGATTACCCCTTCCTTCACGTCACCGGGCACGGCAACATCCATCTGAGCGACGCGGAGGTCGAGCGGCTGCGCGAGTACCTGACGCGCGGCGGCTTCCTGCACGTGAGCGACAACTACGGGCTCGACGAGAGCTTCCGCCGCGAGATCGCGCGCGTCTTCCCGGACCGGGCGCTCGTCGACGTGCCCCTCTCGCACCCGATCTACCACCTCGTGTACGACTTCCCGCGCGGCGTGCCGAAGATCCACGAGCACGACGGGAAGCCGGCGCGCGGACTCGGCATCTTCGTCGGCGACCGGCTGGCGGTGTTCTACGACTACCAGTCCGACCTCGGCAACGGGTGGGAGGACGTGGGCACTTACAACGACCCGCCCGCGCTTCACGAGGCCGCCCTGCGCATGGGCGTCAATCTGTTCGTCTACGCCGTGACCAGCCGCCCCACTCCGTGACGCCGGACCGCAGCGACCCGCCGCTCTCGCACGTCTCCGCCGCCGCGCTCGTCGAGCGCGAGGCGGCGCGCCTCCGCGCCCTGCTCGCGGCCGGGGGCGCCTCTCTCGCCGTCGCCGCGGCGGCGCTCCTGCTCGCGGCCGGCGCCGCCCTGCTCGCCGACGCGCGCTGGATCGCGCTCCCGCCCGCGGTGCCGGTGCTGCTCTGGGCGGTGGCGGCGTTCGCGGCGGCGGCGGTGGCCGCGTTCACCGTGCGCGCCGTGCGCGGCC
>JBJMNL010000062.1:0-11775 GCA_045804285.1 Gemmatimonadaceae bacterium
GCTGGCCGCCCGCACGCACACCGACCCGAGCTCCGTGTCGGTCGTCGTCAGCCGCCTCGTCGAGCGCGACCTCGTCACCCGTGAGGTCTCGGCCGACGACGGCCGCCGGGTCACGATCGCGCTCACCGCGGCGGGGCGCGGCGTGGTGCGGCGCGCCCCGCGTGCGGCGCAGACGCAGCTCATCGAGGCCGCCTCGGAGCTGCCGCCGAAGCAGCTCCGCGCCCTCGCCCGCGGCCTCGCCGACCTCGTGGCGCGGATGGCCCAGTCGCCGGCGAACGGCGCCGCCGCTACCCAGCGCTCGAGCGGCCCCTCGCGCAGCGGCTCCCGCCCTCGACCGCGGACCAAGACGGCTCGTCGTTGAGACGGGCACCGCCGCCGTCCGCACCGCGGAGCGGCGGCCGAGCCGCTCACGGCACAGAGCCCCTCTGCACAGGGCCCCTCTTCCAGCGCTGGAAGAGGGGCCCTGTGCCGTGTGGGGACTGTCCGCGGAGCTCCGTGCCCGCCGCGGCGCACCGCGGCGCCGCTACTCCGCGACGCGGATCTTCGGCTTGGCGATCCGGTTCCGCTCGTCCACGAAAACGAGCTTGGGGGCGAAGTTCTCGAGCTCCTTCTCCTCGTACTCGGCGTAGCTGATCACGATCACGTGATCGCCGGCGTGCCCGAGCCGCGCCGCGGCGCCGTTGAGCTGGATCGTCCCGCTCCCTCGCTCGCCGGCGATCAGGTACGTCTCGAGACGGGCGCCGTTGTTCACGTTGACGACCTGCACCTTCTCGAACTCCCGCATGTCGGCGGCGTCCATGAGGTCGCGGTCCACCGTGAGGCTCCCCTCGTAGTGGAGGTCCGCCCCGGTCAGCACGCCCCGGTGGATCTTCGACTTGCACATCGTGCGGCGCATCTAAGCCGTTTCCTCGCTTGTTGTTGACTCGGGGGGTGTGTCCAAAGTGGGTCCCTGCCCCACCGTTTCGACGACTTTAAGCACCCCGACGGCCTCGGGCCGCTGATAACTCCGCTTCATCGTACTCACGTCCCGCCAGCCGCCGGCCTTCGCGACCTCGACGTCCGGCAGGTGCTTCCCCTCTACCGCGAACAACCGCCGCTAGGGGTGGAAGAGTCCCCGCTCGAGCTTGGGGAGCTTGGCCCGCCGCTCCGCCTTGACCAGCCAGTTGCCGGCCACGGCCGCGCCGACCGGCCGCGCCGGGTCCTTGTCCCGCGGGAAGAGCCAGGCGTCGCCCACCCGGGGGTGGGCGCGGAGGTAGGCCTCGAGCGCGGCACGGGCGGCCGCGCCGAGCGGCGTCACCTCCTCGAAACCTAGCTTGTCCGTTTCGGGTCGCCACCGGACGGCGCCGTGCGGCATGTCGGCAGCGAGCCCCTCGTCCTGCCCCGTCGCCGCCAACGCCGAGCGCACCTGAGCCGGCGTCAGCAGCATGTCGGAGCCACGGAGCGAGCAGATCGCGGTCTCGCGCCGCCCCCCGTGTAGCGGGCCAGGCTCAGGATGCAGCGGAGCGGCCCTGTGGGCTCGACCGCATCGCAGTGCCCAAGCGTGCGCTGGAAGCGGTCCTTGGACGCGACCGGGCGGCGCGGGTTCTTCTCGCGCGGCCACGCGAGGTGAGGTCCCGGAGCGGGGTCTCGCCGAGGAGCCGCCGGCCGCCCTGTTTGAAGCCGTGCGCCCACGTGAAGACGGACGAGAGCCACGAGAGGTCATTGGCGATCGTCCCGTCCCGCGCCCGCGCGCCCCCGCGTCCCGCCGCCCGCCCCGGCGCTTGGGCTGCAGCGCCCCGCCCCGTCGAGCCTGCACGTAGGTGTCTACGTGCGTCTGCGTGAGGTCGTCCACCCGAAAGCCGTCGCCCAGGTGCGCGAGAAAGAGCGCGCGCGTGGTCTGGGCCGTCCTGCGCCGGGCCGGCGAGAGAAGCGGGCCGTGGTGCTGGAAGTAGGCGCGGAGCACCAGTCCGAGCGTGACCGGCCCGACCGCGCCGGCGTACCTGAACTCGGCGAGGCGGCGGGCGAGCGCGCGCGCCCGCTCCTCGGCGAGCTGGCGGTTTCGGTGGCCGAGCGACTTGCGGTCCTTCCGGCCCTCGGCGTCGCGCGCCTCGCGGCGCTGCCCGTCCGCGAGTCGTTGGCCGTCCGCGACGCGATGCGCGCGCGCGATCACCGCCCCGGCTTCGCCTCCTACCGGGCAGCCACCGCGCGCGAGCTCGTACCGCACGCGCCCGAGCCCGCGGAAGAACTCCGGGTAGCGCTCCCAGACGAAGCGGCAGGGGCGGTGGGCGGTCACGCGGTACCCTACCGCCGGCGCGTCAGCGGGCCGCCACGCCTCCTCGCGTGGCCGGACGCCGCGCGCCGAGTCGAATGCGCCACGGCAACCGGGCGGTCTCCACCCACGCCGCGCACCCTGGTTGGTGCACACCCTGGTTCGAGGTACCTCGCGCCGTTACGAACATAGCGCGGCCCCCCGGATCCGGGGGGCCGCGCTGGTCGGGTATTGGCGGGCGGCGACTACCGCGTGAAGCCGCTCAGGTAGTTGAACCGGTTGTCCATGACCGCGACGAGGCCGAACTCCCCGACCCGGTACCCGGGATTCCAGACCACGTACCGCTTCGGCCCCGCCGCGATGACGTACACCGGCGGGGCGGCGGTCGTCGCCGCGGCATCGAGATTGGCCTGGTAGGCGTTCGCCGCGCTCTGGCACGTCCGCTCGTCCGCCACCACCGTGACCGCGGACGCGGAGACGGACAGCAGCTTCACCGCGTCCCGCACGCGCACGGTCGCGGCGTCGGTCCGGGTCACGAGTTCCGTCACGTGGACCGCGAGCTGCTGCGCGGCGGCGCCGGCGGGCAGGCAGGCGGCCACCGGCGCCCCGAGCTCGCGCGCCGCGAGCGCGCGGGGGCGGGCCATGACGCACGCCGTGAGCGCGAGCGTGGCGGCGATGGGCACGAGTAGACGCGGCAGCCGTCCGGCGCCGCTGGATCGCCGGCCTTTCATTCGGTATCGCATTCCGTCCTCCTCAGAAGATGCTACAGGTGCCTTGGTTACGCGGCCACGCGCGTTGGTAGTTCTGCCAGCTCTTCACCGCCACCGCACACGCGACTCGCACGAACTGTCCTGCCGCGTCGACGCTCGCCGCCCTCTACGCGCCCGTCTTCAAGGCGGTCCCGCTCGAGGCGCTCAGCGTATCCCCTTCGCGCGGCGTGACCCGATCCCCACCGGATTGAGTGAGATGAAGAGCTCCACGTCCTCGGGCAGCCAGCAGGTGCGCCGGAGGATGTTCACCGCGCGCCCGCGGAAGAACGGGATCGCGTAGACGGTGGAGCGGTGGATCCGAAGCCGGGCGGCGACGTCGTCGATGGTGAGCAACCGCTGGGGTGTCGGTGTGGCGGGTGGTGCGGTAGCGGGTGCAGCAGTGGGGGTGGTCGGCATGGCGGCTCCTGAGTCCAAAGTGAGTCCGCGCACCCGGCGAAACACGGCGGGGAGCACCGAAAAGTCGGTGCTCCCCGCGCTGCTTTCTCACTGACGCCGGCGTTGGTCGCCGACCGCCTAACGGGTCGCGCCGTCCGACTTGCACATCGTACGACGCATCGAGCCCTGGTCCTCGCCGCTCCGGCGGTACGCGATGATGAATGAGGGACGCCGGCCGGCGTACAGGTTCCGGGCCACCCTCGGCCCGGCGTTCTCCCGCCCCCGCGACGTCCGTCGCTCCCGGAAGGCTAACCCCCCCGCGGGTCCCCGCCAACGGACGAGCGGTGCGTCGCCCCGGGCACGCCCCGGTGTGGAAGCGGAGACCGGGACGCGTCCTTCTCCACTCCCCTGGCGCAACCGGACCCGGCCGTGATATTAGAGCGATCTCATCCTTCCCCTCCCCGCTGCCCGCTCACCGGGATCGACGCGGGACAGCACCCCAGAGCCCGCGCTCCGCCGAGCCCGCCGCCCGATGCCGCCCTCGTCGCCACGCCCGATCCGCTCCCGCTCGACGGTTGCGGTCATGCTCGCCGCCGCGACGGCCGCGGTCACCCTCGCCGCCTGCAGCGACGGCACCGCTCCCCCGCAGCGGCGCGAGGCGACGACCGCGCGCGCCGCGTCGCGAGAGGGGATGATCCTCGGCGCGCTGCGCCCACTGCGGGTGACGGTGGTGACGGCGTCGGCCGCCCTCGCCGGCCCCCAGGGCGCCACGGTCCCGACCTACGACGGGTCGGGGCAGGTCGTCCACCCCGACGTGGTCGTCTTCCCGGAGCCCTGGCACGGGCACCGCTTCTGGATGGCGATCACCCCGTACCCGGGCGGGAACGCCAGCTTCGAGAACCCGACGCTCCTCGCGAGCGACGACGGCGTGGCGTGGCGCCTCCCCGAGGGCGCGCCGAACCCCACCGTGGGGCCGCCGACGACGGGGTATCTCTCCGACCCCGACCTCGTCTACCGCGCCGACCGTGACGAGCTCTGGCTCTACTACCGGCACAGCGGCGTGGGCGAGGACGAGATCTGGCTCACCCGGACGGGCGACGGCGTGAGCTGGAGCCAGCCGACGGTCGTCTTCCACCGGCGGAGCTACGGGCACGTGTCGCCGAGCGTGGCGCCCACCGGCCGCGGCGGGTGGCGGGCGTGGTTCGTGGACGCCGGCGCCGTCGGGTGCCGGGCGACGCGAACGGTCGTCCGCGAGCTGCGCTCTTCGGACGGGGTGCGATGGCACCCACGGCGGCGGGCGCGCTCCGCGGGAACGACTCCGGTGACAGAGGCGTCGCCGGTCCGTCTCGAGCAGCCGGGCCACACCATCTGGCACCTGGACGTGCAGTACGTCCCCGCGTGGGGCGAGTACTGGGCGCTCTACGCGGCGTACCCGGCGGCGGCCGGCGGGTGCGCGCCGACCGGCGTCTTCTTCGCCCGGAGCCGGGACGGCGTGCGGTGGACGACGTACCCGACGCCTCTCCTCGCCCGCGAGGAAGCGCCGCTCTTCCGGGACCTCGTGTACCGGTCGACCTTCGCCTACGACTCGGCGTCGCGAACGCTCACCGTGTGGTACTCGGGCGCGACGCTGAACCCGGGGAGTGACGGCGACACGACCCCGCGCTATGCGTGGAGCGCGGCGGTGGCGACGTACGCCATCGACGACGTCCTCGCGCACGTCGCCCAGCCGACGGCCGCGGCCGCGGTTGGAGAGATCGCGACGTCGCGCGCCGCGCGCGCGCTGCGGTGGCGCCCCGCGACGGCGGCGCGACCGGGCGTCCGGGCGGAGGAGATGCCCTGAGCGGCGACCTCCCGGGCCGCCAGCTCTCCCTCCGGACTACGACTCGTATAGCAGCGTGGCGTGGCGGACCAGGAACTCGGCCATGCCCGGACGGTCGTGCGGTGGCAGCTTGGCCAGGTCGCGCACGAGGATGCGCAGCGTGTGCGTGAGCTCCGCGAGCGGGATGGCCTGCGCGCGCGCCTGCCTGACGAAGGCGGCGAGCGTCTCGCGGAGCGTCGCGCTGTGGACGTCGGGGGTGCGCAGGGCGCCGCACAGCGCACGGGCGGCGCCCCCCACGGAGGGCGTGTGAAGCAGCGAGGCGATTTCCGGGGCGACGAGCATTGGTCGATTGGGCCGGCGTCGGCGGGTGGCTGCCTGGCCGTCGGGGTGAGCGGCCAGAACCGATAGGTGACCGGCATCACTCGTACCAGCGCACTCATCCACGCACGATTCCGCGGCGTCGCCCCGCGGCGAAGGCTCAGAAGCGCGCCTCCGTGTAGAGGTCGGCCCGCCACTTCTCGCGCGGGTGAAGACCGCGCGAGACGTCGAGACGGACCAGCCCGTCCATGACGCTCGCCCCCGCGCCGACCCCGCTCAGTGGACGCCCGGGATGCGACCAGTCGTGCCGCGCCCCCGCCCATCCCAGGTCGCCGAAGAGCGTGGGTCGGACGTACTTCGTGTTGCCGCCAAGCTCCGCGCGCGCCAGCCAGAACGCGTCGCCGGCGTTCGTGCCGGGAAGCTGTCCGCGCACCGTCTGCGACCCGCCGAGATAGAAGAGGCGCTGCGCGGGGACGGTGCCGCCGCTCGTGCCGGCGCTGAGCGTGAGCGCGCCGTCGAGGAGCGGGCCGAGGGCGCGCGTCGTCGTCAGGTCGAGGAGTGCGCGGGTGTAGTCGTACGTCCCGAACGCCCCCTCCGCGCGCACGACGGTGCTGAAGCGCAGCCCGCGCGGGTCCTCGCCGTGCGTGGCGTGGAGCTCGGTGGCGAGGCCGACCGCAGTGGCGTGCGGCGCGTCGATGTTGGGGAGCGCGGGGTTGCCGTTGAACAGGTGCGGCAGGGAGAAGCTCGTCTCCACGGGGGCGTCCCACTGGCGCTCGGCGAACAGGCGCCAGCTCAGGTCGGAGCGGAAGATCGGCGTGCGCGCGCTGCCGCCGGCGAGCTCGGCGCCCCACGAGCGGTAGTAGAAGCCCTCGTCGCGGCCGAAGAGGAGCCCCGAGAGCGAGGCCCCGACGGAGAGCGGCGCCCCCCAGTCGTTCGCCGCGTTCAGGCGTCGGTAGACGCCGAGCCGCAGCTCGCGCTCGCCGTCGCTGCGCGAGAGCGCGAGCTCGCCGTTCGGCTGCCAGTCGGCGACGCCGACGCGGCCGAGGAGCTGCGCCGTGTAGCCCGCGCCCAGGCGCTCGTCCACCGCCGCGCCCACCGAGAGCCCCTCGACGCGGTTGAAGCGCAGGTAGCGGGCGCCCCAGCCGAGCGTCGGCCGCTGCGGGTCGAAGGCGGCCTGCGCTCCGAGGGTGAGCGCCGCCTCGCGCAGGGTGCGCAGCTCCTTCTCGCCGAACAGCTCGTCGCCCGGGTCGTAGATGGAGGGGGGGAGCTGCGGCGCGCGGGCGAGGGCGGCGGTGTCGCAGGGGATGCGCACGGCGACGGGGAGCGTCTCGCCGTAGCGGCGCTGCGTCGCGATGTAGGTGCCGTCGGCGTCGCAGCGGCGCTTTCTCGCCTCGCGCCGCTCGGCGTCGAGCGCCTTGCGGACCGAGTCGCGCACGGCGCGGCCGGCGGCCGTGGTGTCGTCCATCAGGCTGTCGAGCACCGCGCGCCGCGCGGCGCGGCGCGCCGAGTCGGCGGCGACGAGCCCCGCCACCGTCGGCAGGCTGTCGGCCGACGGCGCGTCGTCGCCGCTCACCGCGGCGTACTTGAAGCTCTCCTTCATGCTGAACGGGAAGCGCATGAAGCTGACTTCCGCGTCGCCCTCGATCATCTGCACGCGCGGGAGCCACCACCGCCCCTGGTGCAGCCCGTACTCGATCGTGATGGCGCTGACGTTCGCCGTCATCGGGGTGAGCATCGGCCTCACCCAGACGGGGACGTCGTCCATGTCCTTCTGGTCCTCCTTGTCGCCGTTCTCGCGCGCGACCTTCCAGATGTCCATCGGCTCGGAGAGGCGGTAGGCGGCGCGGACGAGGCGGGCGTTGGCGGCGTCGAACCAGAGCGAGGCGATGGCGAGGTTCCACTGCGGCCGGCGCGCGCGGACCTTCATCTCGCGCAGCGTGATCGTGCGGCCGTCGGGGAGTCGAAACGCGAGCGAGTCGCCCAGCGAGTAGTGGTAGTAGGCCTCGGCGCCGTCGGCGAGCGGGTGGATCAGCTTGTCCTCCTCGATCCGCGCCCGCGCGACGCCGTCGTCGAGCATCGGCATCAGGTCGTCGCGCCCGGGGAAGTACGGGATCGGGCTCATCGACGCCGCGATCGCCCCGCTCGCCGCGTCCGCGATGTCCGGGTCGTCGGCGTCGACGGCGGCGAACGCCGGCATCACGGTGCGGGCGCCGAGCAGGTCGACGAAGGCGCCCCGCGTCCGGCTCCAGCGCACGCGGGAGACGTTCTCGGTGCGGAACGCGAGCCGCTCGCGCCCGAGTCGCTTGAACGCGATCCCCGCCGAGAGGCGCTGGTAGGCGGTCACGTCGTAGGCGCCGAGCGTCGAGTCCTGCTCGAGCCGGGCGCGCTTGGCGCGCTCGAACAGCGCGCGCGCCCGGTCGTCGGCGAAGGCGGTGCGGAGCACCTCCGGCGTCACGGGGATGCGCCGGGCGGCGAGCCGCGCCGCGCGCCGCGCCGAGTCGGCCGCCGCCCGCTCGCGGCGCACGGAGTCGCGCTGGGGCGCGGTGAGGCGCGGCCGGGTCGAGTCGGCGGGCGATTGCGGCTTCGCACCGGCGCCGCTCGAGAGGGTCTGGAGCGCGAGGAGGATCGGGAAGAGAACGGCCATGCGTGTCGCCGCGGATTGAGGGGTGTCCCGAATTACGGCGCGGCCCGTGGCCCGGTTTCGAGCCAGGGCCCGACGTGCCCGCTTCTCCCGTCCGTGCCACATATTCATCGCACGCACCCCCGACCGATGATCGGCCGGGCTCGGAGACCGAAACTCGAACGGACGAGGCACGATGCGACGATCGCTTCTCGCGGCGGGGGCCGGGCTGGTCCTCGGTGCCACGCTCACCGCTCCTCTCGCGGCGCAGCAGGCGCCGGCGTCGCGGCCCGTGGCGCGGCCCGTGGCGCGGCACGCGGCGCCCGACAGGGGGGACGGAGCGCCGCGGCCGGTGCGCCCCGTGGACTGGGACGCGCTGCGCGACGAGACGGTGCGGGTGCTGGCCGAGTACCTGAAGGTCAACACCACGAACCCGCCGGGCAACGAGCTGGCGGGGGCGAGATACCTGCAGGCGGTGCTGGCGAAGGAGGGGATCGAGGCGCGGATCCTCGACACGGCGGAGCTCGGGCCGGGGCGCGCCAACCTGTACGCGCGGATCCCGGGGAACGGCTCCAGGAAGGCGATCGCCCTCGTCCACCACATGGACGTCGTGCCGGCCGATCCCCGCTACTGGTCGGTCGACCCCTTCTCCGGCGCGGTGAAGGACGGCTACGTGTGGGGGCGCGGCGCGCTCGACATGCGCGGGCAGGGGATCGTGCAGCTCATGGCGATGCTCGCCCTCAAGCGGAGCGGCGTGCCACTGACGCGCGACGTCGTCTTCATCGCCAACGCCGACGAGGAGCTGGGCTCGACGGGCGCGAAGGTGTTCGTCGAGCGCCACCCCGAGCTGCTGCGGGACGTCGAGTTCCTGGTCACCGAGGGGGGCGACAACCCCGTGCGCGACGGGAAGCTCGAGTACTACGGCGTGGGCGTGGCCGAGAAGCGGACCTTCTGGCAGCGGCTCACGGTGAAGGGGACGCCGTCGCACGGCTCGCGGCCGACGAAGCAGAACCCGGTGCCGCGCCTCGTCGCGGCGCTCGACAGGATCGCCCGCTACGAGACGCCGATCCACGTCACGCCCGGCGTGGACAAGTACTTCCGCGACATCTCGCGCAACTACCAGGGGGAGCGGCGCGCCTGGCTGGCGAACGTGGCGCGGGCGGTGGGCGACCCGCGGGCGCGCGAGTGGATCCTCGGCGACGTCTACTGGAACGCGATCCTGCGCAACACGATCTCGCTGACGGCGCTCCAGGGGTCGAACAAGACGAACGTGATCCCCGCCGAGGCGACGGCGGACCTCGACATCCGCCTCCTGCCGGACCAGGACCCGCAGCAGGTGCTGGCGACGCTGCAGGGGATCGTCGGCGATACGGCGGTGCACTGGCAGGGGCTGCTCGCCCCGAAGGCGCCGCTCGAGAACCCGATCGACACGGAGCTCTTCCGCGCCATCGAGCGCGCGGCGCACGAGCGTGACCCCGGCGCGCTCGTGACGACCCCGATGCTCACCGGCGCGACCGACCGCCCCACCTACCGAGCGTCAGGGATCGTGACGTACGGCTTCGACCCGTTCAAGGTGGACGCGGCGGACTCGCAGAAGGGAGTGCACGGGAACGACGAGCGCGTGAGCGTGGAGAACGTGGGCTTCGGGGTGCGGTATATGTTCGACGTGCTGAGATACGTGCAGTAGACCCCGGACCTATACCTCGTAGCTCGTACCTGTACCTCGTAGCTCGTACCTGTACCTCGTAGCTCGTACCTGTACCTCGTAGCTCGTACCTGTACCTCGTACCTGTACCTAGGCCGGCCCCGTCGCGATGCCGGAACGGCGGATAGGGACTTCAGGCTACTGTGATCCGTAGCCTGAAGTCCCTATCCCATGGACGCGTCCCGAGCGGGAGAGCTAGGTACAGGTACGAGGTACAGGTACGCGAGGTACAGGTACGAGGTACAGGTACGCGAGGTACGGGTACGAGGTACAGGTACGCGAGGTATAGTTGCGAGGTACAGGTACCTGTCTGGGGACGTGCTACCTTTCCCTCATGCCTCGCCCCGCCGACACCGGAGACCTCCCCCTCGCCGAGTTCGAGCGCGCCGCGGCGCGCGTCGTCGAGTGGATCTCGCGCTATCTCGAGCGCCCCGAGCGCCACCCCGTGCTCGCGCGCGTCGCGCCGGGGGAGGTGCGCGCCTCGCTCCCCGCCTCGCCGCCGGCGCGCGGCGAGGCGCTCGACGCGATCCTCGATGACTTCGAGTCGAAGCTCCTGCCCGGCGTCACGCACTGGAACCACCCCGGGTTCTTCGCCTACTTCGCGATCTCCAGCTCGGCGCCCGGCATCATCGCCGAGCTGCTGACGGCGGCGCTCGACGTCAACGGGATGCTCTGGAGGACGGGGCCGAGCGCGACCGAGCTCGAGGAGCTCTCGCTCGACTGGCTGCGCCAGCTCCTCGGGCTCGGCGACGGCTGGTTCGGGATGATCACCGACACGGCGTCGATCTCGACCATGCTCGCCCTCGCCGCGGCGCGCGAGGGGCACTCGCGCCTCGCGCCGCTCGGCGTCCGCGAGCGCGGGCTGGCCGGCCGGAGCGACGTGCCGGTGATGCGCGTCTACTGCTCGACCGAGACGCACTCGTCGATCGACAAGGCCGCGATCACGCTCGGGATCGGCCACGAGAACGTCGTCCACGTGCCCACCGACGCCGCCTTCCGCATGCGGGCGGATCTCCTGGCGGAGCTCGTGCGCGCCGACCGCGAGGCGGGGCGCCTCCCGCTCGCCGCCGTGGCGACCGTCGGCACGACGAGCACGACGAGCGTGGACCCGGTGCGCGCGATCGCCGACGTCTGCCGGCGCGAGGGGATGTGGCTGCACGTGGACGGCGCCTACGGCGGCGTGGCGGCCGTCGTCCCCGAGCTGCGCGGCGTGCTCGACGGCGTGGAGCACGCCGACTCGCTCGTCGTCAACCCGCACAAGTGGCTCTTCACGCCGATCGACTGCTCGGCGTTCTATACGCGGCGGCCGGAGGTGCTGAAGCGGGCGTTCTCGCTGGTGCCGGAGTACCTGACGACGAGGGACGCGCGGCGCGAGGGCGCGGGGGACGCGTCGCCGATCAACTACATGGACTACGGCGTGCAGCTCGGCCGCCGCTTCCGCGCCCTCAAGCTGTGGATGGTGATCCGCGCCTTCGGGGCGGAGGGGCTGGCGGCGCGGCTGCGGCACCACGTCGAGCTGGCGCAGGAGCTCGCCGGATGGGTGCGCGCGGAGCCCGGCTGGGAGGTCGTGGCGCCGCACCCGTTCTCGCTCGTCTGCTTCCGCCATGCCCCGCGCGGGATGCCGGACGACGAGGCGGACGCGCTGAACGAGCGGATCCTCGCCGCGGTGAACGCGAGCGGCGAGGCGTACCTCTCGCACACGAAGCTCCGGGGCCGCCACGTCCTGCGGCTCGCCATCGGCAACATCCGCACGGAGCGGCGGCACGTGGCGCGGGCCTGGGAGCTGCTGCGAGAGGCGGCCGGGCGAGAGGCGGCCGGGCGAGAGGCGGCCGGGCGGGAGGCGGCGCGCGCGGTGGCGCCGCACCGGCCGGCGACCGGGCCGCGCGTCTGAGGGCCCGGCTCCGCGTCACCGCGCGGCCC
>JBJMNL010000063.1:0-1560 GCA_045804285.1 Gemmatimonadaceae bacterium
GCCCGCGCCCCCGCCGGCCGGGGCGCGGCCGAGCAGGAGCGCGGTGAGCGCCGAGGAGGCGGCGACCGCGGCTCCCACGATCGCGGCGCCGACCGCGAGCCGGCGCCGGCGCGCGCCGGCCGCGCGCGCCGGCGTGGCGACGAAGAGCGCGGCGGCGCGACGCGCCTCGATCCGCCCGCGGATCGCGGGCCAGAGGTCGGCCTCGGGGGCCAGCTCGCGCGGCGCGTCCGCGGCGCGGGCGACGAGGAGGCGCAGCGCGCCGAGCCGCGCCCGGCAGTCGGTGCAGCGGGCGAGGTGCGCGTCGGTCGCGACCTTCCGGTCGGAGGCGAGGAGACCGTCCAGGTAGTCGCCGAGCCCGTCGAGGTCGGGGTGCGTCTCGTCGTACGTCATCCGGAGAGCATCTCCATGAGCCGGCGGCGCGCCCGGTGCAGCTGCGCGCGGATCGTCCCCTCATCCGCGCCGGTGAGGTGGGCGATCTCGGCGTGCTTGTATCCCTCGACGTCGTGCAGCACGAACGTCGTGCGCGCGGCCGGCGCGAGGGCGTCGATCGCCCGCTCGAAGTCGCTCCGCTCCCGGGGCGAGAGCGCGGCGGTGACGGCGGGCGCCTGCTCGAGCGTCAGGCTCAGCGTCAGCCGATGGAGCCAGGTCGCGAGCACCACCCCGCCGCGGAAGTGGCCGAGCTGCTCCCAGGCGTGGACGAAGACCTCCTGCGTCAGCTCCGCGGCGCGGTCCGGGTCGCCGGCCATGCGGCGGCAGAGGGCGTGGACGCGGCCGACGTGCGCGCGGTAGATCGCCTCGTACGCGTCGACGTCCCCCGCCTGGGCGCGGCGCACGAATGCGTCGAGCCCGTCGGGCCCGTCGGGGCCCTCTCGCGCTCCGCTCGTCACGGCCTCGCTCGCAGCCTCCCGCTTCGCGGCGACGGTGGTCCGGCTCCGGCTCGTCGGCATGCTCCCCGTGGGGCACACAGGTGAGATACCGCTCGCCGACATTTCGTTTACTCGATGTTACGTACGGCGCCGGGGTCGTCGAGGTGTCAGGGAGCCGCCGGCCGCCGGTGAGCGGCCTCGAGCATTCCCGAGCGTCGTCGCGCCTGCGCTGCAACGGGACCCGAGATTCTGACGGGAGGACGAGTGCGCCGGGAGCGTGGCCGGCGGCCGGCGGCTCCCCCCGACCCGTTATCTTTCGGAAGCAGTCGTCAGCTCGTCCACGTCACCGTCGCGATCGAGGTTGTCCGATATGTCCGCCCCTGCCGTCACGCCCCGGAAGAAGAGCGCCGCCGAGACGCACGCCGAGCGCGAAGCGTCGGCCGACGCCACGTCGCAGCCGCAGCCTGTTCCCGGAGGGGGAGGGATGCCTGGCTTCAACGGCACCCGCCGCGTCCCGCCTCCCGTCAACGAGTCCGTGAAGGGGTACGCGCCCGGCTCCCCGGAGCGCGCCGCGCTCAAGGCCCGCCTGAAGGCGATGGCCAGCGAGCGGATCGACATCCCGCTCGTCATCGGCGGCGAGGAGATCCGCACCGGCGACACCGCGCAGAGCGTCATGCCGCACGATCACCGGCAC
>JBJMNL010000064.1:0-29179 GCA_045804285.1 Gemmatimonadaceae bacterium
CACGATCCGCGTGGTCAGGCGCGGGGCGGCGCCGGCGACCGTCCACGCCGACCAGGGGCAGCTCGAGCAGGTGCTCGTCAACCTCGTCGCGAACGCCCGGGATGCCACCCTCGAGCGGCTGCCGGACGGCGGCACGGTCACCGTCGAGACCGGCCTCGACATGCTCCGAGAGCCCGCCACGCTGCGCTCGGGCGTCATCCCGAGCGGCTCCTACGCGACCGTGACCGTCGCCGACGCCGGCCTCGGCATGGACCAGGGCACGATGGAGCGGCTCTTCGAGCCCTTCTTCACGACGAAGCCGGCCGGCCGCGGCACCGGCCTCGGGCTCGCGACGGCGTACGGCATCCTGACGCAGGCGGGCGGCGGCATCGACGTGACGTCGACACCCGGCGCTGGGAGCACGTTCACCCTCTACCTGCCGGCCGACGCCGGGGCGGCGAATCACGCGGCACCGGCGGAGCCGGATCTCTCGCCCGGCTCGGCGCGAGCAACATCCTCGCCGGGCTGAGAGCACCCGGCTCGGCACACGCGGCAATCTCGCCGGTCGAGGAATACGTCGCCGGGTACATTCATGGTCGAGGCTTCGACATCGTCTTCGACACGCCGGGCACCTCGACGCCGCCGCTCGACCACCGCATCCCCGGGCAAGGCATGAAGCGTTGGATGGAGACGCGCCAGGTGCTCGACGAGCTCGACGCCTGCGCGCGGGCCGGGCGCCGCGCCGCGCTGGCCACACTGATCCGGGTCCGCGGGTCCGCGTACCGGCGCGAGGGGGCGAAGCTCCTCGTGGTGGAGGACGGGAGCACGACGGGGAACATCAGCGGCGGCTGCCTCGAGCAGGACGTGCGCGAGGCCGCCCTCGTCGTCACCCGCTCCGGGGTGGCGGAGCGCCGGCGCTACTGCTCCGGCGACGGCGAGGGGAGCGTGTGGGACCTCGGGCTCGGCTGCGAAGGCGAGATCGACGTGTTCATCGAGCCGGCCAGCGAGGCGCGCCCCGCGGAGCGCACGCTCCTCGGCGCCCGCACGCCGTTCGCGCTCTGCACCGTCGTCGCCGGCCACGGGGCGCCGGTGGGCCGACGTCTGGTCGTGACGGCCGCGACGGTGGAGGGGTCGCTCGGCTCGGCCACGCTGAATGCAGCGGTCGCGGCGCGCGCGCGGGCGCTGATCGGCGAGGGCGGCCCGGCGCTCGAGCGAGTCGGCGACTGCGAGCTGTTCTTCGAGTCGCTCTCCCCGCAGCCGCGGCTGGTGATCTGCGGCGCCGGCGACGACGCCCGCCCGCTCGCCCGGCTCGGCGCGGACGTGGGCTTCCAGGTGGTGATGGTCGACCGCCGGAGCGCGCTCCTGACGGAGGAGCGATTCCCGCCCGGGATCCTGTGCGTCACCAGCGACGGCGAGCGTCTGCTCGAGCGCCTGCCGCTCGACGACTCGTGCTACGTGGTCGTGATGGCCCACAAGCTGGCCGACGACCGGGAGTACGTACGCAGCCTGTTGGGCAGCCCGGTGCCGTACATCGGCGTCCTGGGCCCGCGCCAGCGTACGGAGCGGCTTCTGGCCGGTCTGCGCGACCACGGCGCGGAGCGCGACGGCGCGCGTGGGCGCGTGTACGGCCCCGTCGGCCTGGACATCGGGGCGGAGGGCGCGGAACAGGTCGCGCTCGCCGTGCTCGCCGAGATCCTCGCCGTGCGCGCGGGCCGTCGGCCGATGTCGCTCCGGGAGCGGGAGGGCCCCATCTCCGGCCCCGCGCGCGCGCTGGAGGCGGCGGCGCCCGCGTCGTGACGCGGCTCGATCGGCTCGCGTGCGTGTTCGCGGACCCGCGCGTGGTCACGCCGGCGGCGCCGGGGTCCCCATGACGATGTGCCGCGCGCCCGTCGAGTCGAGCCACACCCGCGTGGGCGTGCGCGCGACGCGCAGGATGACGGCCTCGCAGCCGGGACAGCGCACGACCGTGCCCATGCCGTGCGCGTAGACGAGCAGCGCGCCCACCGCCCGGTCCGCCCCGCAGTTGGCGCACATCGCGCGCGCCGTGGTGAGGTCCGTGGCGAAGACCTCGCTGAGGATCCCGGCCGCGGCGTTCCCGTCGAGCCGCAGCGCATCGGCGTCGCGCTCGCCGGCGGTGCGCTCGTCCGACACTCTCGTCGCACTGTCCATTTCTGCCTCCCGTGCTCGCGCACGCCGGATGGTGGTGCGTGCTACGACGGCCCGCCCGTCGGGCCGAAGCGTTCCGTCTTCACCCGTGCCGCGTCGTGCCCGAGCTCGACGAGCGCCGCCGCGGCCGCCTCCACCAGTGGCGTGGGGCCGCACACGAAGACGTGCGGTCGCTCTGCGGGCGGCCAGCCCACTTCCGCCAGCATCATGCGGTCGATCCGGCGCCGGAAGCCGGCCCACCCCTGTGGGGGCTCGCGCGTCAGGGTCAGCGCGACCTCGAGCGTCGGGTCGTCCTCGGCCAGCCGCGCGAGCTCGTCACGATAGATCACGTCGTCCCACCGTCGCGAGGAGTACAGCAGCCGCGTCGGCGTGCCATGCCGGGCGTCGGTGCCGGCGGCACCGAGCGCGGCCGCGCGGTGGCGCAGCATCGCCATCAACGGCACGATCCCCGAGCCGCCCGCGACGAGGAAGAGCGGTCCGCCGAGCGCGACCTCCCAGACGAAGTAGCCGCCGACCGGCCCGCGGAACTCGAGCCGGTCCCCCACCCGCAGCTCGTCGGTGAGGTACGGGGAGACCTCGCCGTCGTCCAGCCGCTCGACGGTCAGCGCGAGCCGAGCGTCCTCGGGGGGGGAGGCGATGGAGTAGCTTCGCTGCGTCTGGTAGCCGTCTTCCGTCGTGAGCCGCACGTCCACGTGCTGCCCGGCGCGATGTCCGGGCCAGCCGGGGACGTCGAGGACGAGCGTCCGCGCCCGCGACGTCTCCTGCATCACCCCGGCCACCGTGGCGAGCCGCCAAGCGATCGCCCGCGCTCTCGGCCGCGCTTCCGGGGACGTGGTAGCAGTCGCGGCGCCGCCCGATGCCGTCGCCGGCCCCGTCCGGTTCACGGTGTCGTCTGCCATGCCACGCTCCGCCCGCCCGCCGACGTCGATCGCACCGGCGCGCGACTCACGGGTCGCCGGCGTAGCGCTGCTCGCGCCACGGGTCGCCGTAGTTGTGGTAGCCGAGCGACTCCCAGAACCCCGCCTCGTCGCGCTCCGTGAGGCGGAGCTCTCGCACCCACTTCGCGCTCTTCCAGAAGTAGAGGTGCGGCACGAGGAGTCGCGCCGGGCCGCCGTGCTCCGGCGCGAGCGGCGCGCCGTCGTACTCGAACGCCACCCACGCCTTGCCGCCGGTCAGGTCGGAGAGCGGCACGTTGGTCGTGTAGCCGCCGTCGGACACGGCGAGCGCGTAGGGCGCGGGCTCGACGCCGCTCGCTGCGCCCGCGGCCAGCAGCGCGTCCACGGAGACGCCCCGCCAGACCGTGCCGAACTTGGACCACTTCGTGACGCAGTGAATGTCGGTCGTGACCGTCTCGCGCGGCAGCGCCTGGAACTCGTCCCACGTCCACCGCGCCGCTCGCGCCCCCGGACCGCGGAGCGTGAAGCTCCACCCCGCGAGCGGGGTGTGAGGCGTGGGGCCCGCCGAGAGGACGGGGAAATCGCGCGTCTCGTACTGGCCCGGCGGCAGGTGGCCGGCGGCGGCCGCGCTCTGTCGGCGGCCGCGAAAGCCGCGGGAGATGAACGACTCGCTCATGGCGTCGTGGCGTTGAAGCGTGGCGAGGGGCCGGAGACCGAGGCGGCGTCGCCCCGGCGCGGCGAGCGACCGGGCCGCTGCCGACGCGTGCCCGGGTACTCCTCGTACGTCGGCAGAACGCTCGGGCGGGAGCGGATGTGTCCACGCCCTATCCCGCCGTTGCCGTGCCCGTTCCCGCTCATCCTGCCCTCCCGCCGCTCGTGGCCGCCGCGATGCCCGCCGCTGCGGCGGGGCGGAGCTCCGTCACGCCAGCGCTCGCCGGAGCGCGTCGCTCGCCTGGCGGATCGCCGCGCGCGGGGCCGGCGTGTTGGTGATCGGGTTGAGCAGCGCGAAGTCGTGGATCGTCCCGAGATAGCGTGTGGCGGTCACCCGGACGCCCGCCTGGGCGAGCTTGTGCGCGTACGCCTCGCCCTCGTCGCGCAGCACGTCGTGCTCGTCCGTCATGAGGAGCGCCGGCGGCAGCCCGTGGAGCTGGTCGACCGTCGCCCGGAGCGGCGACGCGGTCGGCTGGCGCCGTGCCGCGGCGTCGGGCAGGTAGGCGTCCCAGAACCACCGCATCGCCTCGCGCGTGAGCCACGGGCCCTCGGCGAACTGCTGATACGTCGCGGTGCCGAAGTCGGCGTCCGTCACCGGGTAGAACATCACCTGGAAGCGGAGCCGGGGGCCGCCGCGCTCCTTCGCGAGCAGCGTCACCGCCGCCACCATGTTGCCGCCGACGCTGTCGCCGGCGACCGCGAGACGCGTGGGGTCCACGTTGATGGTGGCGCCGTTCTCGGCGACCCACCGCGTGGCGGCGTACGCCTCCTCGACCGGGACGGGGTAGTGGGCCTCGGGCGACGGGGTGTAGTTCACGAACACGTAGGCCGCCTCGGTGGCGTTGGCGAGGTCGCGGACGAGGCGGTCGTGCGTGTCCTTGTCGCCGAGGATCCAGCCGCCTCCGTGGAAGTACATCACCGCCGGCAGCGTCTTCGTGCTCCCCTTCGGCCGCACGATGCGGATCGAGACCGTGCCGCCCGGGCCGCCGGGGACCGTGCGGTCCTCGACGTCCGCCTCGAGCGTCGCGACGTCGCCGGCCTGCACGCTGCGGAGCACGCCCCGGGCGTCGCTGAACGAGCGCTCGTAGAGGGGAGGGCCACCCTGCGACGCGAGCGCGTCGAGGAACGCCTGCGTCGCCGGCTCGACCGTGGGGATCGTGCCGGCGTGCGTGCTCGCCCCTGCCGCCGGCCGCGACTGTGTCGTGCGGGATGTCATCGTGCACCTCCTCGTGGGCGGAGCCGTGACGATGAGAGACGACGCCGCTCAGCGATCGACGGTCTGCATTCCCGCCTCCGTATAGCGCGTGCCGGCGGCGGCTCCCTTCGGCGCGACCTCGTCGATCCGCCGCAGGTCGTCCGGGGTGAGCCGCACGTCGAGCGCGCCGACGTTCTCCTCGAGGTACCTGACGCGCTTCGTGCCCGGGATCGGCACGATGTCCTCCCCCTGGGCGAGGACCCAGGCGAGGGCGAGCTGGGACGCGGTGCACCCCTTCTCGCGGGCGATCTCGCGGATGCGCTCGACGAGGTCGAGGTTCTTCTGGAAGTTCTCCCCCTGGAAGCGCGGCTGGTTGCGGCGGTAGTCGTCGGCGGGGAGGTCGTCGAAGCTGCGGAAGCGGCCGGTGAGGAAGCCACGCCCGAGCGGGCTGTAGGCGACGAAGCCGATCCCGAGCGCGCGCACCGTCGGGAGGATCGCGTCTTCCACGTCGCGGCTCCAGAGCGAGTACTCTGTCTGGATGGCGGTGATCGGGTGCACGGCGTGCGCGCGGCGGATCGTCGCCGGCGCGGCCTCGCTCATCCCGAGGTGGCGCACCTTGCCGGCCCGCACGAGCTCGCCCATGGCGCCCACCGTGTCCTCGATCGGCACCTTGGGGTCGACGCGGTGCTGATAGTAGAGGTCGATGTGGTCCACGCCGAGCCGCTGGAGCGACGCGTCGCAGGCGCGGCGCACGTACTCGGGGGATCCCTCGATGCCGAGGAACGCGCCCTCCTCGGAGCGCACGTTGCCGAACTTGGTGGCGAGCACGACCTCGTCGCGCCGGTCGCGGATGGCGCGTCCGACGAGAAGCTCGTTGGTGAACGGGCCGTACATGTCGGCCGTGTCGAGGAAACCGATGCCGAGGTCGAGCGCGCGGTGGATGGTGGCGATCGACTCCGTGTCGTCGCGCCCGGAGTAGAACTCGCTCATCCCCATGCAGCCGAGTCCGAGGGCGGAGACCTCGAGTCCGGCGGAGCCGAGGCGGCGGTGCTGCATTGTGGCTCCCGCGTGCTGATGGTCGTGCCGGTGAGGCGCGGATGGATCCGACGCCGTGGGGCGACCCCGGAGTGCAGGGGTCGGGCCGCGGCTCCTCCGCGCCGTCGAAGGGGATGCCGGAGCGGGTCGCCGACGCGCCACGTGGGTGGTGTGGCGCGCAGACCCAACATTTGACAGCGAGCGGGGCGTGACCCATACTGGCCGTCAACAACGGACGCTGCCGTCCCTCCACCAGCCGTCGCCGCACCAGGCCTGACGCCAGGAGGCAAATCGTGCTCACGATTCGTCGGCTCATTGTCCTTCTGCTGCTCTGCGCGCTGCCGACCAGCGTCGCGCTCGCGCAGCGGCGCGTCACCGTCCGGGTGACCGACGCGCAGTCCGGCGAGCCGCTCGCCGGCGCCACCGCCCTCATACCAGGCACCCGCACCGGGGCCGTGAGCGACGCCGAGGGGACGATGGTGATGACCGCGCCCGACGGTCCCCTCACCATCGACGTCCGCCGCATCGGCTATCGTCGCCGGGCCGTTCCGCTGGCGGCCGGCCAGTCCGAGGCCGCGGTCGCGCTCGACAAGGACGTCCTGCGGCTCGAGACGCAGGTCGTGACCGGCGTGGCGACGTCGGTGTCGCGCCGCAACGTCGCGAACGACGTCGGGCAGGTGAGCGCCGAGCAGCTCGCGCGGGTGCCCGCGCCGTCGCTCGAGAACGCCATCGCCGGGCGCGTCGCCGGCGCGCAGGTGATCGCCAACTCCGGCGCGCCGGGCGGCGGGAACCAGATCCGGCTGCGCGGGGTGACGTCGGTCTTCGGCTCGGCGAATCCGCTCTACGTGGTGGACGGGGCGATCGTCAGCGACGACGCCGTGCAGCCGGGCACGAACGCCCTGACCGGGGCGAGCCGGACGTCGCCGAACGCGACGAACCAGGACAACGGCGTCAACCGGATCGCCGACATCAACCCCAACGACATCGAGTCGATCGAGATCCTCAAGGGCGCCTCGGCGTCGGCGATCTACGGCTCGAAGGCGGCGAACGGCGTCATCATCATCAAGACGAAGTCTGGGAGCGCCGGCCGGACGACGGTGGAGGCGGTGCAGCGGCTGGGGACCCGCTCGCTGTCGGGGAAGTACGGGGCGCGGCGGTACTCGCTCGAGGAGGCGCGCGCGCAGGGCGCCGCCAAGGGGTTCACGCAGGCGCAGGTGGACTCGATCTACCGGCGGTGCGGCGGCTTCTGCGACTACGAGGAGCAGCTCTTCGGCGAGAACCCGTTCTCGTACGAGTCGAGCCTCGCGGTGCGCGGCGGGGCCCAGAACACGAGCTACTACGCCTCGGGCCTCGTGCTCCACGACGGGGGCATCGAGAAGAACACCGGCTACGACAAGAAGTCGGTGCGGCTGAACCTGTCGCAGCTCGTCGGGACGCGGCTCACGATGCAGCTCAACACCACGCTCGTGAACACGCGCACGCGGCGCGGCATCAGCAACAACGACAACACGAACATCACCCCGTACTTCGTCTTCGCGGGGACGCCGAGCTGGTACGACATGCGCCCGTCGGGCGGGCAGTACCCGACGAACCCGTGGAGCGTGACCAACCCGTTCCAGAACGCCGACTTCCTGCAGACGCCGGACGACGTCGACCGCGTGATCGCGGCGGCGAGCGCCACGTACAGCGCGTTCTCCCGGGAGCACCAGAGCCTCCAGCTCCGCATCGACGGCGGCGTGGACCGCTTCGGCGAGCAGGTGAACCTCGTCTCGCCGCGCTACCTGTACTTCGAGCCCAACGACGGGCTTCCCGGGACGGTGACGGCGCTCGACGCGCGCTCGCGCAACGCGAACGTGAACCTGAGCGCGGTGCACGAGTTCCTGCCGACGTCGCGCGCGTTCACGGCGCGCACCTCGGCCGGCCTCCAGCGCGAGATCGCCGACCGGCGGTCGACGAACGTGATCACGCGCGACGTGCTCACGGGGCAGGAGAACGTGGACCGCGGCTCGGCGACGCAGGTGTTCGCGAACCGGCAGGCGCAGCGCACGACGGCGCTCTACGCGCAGGAGGAGGTGCTGGCGCTCGACGAGCGGCTGCTCGTCACCGGCGGGGCGCGGGCGGAGCGGAGCACGCTCAACGGGGACGTGAACAAGTTCTACGTCTTCCCGAAGGCGTCCGTCTCCTACCGGATTCCCGGGCTCCCCTCGTCGGTGAGCGAGCTCAAGGCGAGGCTGGCGATGGGCCAGTCGGGGAACCAGCCGCTCTACATCCAGAAGTTCACGCCGGCGCAGGGGAGCGCCTACGAGGGCGCCAACGCGCTCCAGCCGGGGCTCATCAGCGGCAACCCGCGGATCCGCCCCGAGCGCCAGACGGAGGTCGAGGGCGGGGTCGACGTCGCGTTCGGCACGCGCGCGGCGCTCGCGCTGACGCTGTATCAGAAGACGATCGACGACGTCATCCTCCAGTTCGTGACGGCGCCGTCGCTCGGTTACAACGTCGACATCCGCAACGGCGGGACGATCCGGAACCGGGGCACCGAGGCGCTGCTGACGCTCACGCCGCTGCAGCGCGGATCGCTCTCGTGGCTGTCGCGCACCACCTTCGCGCGGAACGTCGGCGTCGTCACGGCGCTCCCGGCCGGCGTCACGGCGTTCAACGTCGAGCGCGACGCCACCGGGCAGCGCGTGGCGTTCGGGGCCGGCTACGGGATCGGGCGGCTGGAGGTCGGGAAGCGCGTGACGCAGATCGTCGCCAACGCCGGCCTCGACCCCGCGGGCAACGTGATCGTCAAGCAGCAGGGCGACGCCGCGCCGGACTTCACGATGGGCTTCGCCAACGACCTCACCTGGGGACCGTGGCGCCTCTCCAGCCTCTTCGACTGGCAGCGCGGCGGCGACCTGGTCAACATCACGATGGACGTCTTCGACGCCTTCGCCGGGTCGCCGGGACGCGCCGACGGCGGGGCCTCGCGGGCGGACCTGAACGACAACCAGCAGATCGCGCAGTACGTGCAGCACGCCTCCTTCCTGAAGCTGCGCGAGCTCTCGCTGGCGTACGAGCTCCCGGCGCCGGTCGTCTCCCGCGTCTTCTTCAACGCGGCGAGGAGCGCCCGCCTCGAGCTGAACGGCCGCAACCTCGTGACCTGGACGAAGTACCCGGGGGTCGACCCGGAGGTCAGCAACTTCGGCGGCCAGCAGATCAGCCGCTTCGTCGACCTCGCCCCGTTCCCGCCGAGCCGCAGCTACTTCTTCACCATCAGCGCGAGCTTCTGACATGCGCCCCCACTCCGACAGCCATATCCGCGCGCGGAGCGGTCGGGCCGCGGCGCTCGTCGCCCTCGGGGCGGCGCTCGGCGCCGCGCTCCTCGGCGCCTGCCAGGACAGCACCGTCCCCAACTACAACGACCCGTCGCTCCCCGACGTCCCGCAGAGCTCGACCGATCTGGTCAACCAGACGCGCGGCATCCTCGCCGGCGACCGCGAGCAGCACGCCTTCCAGATCCTCGTGCTGGAGACGATGGGGCGCGACGCCTACCGAATCGACGTCGCGGACTCGCGCTACATCCAGATGCCGCTCGGCAACTTCAGCCCGAGCGCCTTCCTCGTCGACTTCACCTGGAACTCGCTCTACCGCACGATCCGCGCGGCCCGCATCCTGACCGAGGGGATCGACAAGTCGAAGTTCTCCGAGCAGGACAAGGCGGCGACGCGCGGCTTCGCGCGTACCTTCCAGGCGTTCGAGTACCTGCGGCTGCTCGAGTCGCGCGACACGCTCGGCGTCCCGATCGTCGTCAGCACCGGCAAGCTCGACCCGGTGCGCTGCAAGCCGGCGGCGCTGGCGTACGTCTCCGCCCTGCTCGACTCCGCGGCCGCCGACCTCGCGCAGGGCGGGGCGGCGTTCCCCTTCACCCTGACGACGGGCTTCACGGGCTTCGGCACCTTCGACACGCCGGCGACCTTCCTCCAGTTCAACCGCGGGCTCGCCGCGAAGGCGCTCACCTACCGCGGCTTCATCGACTACGCGCGCAACGGCTCGAAGGACGCGGTCCGCCTCGACTCGGCGCTGAAGGCGCTCGACGCGTCGTTCGAGCCCGGCGCCGGCTCGCTCCGCGACGGCGTGTACCACGTCTTCAGCACCGCCTCGGGCGACCTGCAGAACGCGAACTTCGACAACTCCGTCTACCGCGCCAACCCGAAAGTCCTCTCCCAGGCGGAGCCCGGCGACGCGCGGCTGTCGAAGGTGAGGAAGGACCCGAGCGCCAACATCTTCCTCGGCGAGGCGGGCGCGCCCCTCGTCGCCTCCGACATCCTGTTCCTGAACGTGTCGTCACCGACGTCCCCGCTCCCGATCCTCACGCGGGAGGAGCTGCGCCTGGTGCGCGCCGAGGTGCTCTGGGGCCTCGGACGGGAGGGGGAGGCGCTCGCCGTCGCGAACGACATCCGGAGGACGTACGGCCTGGGGTCGGCGTCGGCGTCGGGCGTCGGCCTGCTCCGCGAGATCCTGAAGCAGAAGCGGTACTCGCTGCTCTGGGAGAGCGGCGCGCGCCTGGTGGACTACCGCATGTTCGGGCTCTTCGACGAGCTGGGGCAGGAGCTGGTGGGTCAGCCCGGCCCGAAGGTGATCCCGTTCCCGCAGGCGGAGATCGACGCCCGGGGCGGGGACCTGACGTGTAGCTGAGGCCGCGGGCGACGCGGCTGGCCCGGGCCCGGTACGCGCCTCGGTGCTGCCGGGCCCTTGCCTCGCCCCGGGTCAGGTGCGCTCCACGATCCTGTCGATCAGGTAGCTCGACTGCTCCAGCGCCTCCTCGGTGAACGCGCCGAAGAAGCGGCGCACGTCCTCGAACATCGCGTCGAACGCCGCGTGGTCGCCGGCCGAGATGACGGCGGCCAGCTCGCGCGCGGCGTCACCGAACGCGGCGGTGACCTCGGGGGTGCGCGGGTTGCGCATCTCGATCGAGCCGTAGAGCGCCGGCGACTGGGCGAAGTGGCGCGCGGCGACGTAGAGCTCCAGCAGGTACGCCGGGGAGGTGAAGGGGAGCGTCTCGTCGAGCGGCACGCCGAGCCGGGCGAGGGTGAGGCCGAGCACCTGCGTCTGGAAGTGGGTCAGCACCTGCACCACGGACATCGCGCGGTCGTGCTGCTCCGGCGTCGCCTCGGTGACCGACAGCCCGCGCGCCACGAAGGTGCGCGCGACCCAGTCGGCCCACGCGTCGCCGCGGGCGCGGCAGAGCACCACGCGCTGCCCCTGGAGGGTGTGAACGCTCGGCCCGAACATCGGATGGGTGCCGACGACGCTCGCCGTCGTGGCGGCAAGCATGGCGGCGACCGGCGCCTGCTTGATGCTGGTCACGTCCATGAGCAGCGCGTCCCGGCGCACGTGCGGCCCCACGGCGCGGATGACCTCCTCGGTGACGTCGATCGGGACGCTGATCACCGTCACGTCGGCGGCCGCCGCGGCGTCGGCGGGGCGGAGCTCGGTCTCGACGTCGGCCACCAGCACGGTGTGCCCCAGGTCGCCGAAGAGCCGCGCGAGGAGGGCGCCGATGCGCCCGCGCCCCCCGATCACGGCCACCGTCCGCGGCTCGGCGTCGGCGGGGACCTCGGCGCGCAGCACGGCCTGGTGGTCGCGACTGGCCCGGAGAAGCAGCCGGAAGATCGACTCGATCTCCCCCCGCGGCAGCCCGAGCTCCTCGGCCCGCCGCGTCCGGTCCTCCAGGATCTCCCGCTCGCGCGCCCGGTCGCGGACGCGGAGCCCGTGCAGCCGCTTCGTGGCGGCGACTTCCGCGACGAGCGCCATGCGCCGCGCGGTGATCTGCAGCAGGTCGTGGTCGAGCGCGTCGATCATCGCCCGGAGCAGCGGGAGCGGGCGCGGCGCCGCGGCCGACGTCGAATCGGTGTTGGACATGCGAGCGTGGTGGGGGACCGGCAAGCTACCGCCGGCGGCGGGGGCGGCGCGAGGGCGAGCGACGGCGGTCGCGACGCGTCCCGCCGGACCGCGCCGCGCCGCGAAATCACGCGCACCGGCGACGACGCGGTACGCGGTCTGCCTCGTCGAGCGCTCGGCGGCCGCCGCCGCCGGCGCGGCGAGCATCGACCCGAGGCCGTGCCCCCCCGTGCGACGACCCCCATGCCCGATCCGATCCGCGTTCCGAGAACGAGCAATCTCGCGAGCCTGGGCGAGCTGACGCCCCAGGAGCAGAAGTCCGTCACCCACGGCGATTTCTGGATCCCGGACGGCGAGCGCGAGGTGTACAAGCGCGCGCTCCAGGCGCTGAACGCCGCCGGCGTGCCGTACGTGGTCGCCGGCGCGTACGCGGTCTACGCGCACACCGGGATCTATCGCGAGACGAAGGACCTCGACCTCTTCCTCGAGCCGGCGGCCGTCGTGCCCGGCATGCGCGCGCTCAAGGAGGCGGGATTCCGCGCCCGGCTCGAGCAGCCGCACTGGCTGGCGAAGGCGCTGGAGGGGGAGCACTTCGTCGACGTCATCTTCGGCATGGGGAACGGGCTGGCCGTCGTCGACCGCGACTGGTATCGCTACAGCCGGCCGGCGATCCTCGCCGCGACGCCGGTCCGCATCGCGCCCGCCGAGGAGCTCATCTGGCACCGCCTGTTCATCGTCGAGCGCCACCGGCAGGACATGGGGGACATCGTCCATCTCATCGTCAGCCTCGGGTCGCACCTCGCGTGGAGGCGCCTGGTGGACAAGACCGCCGAGCACTGGCCGCTGCTGCTCGCGCAGCTCGAGATGTACCAGTACGTCTACCCCGAGCTGGGGGGCGTTCCGCAGTGGGTGCTCGACGAGCTGCTCGAGCGCGCGCGGGTCGAGGCGCACCGTCCGCGCTCGGGGGAGCGGGTGACGCGCGGGCCGCTGATCTCGCGCTTCAGCTTCGCCATCGACGTCCGGGAGTGGGGCTTTCACGACGTGCGCGCCGAGACGGTGCGCGCCGCCGAGCGGCTCCCGGCGATCCGGGAGCTGGCCGCGAGCGACGTGTGGGACGAGCGGTCGCCGGCGGTCGGGGAGTACGAGGCGCGCGTCGAGGCCGAGTTCGTCGCCGGCGCGCCGTAGCGGCGGCGCCGGCGGGCCCACGGGACACATCCGTGGGCTCGCGACAGATCCGTGGGCTCCTAATGAATGGAAGCGCCGGCGCCCGGGATCGCCGTCGCCGGCGCGCGTGCGGTACGGCGGCTGCAGTGTGGCCCCCGACGCGACAGGGTCGCGACAGCACGGGGTCGCGGCAGCGCGGCAGGCGGCGGCGGAGGTGTCACATGATAGCGCACTCGAGCAGGACGACGACCACCCGGACGCGGTCGAAGAGCGCGAAGGGCACCACGTCCTCGCGGCCGAGGGCGTGACGCCGCGAGCGCGGCTCGCGTGGCTGTGCGGCGCGGGCGAGCTCGCGGAGCGTCCAACGCTCGCGGTCGTCGTCGCGCACCCTGACGACGAAGTCGTCGGCGCGGGAGCGCGGCTCGCGGCGCGCGCCCCCGACCACTTCGTCGTGGTCACCGACGGCGCGCCGCGCGATCCGCGGGACGCGACGCGCGCGGGGTGTCGCACGCGCGCCGAGTACGCGCGAATGCGGCGCGCCGAGCGGGACGACGCGGCGGCGGTGCTCGGCGTTCCCCCGGAGCGCGTGGCGGAGCTGGGCGCGGTGGATCAGGAGGCGTCGCTCGCCCTCGCCGGGCTGGCGCGTCGCTGCGCGCGGCTGCTGGCGGAGCGCGGGATCGATCTCGTGCTCACCCACGCCTACGAGGGCGGCCACCCGGACCACGACGCCACCGCCTTCGTGGTGCACGCCGCCTGCGCGCTCCTTCGCGCCGCCGGCGCGCCCGCGCCGACGGTGGCCGAGATGACCTCATACCACCTCCGCGACGGCGCGCTCGCCGCCGGCGTCTTCCTCGCCGGCCCGGGCGACGCCGGCACGCTCGTGGAGCCGGCGCGCGGCGGGCGGGGCGCGAAGGAGCGGCTCTTCGGCTGCTACGCCTCGCAGCGGGCGACGCTCGCCCCCTTCCGCGCGAGCGCGGAGCGCTTCCGGCTCGCGCCGCGCTACGACTTCACGGCCCCCCCGCACCGCGGCGTCCTGCACTACGAGCTCTACCCCTGGGGGATGAGCGGGGAGCGGTGGCGCGCGCTGGCCGCGGAGGCGCTGGCCGGGCTCGGGATCGCGGGCGCGGCGTGACAATGCGCGTGCTCACGGTCGCGTACTCGCTGGGCGTGGTGGGGCCGCGCGCCGTCGGCGGCGCCGAGCAGGTGCCCGCGCTTCTCGACCGGGCGCTGGTCGAGGCGGGGTGGGAGTCGTGCGTCGTCGCGTGCGAGGGGTCGCGCGTGTGCGGCACGCTCTGCGCGACCCCCGCGCCGCGGGGCGCGCTCGACCAGGCGGCGCGCCGCGCCGCGATCGAGGCGCACCGGCGGGCGGTGACGCGCGCGCTCGACCGCTGGCCGGCGGACGTCGTCCACGCGCACGGCGTGGACTTTCACGAGTACCTGCCGCCGCTCGGCGTCCCACTCCTCGTCACGCTCCACCTTCCGCCGGCGTGGTACCCGGCGCACGCGCTCCGGCCGAACCGGCCGGAGACGTACCTGCACTGCGTGTCGGAGGCGCAGCGGCGGCAGTGCGCGGCGGACGTCCGGCTCCTCCCGACGATCCCGAACGGCGTCTCCCTCACCCGCCTGCGGCCGGGCGGACGCAAGGGGGGCTACGTCGTCGCCCTCGGACGCATCTGCGTCGAGAAGGGCTACCATCTCGCGCTCGACGCCGCGCACCGCGCCGGCGTGCCCCTCGTGCTCGCGGGTCGCGTCGTCCCGTTCCCCGAGCACCAGCGCTACTTCGCCGAGGAGATCCGGCCGCGGCTCGACGCGCGGCGCCGGTACGTGGGACCGGTCGCCGGCGCGCGGAAGCGGCGGCTGCTCGCCGGCGCCCGCGCGCTGCTCGTGCCGAGCCTCTGCCCGGAGACGAGCTCGCTCGTGGCCATGGAGGCGCTGGCGTGCGGCACGCCGGTGGTGGCGTTCCCCGCCGGCGCGCTGCCGGAGATCGTCGAGCACGGCGTCACCGGGCTCGTCGTGGGTGACGTCGAGACGATGGCGGAGGCGATCGGCGCCGCGGCGGCGCTCGAGCCGCGGGACTGCCGCGCGGCGGCGCGCGCGCGCTTCTCCGACGAGCGCACGGCGTCGGCGTACCTCGACCGCTACGCGCTGCTCGCGAGCGGGCGCGCACTGGAGCTCGCGAGCTGATGCGCGCCCCCAGCCACGAGCGCCGGAGCGCGACGGTCGTTCGCGAGCGCGCGACGGTCTCAATGGACGAGCTGACCTCCGCCGACGCGCTCGAGGCGCTGGCGCCGGAGTGGCGGGCGCTCTGGGCCCGCTCGCCGTCGGCCACGCCCTTCCAGTCGCCGGACTGGCTGCTGCCCTGGTGGCGGCACTTCGGGCGCGGCGAGCCGCTGGTGCTGGCGCTGCGCGACGCGGGCGCGCTCGTCGGCGTCGCGCCCTTCTACACGTTCCACGACGGGGCCGGGCGGCCGGGCCGGCTCGTGCTGCTCGGCACGGGGAACAGCGACCGGCTGGACGCGCTGTTCGACGCGGGGTTCGAGGAGCGAGGCGCGGGCGCGGTGCTCGCGCGCGTGACGGCGGGCGGCCGGGACTGGGACGTCTGCGACCTCCAGCGGCTCGCGCCCTCGTCGCCGCTGCTCGCGGCCGCCAGCCCGGACGGAGTGACGAGCGACGTCGTCGAGGAGGAGCCCTGTCCGGTGCTGTCGCTCCCGGCGTCGGCGGAGGGGATCGAGGCGGTCGTGTCGCGCGGCTTCGCGCGGCGGCTCGACTACTACGCGCGGCGCGCGGCGCGGGCGGGGGTCGTGCGCGTCGAGGCGGCGGACGAGCGCACGCTGGGCGAGCAGCTCGACGCGCTGTTCGCGCTCCACGAGGCGCGGTGGCGGCGCCGGCACGAGCCCGGCACGCTGGGCGACCCCGTCGTCCGGTCCTTTCACCGTGAGGCCGCGGCCGCGCTCCTGCGCGGGGGCGCCCTCCGCTGCTACGCGCTTCGGCTCGGCGGGCGGATCATCGCCGTCTACCACGGCTTCGCGGACCGCCGGCGGAGCTACTACTACCTGGGCGGCTTCGACCCGGAGCTCGAGACGCTCAGCCCCGGCTCGCTGCTCGTGGCGCACGCCGTGCGCGAGGCGATGCGCGAGGGCGCCCGCGAGGTCGACTTCCTGCGCGGACGCGAGCCGTACAAGTACCGCTGGGGCGCCACCGACCGCCCCACCTACCGGCGCCTGCTGCGACGGCGCCTCGCGGCCGGCCCATGAAGTGGCAGCCGACGGCGGCGATCGAGGCGATCGAGGCGATCGAGCGGAGCGGGGCGGGCGCCGGTTGCGTGGTGTCGCTCGCGCTGCGCCTGCGCCTCTGTCGGGAGGAGGACCTGCCGGGTCTCGAGTGGGGCGGCCTCTTCACCCACCATCGCCAGATCATCCGCGACGCCTTCGAGCGCCAGCGCCGGGGCGAGAATCTCATGCTCCTGGCGCTGGCGAGCGACTTCCCGGTGGCGCAGGTGTGGGTCGACCTCGCGCGGCTGCGCCCGCGGTCGGCGGCGCTCCTCTGGGCGGTGCGCGTCTTCCCGGCGTTCCAGGGCGCGGGGCTCGCCACGCGTCTGATCTCCGAGGCCGAGGCGCTGCTGCGGTACCTCCACGTGCGGACGGCGGAGATCGGCGTGGAGAAGGGCAACCCGCGCGCGCGCCGCCTCTACGAGCGGCTCGGCTACTCGGTGGTGCGCGGGGGGCGCGAGACGTACGGGTACACGACGCCGGCCGGCGTGACCGAGCGCGTGACGATCGACGAGTGGTTCCTGCACAAGCGGCTCGCGCGCGGCGCGGGGAGCGCGCGTCGGACGGAGGCGCCGGTGGCCTCCCCATGATGCCGCGCGCGCGGCGGCTCGGCGTCCGCTGGACCGTCGGCGACGTGAGCGCCCACGGTTACGACGCGCTCCGGCTCTCGATCTGGGGCGCGCGGCGCCTCTTCGGCGACCGCGCGCGCTACACCGTCTGCGTGAACAGCGTGCCGGTGGGCGAGGCGCGGCGCCGCACCGGGGGCGTGCCGCGCCGGGTTCGCTGGCGCGCCGTGGGGCGGCGCGACATCCCAGGCGTCGTCGCGGCGCGGCTCGACGCCGCGATGGCCGAGGGGATGGGGTGGAAGTTCGCTCCCGTGCGACTGTACGCCGACCGCCACGAGCTCGCGCTCGACAACGACTGCATCCTCTGGGAAATGCCCGCGGCGATGGCGCGCTGGCTCGAGCTCGAGGACGCGTGTCTCGTCGCCGAGGACGTGCGGGCGCTGTTCGGGCAGTTCTCGCATCTCTGCGGCGACGGCGCGCGCAACCTGGGGATCCGCGGCACGCCGCCCGCCTTCGACCTCGAGGGCGCGCTCGGCGCCGTGCTCGAGCGGAACCCGGTAACGCTCGCCTCGGAGCTGGACGAGCAGGGGCTCCAGGTGGCGGCGCTCTCGCTCGCCGGCGCGCCGTGCGTCGTGAGCGTGGACGACGTGACGATCTGCTCCCCCTTCTGGCCGCACCGTCCCGAGCCCGGGCGGTGCGGGGCGCACTTCGTGGGGCTCAACGCGCGCGCGCTGCCGTGGGAGCACGACGGCCGTCCGGCGATCGAGACGCGCCACGAGCACTGGCTCGCGCGGCGCGCGGAGATCGCGGAGCGCGTGGGGGCGCCGCGCTCACCTCGCGTCGCGCTTCGTTGAGTCGGCGAGGGCGCCGCGCCAGCGGGCCACGCGTCCCCCCGGACCCGCCGCCACCCCGGCGGTGCGCGGGCCGGCGAAGCGGACGCTGTTGTAGGCCGTGCTGTCCACCATGCGCCACGATCGGCCGTCGTCGGTGGAGAGCGCGGTGCCCGCGAGCCCGACCGCGACCTGCGTCGGCCGGCGCGCGCCCGGCACGTAGGCGACGGCGGACATGTAGCCCGCGGGGAGCGGGCCGGGCGCGAGGGTCCACGTGCGGCCGCCGTCGGCGGTGAGGGCGACGTTGCTCGTCCGCTCCCGCGGCTTCTGGTAGTCGCCGCCGACGGCGACGCCGTGACGGGCGTCACGGAAGGCGACGGAGAATATGCCCGCGGAGGGCGCGCCGGCGTCCACCGGCGTGTCGGACACGCGCCAGCTCCGGCCGCGGTCGGTGGTGCGGAAGACGCGCGCCCGCGCCCCACCCCCCGTGCCGATCCAGGCGTTGGACCGGCCCTGCACCGTGAGGCAGCTCCCGCTCGCCGCGAACGCCGCCTCGCCCGGCAGCACGGGGGGGAGCCGCTCCGGCGGCACCCGGGTCCACGTCGCGCCGCCGTCGTCGGTCGTGAGCAGGAAGAGCCGGCCGTCCACCGGGTCGCTCATGGCGATGCCGTGCCGCGCGTCCCAGAAGGCGATCGCGTCGAGGAAGACCCCTCGCTGGGCGGTGGAGTAGAGGAGCGTCCAGTGCGCGCCGCCGTCGGTGGTGCCGTAGATCCGCGCCTGTCCCTCCTCCGCCGGTCCCGCGCTCATCGCCCAGGCGACGTTCGCGTCGTGCGCGTGGATGGCGCGCAGGTCGAGCGCCGCGGCGCCGGGAATGGAGTCGACGCGCCAGGTCGCGCCGCCGTCGGTCGTGCGCGCGACGCGCCCCCGCGTGCCGCTCGCCCAGGCGACGCGCGGGCCGGCGACGCTGAGCCCGCGGAGCTCGGCGTCGGTGCCGCTGGTCTGTGGCGCCCACTGGGCGCGCACGATGGCGGGGAGCAGCAGCGTCGAGGCGAGCAGGGCGGAGACGGCGCGCGGGCGAGTCACGGTGGGCGAGGGGGAGGTGGGTGGAGAGCGAATCGCTCGGCGAGAGCGAATCGCTCAGCGGCCGGGCTGCTTGTACACGCGCCCGCCGCGCATGACGAAGACGACGTGTCGGAGCGCGTCCACGTCGCGCAGCGGGTCGCCGGCGACGGCGATGAGGTCGGCGTCGAGGCCGGACGCGACGGAGCCGGTGCGGCCGGAGAGGCCGAGCGCGGCCGCGGTGCCGGACGTCGCCGAGACGATGGCGTCCATCGGGCGCTGGCCCCCGTCGCGGACGCGGCACACCAGCTCGTCGGCGTTCCGGCCGTGCGCGCCGGCCACGGCGTCGGTGGAGAATACCACCTTCAGGCCGGGCGTGTGAATGGCGCGCACGAAGGTCGCGTGGGCGGCCGGGAGCGCCTCCGCGAGCGCGCGGAACGCGGAGGGCGAGAAGCCGGAGCGCTGGAAGGCGGCGCGGTGGTCGAGATAGTTGCGGAAGACGAGGCAGAGCTGCGGGCCGAAGTAGGTGCCGCGACCGGCCATCTCGCGCAGCTCGCGGTCGGTCGCGTAGAGGCCGTGCTCCACCTCGGTGCAGCCGGCCAACGTCGCGGCGTGCACGCTCGCCGCCGTCATCGCGTGCACGACGGTGCGGAGGCCGACCGCGCGTGCCTCGCCGCACAGCGCGCGGAGCTGCGCGTCGCCGAGCGTGACCGCCGCCAGGTCGCCGAGCCCGCCCGAGGCGAACACCTTCACCAGGTCGGCGCCCTCCGCCTTGCGCCGCCGCACCCGCTCGCGGAGCTCGTCTGGGGTGCGCAGCGGGTCGCCGAGCGGGACGAGCGACGTGAGCACGCGCGGCCCGGGGATGGCGCCGCTGGCGATCGAGTCGCGAACGGGGGCGTCCTCCGCCCCGCCGACGCTCTGCACGGTGGTCACGCCGGCCATCAGCGTCGCCCTCGCGTTCTCGGCCACGGCGTCGAACAGCGCCGCCGGCGAGTCGCCGTCGCCGCCCGCGCGAAGCAGGCCGCCGCGGTCGAAGTACCAGCCGAGGTGGACGTGGGCGTCGATCAGGCCGGGGAGCACCGTGCGGTCGCCGAGGTCGTACGTGGCGCGCGGGCGCGGGCTCCCCGCCGCCAGCGTGTCGACGCGCGCGATGCGTCCGTCGCGGACGGTGATGAGGGCGCCGTGCACGACTCCGCCCCGCCCGTCGAGGAGCGTGCCCGCGAGGATCGTGGACGTCGCCGAGGCGACGCCGTCCCTCGCCGCCTCGGCGCCGCGTCCGAGTCCCGGCGAGCAGGCGACCGCGGCGCCGGCGACGAGGGCGACAAGGGCGGCGGTGCGGCCCGCGCGGCCGCGTGCCCGGCGCCCCGCCCTCACGGGGCGCCGGCGGGGGCGAGGTGGCGCGCGAGGAAGGCGAGCGTCTCGGCCCAGCTCGCGCGCCCCTCCGGCGTGTCGAGCACGCCGAAGGAGTGCCCGCCCGGCGGGGCGTGCCACTCGCGATAGGTGTAGAGTCCCGCGCGGTCCTTGCCGGCGGCCAGCATGGAATCGCGCAGGGTGTGGTTCTCGGCGATGAACACGTCGGAGTCGTTGTCGGCGGCGTGCACCAGCACCGGAGTGCGGAGCTCGCGGGCGTGCGCCGACGGCGAGCGGAGGACGTACGGGCGCGGGTCGACGGCGACCGGCGCGCCGAACGCCGGCTGGGCGACGAACATCGCCTCGTACCAGGACGGGTGGGTGCGCATGCGCGTCGGCAGGTCGGCGACGGGGACGTGGGCGACCGCGACGCGGAACAGCTCCGGGTGGCGCATCACGGCGAGGAGGGCGATGTAGCCGCCGTGACTGTAACCCATCACCGCGAGCCGGCCGAGGTCCGCCCACGACGCCTGGGTGCGGAGGTACTCGCGCGCGGCCACGACGTCGTCCACCTCCTTGCCGCCGTAATCGATCGCCGCGTAGAAGGGGATCCCATAGCCGGTGCTCCCGCGGTAGTCCGGGGCGAGGACCACGTAGCCCTGCCGCACGAGGCTCTGGACCTGACCCAGGTGGACGAGGTTGAAGTCGCCGTGGGCGCCGCCGTGCACGAAGAGGACGGTGGCGCGCCGCCGCGTCGTGTCGCGCGGCGCGAAGAGGTAGGCGGGGATGGTGAGGTCGTCCGCTCCCGCGTAGGCGATCTTGCGCACCAGCATCTCGCGGCCGAGCAGCGCGGCGAAGGTCGCGTCGGTGTGCCGCTTCTCCACGACCTGAAGGTCGAAGAGCTGTCGCACGACCGCACTGTCGGGGACCGGAGCGCCCGGCGGCGCGCCGCGGCCCAGGCCGTCGCTCGGGCTGGAGGGGAGGGTGACGGCGCCGATGTCGGCGGCGCGGTCGGCGGTGGCGTGGCCCGGCTCGCCATGCGACCGGGGGCCGCTGGAGCAGGCCACGAGGATCGCGGCCAGGCCGCGGGCGAGCTTCGATTCGGTGCGCACGTCAGGCGGAGCGAAGGCGTCACGGCTCCCGGCGCCAGCGGGGCGACCATCCGCGGCCGCGCCGAGCGGGAGCCGTCGTGATCAGGTCCATCTCCGGCGTGCCGAGCCGGTGCGCGTGGAAGCGGCGGCGCCCCGCGCCATTCATTTCAATGGCGCGGGGCGCTGTACGTTCCCCGCGGCGACCGCTCTAGCCGCTCCCTGCGGCCGCGCGCTCCCGCGACTCCGCGCCGCCGAGCGAGGGCGCCGAGCTGCCGACGAGGGTGAAGATCTCCCGGTAGCCGGACTCGGCCAGAGGGACGAAGCGCTGGTACATCGCCTTCCAGTCCGGGTCGGCCATCGTGGACTGCATCTCGCGCTCGAGGTCGGCGAGGCTGTCGTACGAGTTCTCGAAGACGAGCGTGTAGAAGTCCGATGCGACGTCGGTCATCAGGCGCGTCTCGCGGAAGCGGCCCTTGCGGCGCATCATCTCCATCCCTTCCTGCCAGAGCGCCACCGCGTCGCGCGCCTTCCCGAACTTGAGTCGGAATACGTTGCGGACGACGATCATCGTTCCCTCCTGCGTGGGGCGAGGCGAACGTCCTGCGCTCGTCCCCCGCGGGCACCTCCGCGACCCGCGGGGGGTGTGGTCGGCGGTGCGCCGGCGGCCGCGTCGTCACGCGTGCGCACCGCGCCGCGCGTCCTCGAGCGGGCCGGCACCGGCCCGCTCCGTCGTCGGTGACGACCGGGCGCGGACGAGCATCGAATAAGGGGTGCACCGTGCGCGCGCGCCAGCCCCGCGCGAGTCGGAAGCGAGCGCGGGCGAAGCGGGGACGCCCGCCCCGCCGGCGCACGCGTCACCACGCGATCCCGTAATCCTCGCCGTGGTTGCTCGAGCCGCCCCACATCGTGCCGTGGGCGCGGTCGAACCAGATCGCGTTGATCGGCCCCGAGGTCAGGCGCTCGACCTCGAGCGTGTAGCCCATCCGCTCGAGCTCGCGGCGCACGCTGTCCGGCGTCGACGAGGCGACGAGGATGCGTCCGGGGCGAGACTCGTGGGCGCCGAAAGAGGAGCGCATCTGGTAGCTATTGATGTTGGGCGCCTCGCTCGCCTGCTGCGGCGTCATCCCCCACTCGACGACGTTCAGGAAGAACTGCAGGAGGTTCTGATCCTGCGAGTCGCCTCCCTGCACGGCGAAGGCGAGGAGGGGACGCCCGTCCTTGAGCGCGAGCGTCGGCGTGAGCGTCACGCGCGGGTGCTTGCCCGGCTCGATGACGTTGAACGGCCCGTCCGCCGGGTCGGTGACGAAGCTCTGTGCGCGCTGGCTCAGCCCGATGCCGGTGCGGCCGGCGATCACCGCCGGCACCCACCCGCCGCTCGGGGTCACCGAGACGACCCACCCTTCCTCGTCCGCCGCCTCGATCGAGGTCGTGCCGGCGTAGAAGGCGGCGGCGAAGGCGGAGTCGCGGGCCGCGCCCGGGAGCGCCGCGCCCGGGAGGGCGGCGCTCGCGCCGCCTGCGCCGCCCGGGTTCGGACCGCCCGGCGTCGCCCGGTCCTGCCCGCCGCTCCGGCGCAGCGTGTCGGGCGCCGGCACCACCGTCCACCGCGCGAGCTGCGCCGCGAACGGGTTGCGCCCGCCCTGGAAGGGGTAGGGGTCGCCCGGCTTCACCTCGGGATCGTTGCGCTCCCAATCGATCTGCGCCCAGCGCTGCTTCGCGTACTCCTTGGAGAGCAGGCCGCGCGTCGGCTCGTCGGGGGGGAAGTAGGGGTCGCCGTAGTAGAAGTCGCGGTCGGCGAAGGCGAGGCTCATCGCCTGGTAGATCGTGTGGATGTAGCGCGGCGAGTTGTAGCCCATCGCGCGGAGGTCGGCGTTCTCGAGGATGTTGAGCGCCTGGAGCATCGCCGGCCCCTGCTGCCAGATGGGGAGCTTGTAGACGTCGATCCCCCGGTAGTTGGTGCTCACCGGCTCCTCGATCCGCACGCGCCAGTTGGCGAGGTCGGCGGCGGTGAACAGCCCCCCGTCCTCGCGCATGCCGCGCACGATCTCGGCGGCGATGTCGCCCTTGTAGAAGCGGTCGTAGGCGGCGTAGATCGCCGCCTTGCGCGACTTGCCCGCGGCGCGCGCCCGCCGCTCGGCCTCGACGAGCTTGCGCAGCGTGGCGGCGAGGTCCTTCTGCACGAAGATCTCGCCGGGCTCGGGGGCCTCGCGCGTCGCGCCGGGATGCGTCAGCATCACCGCCGGCGCGTACTTCCACTTCTTGATCTCGCCCTTCGAGCGCTCGATCGTGTTCGCGAGCTGCGCCTCGATCGCGTAGCCGTCGGCCATCTGGATGGCGGGGGCGAGGACGTCCTCGAGCGACAGCCGCCCGTACTCCGCCACCATCGTCATCAGGCCGCCGGGCGTGCCCGGGGTGACGGCGGCGAGCGGCCCGTACTCGGGCGGGTAGCGGTAGCCGCGAGAGCGGTAGTACCCGGCCGTCGCCCCGGCCGGCGCGACGCCGAGCGCGTTGACGCCGATCACCTTCTTGCGGTGCGGGTCGTAGATCAGCGCCTGCGTCTCCCCGCCGCAGGAGAGGGTGTCCCACATTACGCACCCCGCGGCGAGCATCGCGGCGGCGGCGTCGACGGCGTTCCCTCCCTTCTGGTACATCGTCGCGCCGGCGGTCGCCGAGAGCGGCTTGCCGGTGATGGCGAGCCAGTGCCGGGCGTGGAGCGGCGGCTTGGCCGTGCGCAGCGGGGGGAGCGGCCAGGCGGGGGCGGCGCTCCGCGGCGCGGCGGGCGTCGCGCCCTGGGCGCCGAGCGGCGCCGGGACGAGCGCCAGGTCGCCGATGGCGGCGGCGAGGACGACGGCGGCCAGCGCGGCCGCGGCGCCCGGACGGCGGAGAGGGCGACGGAGGATCGGCATCGATCGCATCGGTGTCGGTGGTGGGTGGCTTCGCGCAGGAGAGCTCCGGTGGCGCCCTCAAGCTGGCGACGATGCGCGCGGCACGCCACCACCACCGCTACGCCCGCTCCAGCCGCCCTTGCCCTCGCTCGATCCCGCCATTCATGTTCGGCCCGGGTACGTCCTTCCGATCCCCGACGCCATCGGCGGCCGGCGCCGGTCGCGCACCGCGATCCGCATGCTGATCAAGCACCTCGAGTACCTGACGGCGCTGGCTCGCGAGCGACACTTCGCGCGCGCCGCCGCGGCGTGCAGCGTCACGCAGCCCACGCTCTCCGCCGGCATCAAGCAGCTCGAGGACTCGCTCGGCGTGCTGCTCGTCGAGCGCGGCCAGCGCTTCCAGGGGCTCACGCCGGAGGGGGAGCGCGTGCTCGTGTGGGCGCAGCGCATGATCGCCGACCGCGAGAGCTTGCTCCAGGACGTGCGCGCGATGCACGGCGAGCTCGTCGGGCGGCTGCGGATCGGGGCGGTGCCGATGGCGCTCCCGGCGATCGCGCTGCTGACGTCGCTGTTCGCCGCGCGCCACCCGCGGGTGACGATCACCGTGATGTCGCACACGTCGGCGGAGATCCAGCGCGGGCTCGAGGACTTCAGCCTCGACGCCGGGCTCACGTACCTCGACCACGAGCCGCTCGTCCACCTGCGCGCGCTCCCGCTGTACCGCGAGCGCTACCTCCTGCTCACACCGGCGGACGGGCCGTTCCGGGACCGGGAGAGCGTCACCTGGGGCGAGGCGGCCGCGCTGCCGCTCTGCCTGCTCACCCCCGACATGCAGGGGCGGCGCATCATCGACGGCTACTTCCGCGCGGCCGGCGCCGTCGTCCGCCCGTCGGTGGAGACGAACTCGATCGTCACGCTCTGCTCGCACCTGCGCGCGGGGGGGTGGTCGAGCGTGATGCCGCACACGATCCTCTTCCTCGTCGGCCAGCTCGAGGGGACGCGCGCGATTCCGCTCGTCGAGCCCGACGCGGCGCGCGCCGTCGGGCTCGTCGCGCCGGAGCGCGGGCCCCCGACCCCCGTCGCGGCGGCGCTGTTCGAGCTGCTGGCGGAGGCGAACGTCGCCGAGCTCATCGAGCGACGGACGGCGGGCGCGCCGTAGGGCGCGGACGATCGAGAGGCTCTATCGGACCATCGGCGGCATCGATTTGCGCGCCGTCGCGCGGCGACGCATATGTGTTTGTTCAGGCGATTCGCACTCGACTGGAGGGAACGCATGCAGCGACAGGACGGGAAGGCGAGAGGCTACGTCCGCGTGACCGAGCCGCTCGTCCGGGAGGGCGGCGCCCTCCGCCCCGCCACGTGGGACGAGGCGCTCGACCGGGCCGCCGCCGGCTTCCGGCGCGCCATCGACGGCCGCGGCCCCAACGCGCTCGGCATCTTCAGCTGCTCCAAGTCCACGAACGAGATGAACTTCCTGGCGCAGAAGCTCGCCCGGACGGCGTTCGGGACGCACAACATCGACAGCTGCAACCGAACGTGACACGCCCCTAGCGTCGTCGGTCTGGCGACGGTGTTCGGTGCCGGGGGCGGCACCACCTCGTACCGGGAAGTGGAGGAGACGGACGTCGTCTTCCTCTGGGGCGCGAACGCCCGGGAGAACCACCCGATCTTCTTCCACCACGTGCTCAAGGGCGTCCACCGCGGCGCCAGGCTCTACGTGGTGGATCCCCGGCGCACGGCGTCGGCCCAGTGGGCGGACGTCTGGATGGGACTCAACGTGGGGAGCGACGTCGCGCTCGCCAACGCCATGGCGCGCGAGATCATTCACGCGGGGCTGGCGAACGAGCCGTTCATCCGCCACGCCACGGTCGGCTTCGAGGCGTACCGCGACGCGGTCGAGCCGTACACGCTCGAGCTCGCCGAGCGCGAGACGGGAGTGCCGGCGGCGGCGATCCGCGAGGCCGCGCACGCCTATGCGCGCGCCGACCGCGCGGTGATCTGCTGGACGCTCGGCATCACCGAGCACCACAACGCCGTGGACAATGTGCTGGCACTGATCAACCTCGGGTTGCTCACGGGTCACGTCGGCCGGTACGGGTCCGGGCTGAGCCCGCTCCGCGGGCAGAACAACGTGCAGGGCGGGGGCGACATGGGGGCGATCCCGAACCGGCTGCCGGGATTCCAGGACATCCGCGACCCGGAGGTGCGCGGGCGCTTCGAGCGCGCCTGGGGCGTGCGGCTGCAGCCGGACTACGGCTGGACCCTCACGCAGATGTTCGAGGCGATGGAGCACGGCGCCCTCACGGCGCTCTACGTCATCGGCGAGAACCCGGCGCAGTCGGAGGCGGACGCGCACCACGCCCAGCGGCTGCTCGAGGGGCTCGACCACCTGGTGGTGCAGGACATCTTTCTCACGAAGACGGCGGAGCTCGCCGACGTCGTGCTCCCCGCCTCGGCGAGCTGGTGCGAGGCGGAGGGGACGGTGACGAACAGCGAGCGCCGGGTGCAGCGCGTGCGCAAGGCGCTCGAGCCGCCGGGCCAGGCGCGCGACGAGCTCTGGATCATCGCCCAGATCGCCCGCCGCCTCGGCCACGACTGGGGCACGCCGACGGCGGAGCAGGTGTGGGACGAGGTGCGCGCGGTGGCGCCCCTCACCTACGGCGGGATGAGCTACGCCCGCCTCGAGGAGCACAACGGCCTCCAGTGGCCGTGCTCCGACGAGACCGACCCGGGCACGCTCTTCCTGCACGCGCGGCTCTGGGAGGAGCCGCTCGTCGGCCCGCCGGCGCCCTTCTCGGCGGTGGAGCACTCGCCGCCGGTCGAGATGCCGGACGACGACTTCCCCTTCCTGCTCACCACTGGGCGCCGGCTCGACTCGTACAACACCGGCGTGCAGACGGCCGGCTACGCGTCCCCGCTCCGCCGCGGCGAATCGCTCGACATCTCCCCCGAGGACGCCGAGCGGCTCGGCCTCGCCGACGGCGACCCGGTGCGCGTGACGTCGCGGCGCGGGAGCCTGACCGCGCCCGCGCGCGTCGACCCGGCGCTGCGTCCGGGGCTGGTGTTCATGACGCTCCACTTCCAGGACGACGTGCGCGTGAACCTGCTGACGATCGACGCGACCGACCCGAAGTCGGGCACCGCGGAGTTCAAGGCGTGCGCCGTGCGCGTCGAGCCGGTGCGGGCGCGCGCCGACGTGGCGGCCTCGGCCGCCGCCCTGGAGCACGACCGCGTCCTCGTTCCCGGAGACTGATGGACCTGCGCCTGCTGGACGCCGAGCCGACCGACGCCGAGCGCGACGCGGTGGACGCCGCCCTCGGCCCCCCCACCTCGGGGTGGGACGGCGGCGAGCGCGTCGCGGCGCGCGACGGTCGAATCGCCCTCGGCGGCCACGCGGCGCGGCAGCGGCGGCACCTCCTCCTGCCGGCGCTGAACGCCGTGCAGTCGCGCGTGGGCTGGATCAGCGAGGGCGCGCTCAACTACGTGTGCGCGCGCCTCGACGTCCCCCCCGCCGAGGCGTGGGGAGTGGCGACGTTCTACGCCCTGCTCGCGACCACGCCCCGGCCACGCCGCGTCCTTCACGTCTGCGACGACATCGCCTGCCGCTCGCGGGGGGCGACGGCGCTGTGCGCGGAGCTGGAGCGTACTGCCGGGCCGCCGCACCACCACGGCCCGAGCGGCGACCACGCGCGGGTGGACGACGACGGTGCGGTGTGGCTGCGGAGCCCCTGCCTCGGGCTCTGCGACCAGGCGCCGGCGGCGCTGCTCACCGTCGCGGGCGAGGCGCCCGTCGAGCGCCTCTTCGGCGGCCTGACCGCCGCGCGCGCCGCCGCCGTGCTGGCGGGGGACGCCGCCGGCGCCGAGGAACCGCGCCCCCCGCTGCCGCAGCTCGGCGACCCCTCGCTCCGCCTCCTCGCGCGCGTCGGCGTCGTGGACCCCGAGAGCCTCGACGCCTACCGCGCCTCCGGTGGCTACGAGGCGCTGCGGCGGGCGTTCGAGCTCGGCCCCGAGGGCGTGATCCGCGAGGTGGTGGACGCCAGGCTCGTCGGGCGCGGCGGCGCCGCGTTCCCGACCGGGCGCAAGTGGGAGGCGGTCGCCCGCCAGCCCGTGCGACCGCACTACCTGATCTGCAACGCCGACGAGTCGGAGCCGGGAACGTTCAAGGACCGCGTCCTCATGGAGGGCGACCCCTTCGCCCTCGTCGAGGCGATGACCATCGCCGCCTACGCCACCGGGTGCGAGCAGGGCTTCGTGTACGTCCGCGGCGAGTACCCGCTGGCGATCGCGCGCCTGCGGAACGCCATCGAGCAGGCGCGCGCGCGTGGCCTGCTCGGCGACGACGTCATGGGGCAGGGCGCGCGCTTCGACCTCGAGGTGCGCAAGGGGGCGGGCGCCTACATCTGCGGCGAGGAGACGGCGATCTTCAACTCGATCGAGGGCTACCGCGGCGAGCCGCGCAACAAGCCCCCCTTCCCGGTGCAGGAGGGGCTCTTCCGCCGCCCCACGGTGGTCAACAACGTCGAGACGCTCGCCAACGTCCCGCTCATCGTCCTCGGCGGCGGGCCGGCGTTCGCTACGACCGGCACCGAGCAGTCCACGGGGCCCAAGCTCTTCTGCCTCTCGGGCAGCGTGCGGCGCCCGGGCGTCTACGAGGTGCCGTTCGGCCCCACGCTCCGCGACCTCGTCGAGCTCGCCGGAGGGGTACCCGAGGGGCGCGCGCTGCAGGCCGTCCTCCTCGGCGGAGCAGCGGGGAGCTTCCTGCGCCCCGACGAGCTCGACGTGCCGCTCACCTTCGAGGGCGCGCGGTCGGCCAGGGCGTCGCTCGGCTCCGGCGTCGTGATGCTCTTCGACGACTCGGCCGACCTTGGGGACGTCCTGCTGCGCATCGCCGCCTTCTTCCGCGACGAATCGTGCGGGCAGTGCGTCCCCTGCCGCGTCGGCACCGTGCGCCAGGAGGAGGCGCTGCACCGCATCGTGCGCGGCCGGCCGCGCGGGTCGGTGGCCGACGAGCTCGCGCTGCTCGACGAGATCGGCCTCGCGATGAAGGACGCGTCCATCTGCGGCCTCGGGCAGACGGCGTACGGCGCCGTCGAGTCCGCCGTC
>JBJMNL010000065.1:0-1571 GCA_045804285.1 Gemmatimonadaceae bacterium
AGCTCGACGCCGTCATCGAGGACACCGTGCTCGGCGCCAGCGCCGAGGAGATGTTCCTGCGCGACCTGGAGGGGTCGCGGGAGGTGACGCGGGAGGTGCTGGGGAGGGCGAAATGAGGGGGCTCGAAGGGCGGAATGAGGCATGAGGAGTCTTGAAGGGCGGAATTGAAAGGGCGGAATGCGGAATGAGGCCGGGACCCTCCCAATGGCTAAGCTGGCCACCGGTGGGGTCCCGGCCTCATTCCTCATGCCTCATTCCGCCCTTCAGTCGTTCAACATCCGTCCTTCAGTCTTGCGCGTTCCGTCCTCCTACTGCTCGTCCCCCTCGTCGTCCTCCCCGAACCCTTCGTCGTCCGCCACGTCGCTCACCCGCTCGACGTGGACGACGCCGCGCATCGTCTCGCCGCCGGCGGTGACGGTGACGAGGTAGTCGCCGGGGGCGACGTAGGGGCCGCGGCGCTGCTGGCGGAAGATGTTGCCGAAGTCGGCCGCCGCGCCCGGCGGCGCTTCGGCGGGGCGTGCGGCGGCCGGGTCGGAACCCGCGCCGCGGCCGCGGCGTGCCGCTCCCCTGGTGCTGTCGGACGGCGCCGCGCCCTTGGTCGTGTCCCTGGCCGCGCCGGCGGCGGCCTTCGTCGAGTCGTCCTTCTGCTTCTTGACCCGGTCGGCGATCACGCTGTCGCGCAGCGCCTTGGGGCCGAGCGGCTTGGCGGAGCGGCGCAGGTCCCAGTACACGCGGTTGATCCCCGTGTGTGCCGGCGCGTTGAAGACGCGCACCGTGTCGCCGCCCACGCCGAGGATCACGACGCGCGCCGAGTCGGTGGGTGCGGCCGCGCGCGGGGGCGCGTCGCCCTGTGCCGCGGACGCCTTCGTCGAGTCCGCCCGCTCCGGCGCGCTCCCCTTCGCCAGGCGGTAGGCGATCGCCGCGCCGTAGGGCGGGTTCTGCGCCGCGTACAGCTTGTTGCCGACCCACATCTGCCGGAAGGGCTGCTCGTACTGGTACGCCGTGCGGAGCGCGAACAGGTGCGCCGCCTTGCCCCGCGCGCTGTCCCCCTTCGCGCCCGCCATCTCCTCGAGCGCGGCGACGTCGGCGATCCAGAGCGAGCGGCCGTGCGTCGCGGCGACGATCTCGCGGTCGCGCGGGTGGATCCGGAGGTCGTGCACCGGCACCGTCGGCAGCCCCTGCATGAAGCGCTGCCAGCTCTCCCCGCGGTCACTGGAGACGTAGGCGCCGACGTCGGTGCCGAGGAAGAGGAGGTCGCGGTTCTGCGGGTCCTCGCGGATCACGTGCACGAAGCCCGGCCGGTCGGTGGGCAGTCCGCCGGTGATGCGGCGGAAGCTCTTGCCGAAGTCGGTGGAGACGTAGACGTACGGCGTGAAGTCGTTGTCGCGGTGCCCGTCGAAGGTGACGTAGACCGTGGCCGTGTCGAAGTGCGAGGCCTCGACGCGGCTCACCCACGTCCTCGCCGGCACGCCCGGGAAGCGGCCGGTGAGGCTCTCCCACGTCCCGCCGTCGTTGCGGGTCAGCCAGACGTTGCCGTCGTCGGTCCCCGCCCAGAGCAGGCCGGGTCTAAC
>JBJMNL010000066.1:0-4220 GCA_045804285.1 Gemmatimonadaceae bacterium
CCACGGGCCGGCGTAGGACGGCGTACGGTGCGCGATCGCCCTCCGTGCGCCACGAGCCAGCGCGCGATGGCGTTCTGAGTGATGAGTTGTGAGTGATGAGTGACGGGGAGTGGCGCGCCGGGCGGCCACCGCGACCCCGCCGCATCGGGGCGTCACCGGAGCGCGGCGCCCGCCCCGCGCGGGCCGCCGCCCGGCGCGCTACTCACGACTGACAACTCACAACTCATCACTCACGACGGCGTCACGCATCTCGACCCGCGCGAGGGGCGATTCCGCCGAGGGGCGTCCCGACGCTGGTACCGGGAACCGCGAGCGAGCATCCGGGCCCGTCCCCACCCCGCCCGTTATCCCCGCCCCCTTTCGCTCGTCTCCCGAGGTGCCTTTCCCTCCCGCCTGGACCCGCCCTCTCGCCATCGCCGCGCTCGCCGTCGCCACCGGGGCGTGTGCCTCGGCGAGGGGGACGGGGGCGCGGGCGGCCGCCTCGCCGGGGCGGGGCGGGGAGCCGCGGCCGGCCGCGGACCAGCCGCTTCCGGCGCTCGCCACCGTCGCCCGGCGCGGTCCGATCGCCGAGTCCGATCTCGGCTACCTGCGAGAGCGCGCCCTCATGGTGCCCGTCAAGGGGGTGAGCGCCAGCCGGATCCCCGACAGCTTCGACGACCCGCGGGGTGGGCGGCGGCACAACGCGGTGGACATCCTCGCCCCGCGCGGCACTCCCGTGCTCGCGGCCGACGACGGGCGGGTCTACCGGCTGCGGAGGAATGCCGCTGGGGGGATCACGGTCTACGCCGTGGATCCGGAGGAGCGCTTCGTCTACTACTACGCGCACCTCGACCGCTACCGCGACGGGCTGAAGGAGGGCATGCGTCTCGCGAAGGGAGAGGTCATCGGCTACGTTGGCACCACGGGGAACGCCCCGCGCGACACGCCGCACCTGCACTTCCAGGTCATGCGGCTCACCGCCGCCGGCCGATACTGGGACGGCGTGCCGGTGGACCCGAAGCCCTTCTTCGCCGTCGACGGCGGCGGACGCGCCGGCAAGTAGCCGGCGCCGCGCCCCGCCGCCGCCGGCTGACAGCGGACAGCCGTGACCGACCAGTCTCCACTCTCCGGAAAGGACCGCGCCTCGCTGCGCGCCGAGGCGCACCACCTGACGCCGACCGTCCACGTCGGGCAGCACGGGCTCACGCCGGCCGTGATCCAGTCGCTCGACGACGCACTGCGGACGCGCGAGCTGGTCAAGGTCCAGCTCGGTCGCCAGGTCGATGTGAAGGCCAGAGACGCCGCCCAGGCGCTCGCCATCGCGACCGGAGCCTCCGTCGTCCAGGTGATCGGAAAGACGGCGACGCTCTACCGCGAGAACCCCGACCTGCCGCGCAAGAAGGGCGACCTCCCCCCTTGGCGCCGCTGAGCCCGCCAGGGCGGCCGGCGGTCATCCCCGGCGGCGTTCTCGCTCGCCCGTCCTGGCCGGTTGGTCAGGCAGGGGTCCGGGAATGGGCGGCGCTTCCGGTCCGAATCCTGCCTTTCTCACTGTGGAACCGTGAGCGCCAGCACCAGGACGGAGAAGGATCGGGCGCAGCACGAGCCGTGGCGACGCGAAGCGCGGTGCACGAATCAGAGGGAGAGGAGCCCCCGAGATGCTGAAATTCCGCGATTCTGAAGGAATAGAGTGGACGGTGATCGAGATCGAGGCGAGCTCGCTGACGGCGCTGCCGAGGGAGTCGCTCCGCTACCCGGAGTTCAAGGATGGCTGGCTGCTCTTCCAGTCGCCGACGACCCGCAAGCGTCTCGCCCCCTACCCGAAGAGCTGGCAGCAGCTCTCGCCGATCGAGCTCGAGGATCTCTGCCAGACCGCCCGCCCCGAGCTCACCCGCCCGCTGAGCGGCGAGTTCCCGGCGTTCCACAAGGAGGCGGCGCCGTAGAACGGAAGCCTGAAGGGCGGAATCGAAAGACTGAAAGGCGGAATGAGGGATGAGGAATGAGGCCGGGACCCCACCGGTGGCCAGCTTAGCCACCCGGAGGGTCCCGGCCTCATTCCTCATTCCGCTCTTTCAATTCCGCCCTTCGCCTTTCATTCCGCCCTTCACGTCTCCCCATTCCGCCCTTCATCTCCTCCCGCCATCGCTCCCAACACCCGCCACGGCGTGAGCGGTATCTCGCTCACCTCCACGCCGAGCGCGTCGGCGACGGCGTTGGCGATCGCGGGGGCGGTCGGGATGATCGGCGGCTCGGCGATGCCGCGGGCGCCGGTGTGGTTGGAGGGGTCGACCCCGCCCACGAAGAAGGCGTCGATCGCCGGTGCGTCGAGGAGCGTCGGGATCTTGTAGTCGTGCATCGTCGGGTTGAGCGGGACGCCGAGCCGCGCGTCGAGCACCCGCTCCTCGAACAGCGCGTAGCCGACCCCCTGCAGGATCCCCCCCTCGAGCTGGCTCTCGGCCAGCGTCGGGTTGATGATGCGGCCGGCGTCGTGCGCGGCGACGATCCGCAGCACGCGCACGACCCCGGTCTCGACGTCCACCTCGACCTCGGCGAACTGCACGCCGAAGGTCGCGATCGCGGTCCGCTCGGGGTTGGGTCCGCGCGAGCCGCGACCGATGATCATGACGTCGCCGAGGCGGCGGGCGACGTCGGCGAAGGTCATCGTCCGCTCGGTACCGCGGACGGAGATGACGGAGTCGACGGCGTCGAGCGCCTCGGGCACGACCTCGAGCAGCTGCGCCGCCGCCTCGAGGAGCTGTCGCCGCGCATCCTCCGCGGCCATCCGCACCGCCGGCCCGACGCTCGGCGTCGTCATCGAGCCCCACGAGTTCCCGGTGTACGGCGTCCGCTGCGTGTCGCCGATGACGACCCGCACGTCCGCGAGCGCCGCGCCGAGCGCCTCGGCCGCGATCTGGGTGAAGATGGTCCGCGACCCGGTTCCGAGGTCCTGCGTCCCGGTGAGGACGTCGGCGGTGCCGTCGGAGTGGAGCGTGACGATGGCGTAGGCGGGCGGACCGCCGCCGGTGCCCCAGACCTGGGCGGCGAGGCCCACCCCGCGGCGAACCGCCGAGCGCCCCGCGCCGGAGGGCGGAATGAGGAGCGAGGCATGAGGCTCGGGACGCGCCTCCTGGCCTCCCGGACCTCGTTCCTCATTCCGCGTTCCGCCCTTCGACCTCCACCCGAACCTCTCCGCCCCCACCCGGTAGCACTCATCGAGCCGATTCCCCGACCACGGCCGGTCCTTCTCCTCGTCCCGCGCCGCGAAGTTTCGCAAGCGGAGCTCGAGCGGGTCGAGGTCGAGCTGGCGGGCGAGGACGTCCATCGCCCGCTCGAGGCCGAAGGCGCCCTCGACGTGGCCGGGCGCGCGGAAGGAGGCCATCGCGCCGGCGTTGACGTACGCGAACGTTTCGACGGTGCGCACGTTCGGGCACGAGTACATCTCGTGGTAGAACTTGCCTGGGCCGGCCTGCCAGCCGGAGGCGCCGAGCGGGATGCTGGCGTCGAGCACGATCGCGGTGAGCCGGCCGTCACGGGTGGCGCCGAGCCGGACGCGCTGGACCGTGGCCGGCCGGTTGCCGGCGTCCGTCTGCTCCGCCTCGCGGTCGTTCACGCAGCGCACCGGCCGCCCGGTGCGGCGTGCGAGCAGGGCGGCCACGTACGCGTTGCTGCTGGCGCCGTTCTTCGCGCCGAAGCCGCCACCCATGTAGCTCTTGATCACCCGCACCGCGGTGTGCGGCAGCCCGAAGGCGGCGGAGACGTCGTCGCGCGTGTTGAAGATCCCCTGCGTGGACTCCCACACGGTGAGCACGGCCCCGTCCCACTCCGCCACCGCGCCGTGCGGCTCGAGCGCGGTGTGCAGCGCGACCGGGGTACGGTACTCGCGCTCGACCACGACGTCCGCCTCGCGCAGCCCGCGCTCGACGTCGCCGCGCTCCGCCACCCGCGGGGCGCGGGGCGGGGTGTTCCCGCCGCGCGGCCGCGCGGCGGGCGCGTCGGGCGCGACGGCGGCGTCGAAGGTGACCGCGAAGGGAAGCGCCTCGTACTCGGCCACGACGGCCGCCGCACCGGCGCGCGCCACCTCGTCGCTGTCGGCGCAGACGGCGGCCACGGGCTGGCCGACGTAGGTGATCTCGTGCGCGAAGAGCCGGACGCCGCGCGCGGCGAAGCTCGGCGGCAGATCGGCGGCCCCGACGGCGTCGCGCACCCCGGGCAGGGCGAGCGCGGGGGCGAGATCGAGGCGGGTC
>JBJMNL010000067.1:0-20298 GCA_045804285.1 Gemmatimonadaceae bacterium
CTCGGGGGCATCACCGTGCTGACCAACCTCGCGCCGGCGGCCGTCGCCGCGCACTTCCTGCTGTCGATGGTGCTCGTGGCGGCCTCGGTGGTGCTGCTGCTCGCGCTCACCCGGCCGCAGGCGCCCGCGACGCACCGATCGGAGGTCCGGGTGCTCGCCGGCGCTGTCGCGCTGGTGGCCGCCGTGGTCCTGACCCTCGGCACCGTCGTCACCGGCTCGGGCCCGCACTCGGGCGACGCCGTCCACCCGTCCCGCTTCGGGTTCGACCCGCGATCGGTGAGCTGGCTGCACGCGGACGCCGTCTGGCTGTTCGTCGGCCTCGTCGCGGCGCTGGCCTTCACGCTGCGGCTCGTCGACGCCCCGGCGGTCGCGCGCCGGCGCGCCGGCTGGCTCGTGGCCGTCACCCTTGCGCAGGGGGTGATCGGCTACGTGCAGTACTTCACGTCGCTGCCGGCCGCCCTCGTCGTCGCGCACATGCTCGGCGCGTCGCTGCTCACGGTTGCGGTGACCGCCGTGGTCGTCGCCGTCACGGGTACCCCCTGGCACACGCTCGTGCTGGTCGAGCCGGCTCCCGGACCGACGGCCTGATCCACTCCGCTTCGTCGCTGCGCCCGGTGGTCGGTGTCGGCTGTCATCCGGTCGCCGCCGCTGTCATCCGGTGGCCGCCGCCGCTGGTGGAGCCAGGGGTGAAGCCGGCGGTGAAGGGCGTGGGCCGCTGGGTGACCCTTCGCCTTCACCGGCGCCTTCACCGGCGCCTTCACCGGCGCCTTCACCGGCGCTCCGCTCCGCGTGGGCGCCTGACGCGGGCGCCTGGCGGCCGGCTTGTCCGCCGGCCCGCCGTCGGCCGCCCTGACGACCGCTCGGCGCGCCTCGCGCTCGGGCGCCGGCGCGACCGCCGGCGCGAGGTTCTTCGCGGCGCCGCGCGTCCGCCTGGGGCGAGTCGGCGTGCCGCCTACCGCGACGGGCGGCGGTGCGACGGCGCTCGCGTCCGACGACTCGACGCGCGCACGAGGAAACTGAATGACTCGCACGGCGGTGGAGGGCGAAGCCGAGCTCTCGACGGTGGCTGCGCCCGCGACCCGGGGCGAGCCCCGGCCCCGTCGTGCGGTGCTCGGCGTGGGAGCCCCGGCGGACGGCGCCGACTCCGGCGCGATATCCCTCGATTGCTTGACTTTCGCCACCTGGGCTCCTACGTTATGCAACATACGTCGCACCATTTCGGTGCATGTTCGGTCCACTAAAGTAGCTCCGCGCGTAACGTATGTCAACGGAAATCGCCGAAGAAATCCCGCACGAGAACGGGTTTCCGGAGCTGAGCGCGCTGGGCAAGCGGATCGAGCTGCTGCGCATCGAGCGCGGCCTGTCCAAGCAGCGTCTGGCCCGCGAGGCCGACACCTCCCGCCAGCAGCTCTGGCGCGTGATGACCGGGAAGTCCGAGCTGACCGCGTCGCTCTGCCAGCGGCTCGCCGACGTCCTGCAGGTGGACGCTCGCGCCCTGCGCGATGGGGTCCTGAGGGAGGCGTTCTCCGGCGTCTCCGCCTCCGGCGCTCGGGCGCCTGTCGCCGAGCCCGCCAGGGTCGCCGAGCAGGCGCCCGACTTCGCCCGCTACGCCGCGGCCGTCCCGCCGCTCGAGCGCACGCTGGCCACGCTCCCCGCCGGCGACGCCGGCCGCCGCCTCAAGCGCGAGTTTCTGAACTGCGTCGAGGAGGTCGCGCGCGAGGAGGGGCTGCGGCTGCCGAACGCGTTCTTCGAGCTGCGCGGCCGGGTCATCAACGGCGAGGCCTGAGCGGGCGGCGCGCCCGTCCGCGGGGCGCCTCGAGCCGGGCCCCTCATCGTGCGCGGCGTGTCCCTGCCCGCCGAGCGCAACCGCCCGGCGCGACCGCCCGACGAGGCCGTCCCTGGCCCGTGTCCTGCAACGCCATCCGGCCTCTGAATCGGAGGATCACATGGAACGGGGCATCGACTTCCTGAAGAGCCAGGTCAACAACGCGGTCATGCAGCACCAGACCTTCCTCGACAACCTCAAGGATCACGAGACGCAGGCCGAGGACGCGCGCTTCCGCGACCTGTGCAGCCGATTCATCCCGACCATGCAGGAGCACCAGCGCATGCTCGAGGACTATCAGCGGCAGATCGGGGCCGAGCTCGGGGCGGGGAAGAAGGTCCTCGGCAAGGCGATGGGCGCGGCGCGCGACCTGGCCGACGCGGCTCGCGAGAGCGACTTCCTGCGGCTCGTCGGCGACATCGTGACCGCGCGGCAGTCGGAGGACACCTTCCTCACGTTCCGCGAGGCCGGCCGCCAGCTCGGCAACCCGCAGCTCGTGCAGATCGGCGAGGTGGGCGAGCGGCACCACGACGAGTACGCGCGCGAGGCGAACCGGCTCGTGCAGCAGATGTTCGTGGAGCACGTGCAGGGCGTGGCGCCGGGCGCGGCGCGGACCACGGCCGGCACCACCACCACGCCGGCCGACCGCCGGCTGTAGCTCCCGTCCAGCACGGAGGGCGGCCCCGCGCTCCGCGCCGGGGCCGCTTTCTTTGGCTCCCATGCAATCTCGTGCGATCTCGCCGGCCGCGGCCGTGGCGGCGGCTCGCGCCTTGCGTTTCCCGCCGCGTCGGCCCGGCTCGACGGCGGGCGCGGGCCACGCGACCGGGCGACGACGGCCCTGGTCGTCCGGAGACTTTTAGAGGGTGATGGAGATGGAGAACGAGATCCCGCGCCAGCCCGACCGCGCGAACGCCCACCCGAGCCGGGCCCGCTCGGCGACGGATCCCGCGCCGGGCCCGCGCGCGCGCCGTATCGACTGCACCGAAGCCGACCCCGCGATGGAGCGCGCGCGTCGGCCGGCGCGCGGCGACGGCGCGCGCCGCGAGGACCGGGCCTCGCCGGGACGCCGCGGCGGCGCGGCCTGACCCTCCGTTCCGCCCGCGTCGGGCGACCCGCTCGCGCGGGCGCGGGCGCCTTGGCCGGCACCGCTGGGGCGGCTAAGTTGCGCGGATGACCGACGTCGTCGCGCTGGCGGCCGAGCTGCTCTCGATCGAATCGCCCACCGGCGGCGAGGGGCGAGCCGTGGACTTCGTGGCGCGCTGGCTGGTGGCCCGCGGGTGGAACGTCACGGTGCAGGAGGTGACGCCGGGACGGGGCAACGTGTGGGCCTCGAGGGCCGGGGGCGGCGTGACGCTCTCCACGCATCTCGACACCGTGCCGCCGTACCTGCCGCCGCGTCTCGACGACGGCCGCCTCTACGGGCGCGGCGCCTGCGACGCGAAGGGGATCGCCGCGGCGATGCTCGCCGCCGCCGACCGCCTCGCCTCGTCGGGAGAGGAGCGCGTGGACGTGCTGCTCGTCGTCGGCGAGGAGAAGGGCTCCGACGGAGCGCGCGCCGCCAACCACCTCCCCGCCACCAGCCGCTACCTCGTGAACGGCGAGCCCACCGAGAGCCGGCTCGCGAGCGGCGCCAAGGGATCGCTCCGCGTCACGGTGCGCACGCGCGGCCGCGAGGCGCACTCGGCGTACCCGCACCTCGGCCGGTCGGCGATCGAGCCGATGCTCGAGCTCCTCCCGACGATCAAGCAGCTCCCGCTGCCGGTGGACCCCGTGCTCGGCGCGACGACGGTGAACATCGGCACGATCCGCGGCGGCACCGAGGCGAACGTCATCCCCGCGCTCGCCGAGTCCGAGCTCATGTTCCGCCTCGTCGGGGACGTGGAGCCGGTGAAGGAGGCGATCGCCCGGTGGGCGCTGGGACGCGCCGAGATCGAGTGGGGCTCCACCATTCCGGCGCAGCGCTTCCACACCGTCGAGGGGTTCGAGGTGGGGCCGGTCGCGTACACGTCGGACATCCCGCTCCTGGGTCGCTGGGGGACGCCGCTGCTCTACGGGCCCGGCTCGATCCACGTCGCGCACACCCCGGACGAGTACATCGACGTCGCCGAGCTGCGGCGCAGCGTGGACACCTACGAGCGGCTCGTGCGGTCGCTCCTCGCCGCGTGAGCGCGCGCCCCGCCCGCGGGAACGCCTTCGCGCCCGGCGGCGCACGGCTTCCGGTCGCCGTCCTCGGCGCGACCGGCGCCGTGGGGCAGACGTTCGTGCGGATGCTCGACGGCCATCCCTGGTTCGAGCTGGCGGAGGTCGCCGCCTCGGAGCGCTCCGTGGGAAAGACGTACGCCCAGGCCGCGCGCTGGCTCGAGGGGGCGATGCCCGCCGCGGCCGCGTCCAAGACGGTGCTCCCCTGCGAGCCCGGCGCCGTGCGCTCGCCCGTCGTCTTCTCGGCGCTCGACGCCGCCGCCGCGGCCGCCGCCGAGCCGGCGTTCGCGCGCGCTGGCAGGGTCGTGCTGAGCAACGCGAAGTGCTACCGCATGGACGACGACGTCCCGCTGCTGATTCCCGAGGTCAACCCCGGGCACCTCGCGCTGCTCGACGGGCAGCGCGAGCGGCGCGGCTGGGAGGGCGCCATCGTCACCAACGCGAACTGCTCCACGATCGTGCTCGCCATGGCGCTCGCGCCGCTGCACGAGGCGTTCGCCGTCCGGGCCGTGTTCGCGGCCACGATGCAGGCCGTCTCCGGCGCCGGCTACCCCGGCGTCCCCTCTCTCGACATCCTCGGCAACGTGGTCCCCCACATCCTCGACGAGGAGGGGAAGATCGAGACCGAGACGCGGAAGATTCTCGGCGTGCTCGCCGACGGCGTCGTGGCACCGGCCGGGATGAGGGTCACGGCGCACGCCAACCGCGTCGCGGTCGAGCACGGCCACACCGTCTGTGCCTCGGTGGCGCTCGAGCGGCAGGTCCCGCTCGCCGAGGCGTGGGAGGCGATCGCCGGGTGGCGCGGCGCGCCCGAGGCGCGCGGGCTGCCGAGCGCCCCCGAGCGCCCCGTGGCGCTCACCGACGCCCCCGACCGGCCGCAGCCGCGCCGCGACGTCCACGCGGGGCGCGGGATGACCGTGACCGTGGGGCGGCTGCGCCCCGACCCGGTGCTCCACTTCAAGCTCGTCGCCATGGGGCACAACACCGTGCGCGGGGCGGCCGGGGCGTCGATCCTCAACGCGGAGCTCATGGCGGCGCGCGGGCTCCTGCCGCGGGCGTAGGCGCCCGTGATCGTCCTCAAGTTCGGCGGCACCTCGGTCGGCGGCGCCGAGGCGATCGAGCGCGCGGCGGAGATCGTGCGCGCCCGCCTCGACCGGCGGCCGATCGTCGTCGTGTCGGCGCTCGCCGGCGCGACGAACGCGCTGCTCGGCCTGGCCGAGCAGGCGGCGCGCGGCCAGCTCATCGGCGCGCTGAGCGCGGTCGAGGGGCTGCGTGAGCGGCACCTCGCGGAGGCCGAGACGCTGCTCGGCGGCACGCCGGCGGCGGACGAGGTGGCGGGCGAGATGAGCGCCCTGTTCGACGAGCTGGCCAGCCTCGCCGAGGCGCTCTCGACGCTCGGCCACGTCACGCCGCGCTCGCTCGACGCGATCGCCTCGCTCGGCGAGCAGCTCTCGTCGACGCTCGTCGTCTCGCTGTTCTGCGCCCGCGGCGTGCCCGCCGAGCTCGTGGACGCGCGCCAGGTCGTGGTCACCGACGATCGCTTCACCCGCGCCGAGCCGCGCGTCGACCGCATCGCCGAGCGCGCGCGCTCGGTGGTGCTCCCCGTGGTGCGCGAGGGGCGCGTTCCGGTGATGGGCGGCTTCATCGGCGCCACCGACCAGGGGATCACGACGACGCTCGGCCGCGGCGGCTCGGACTACACCGCGTCGCTCGTCGGCGCCGCGCTCCAGGTAGACGCGATCGAGATCTGGACCGACGTGGACGGCATGCTGACCGCCGACCCGCGCGTCGTCGAGGGGGCCCGGCTGATCGACCGGATCCGCTTCGACGAGGCGTCGGAGCTCGCGTCGTTCGGCGCCAAGGTGCTGCACCCGAGCACGATCGCCCCCGCCGTGCGGCGCGGGATCCCCGTCTACGTGTTCAACTCGCGGCGGCCCTCGGGAACGGGCACGCTCATCACCTTCGACGCGCCGCGCCGCGCCGTCAGCGCGATCGCGGGGCGGTCGAGCACGACGGTCGTGAAGGTCCGATCGCCGCGCATGCTCCTTGCCCACGGCTTCCTGCGCACGGTGTTCGAGGTGTTCGACCGCCACCACACGTCGGTGGACGTCGTCGCCACCTCTGAGGTCTCGGTGTCGGTGACGATCGACGACCCGGGGCAGCTCGAGGCGCTGCTCGGCGACCTGACCCCGCTCGGCGACGTCTCCGTCGAGCGGAACCGCGGGATCATCGCAGTCGTGGGCGCCGGGATCGGCGACGACGGCGCGGCGATGGGGCGGGCGCTCGCCGCGATGGCGGGGACCAGGGTGCACATGCTCTCCCTCAGCGCCACCGGCATCAACCTGACGATGATCGTGGACGCCGAACAGGTCGCGCCGGCGATGCGGCGGCTGCACGACGCGTTCTTCGCGAGCAGCGACGGCGGCGAGGTGCCGCGGTGACCGCGCCCACGCCGCCCGCGCCGCCCACGCGTCCCACGCTCAAGCTCGCCGTCATCGGGATGGGGAAGATGGGGCGCGCCGTGGCCGCGCTCGCGCCCGAGCGCGGCTTCGAGGTCGTGGCGACCATCGGCGGGCGGGAGAACGCCGGCGGGAGCGGCATCTCGGCGGGCTCGCTGCGCGGCGCCGACGTCGCCGTCGAGTTCACCGAGCCCGGCGCCGCGCCGACCAACGTCGAGGCGTGCGTGGACGCCGGCGTCCCGGTCGTGTGCGGCACGACCGGGTGGTACGACCAGCTCGACGCCGTCGCGTCCGACGTGGAGCGCAACCACGGCGCGCTGCTCTATGCCGCGAACTTCTCCGTCGGGATGGCGGTCTTCGTCGAGGCGGTCGCGGCGGCGGCGCGCGCCGTCGCCGCCGCCGGCGGCTTCGACGCGCACGTCGTCGAGACCCACCACGCCGCGAAGAAGGACGCGCCCTCGGGCACGGCGCTCGTCATCGAGCGGGCGCTGGCCGCGGCCCTCGGCCGGCCGACGCCGGTGACCAGCGTCCGCGTCGGCTCGGTGCCCGGCACCCACGAGGTGGTGTTCGACGGCGCGTTCGAGCAGATTCGCCTCGAGCATCTGGCGCGCGACCGGCGCGTGTTCGCCGACGGGGCGCTCGCCGCCGCGCGCTGGCTCGTGGGACGACGAGGGGTCTTCACGATGCGCGACGTGCTGCTCGCCGGGCGCGGCCCGGCCACCACGGGGGAGGGGACATGAGCGACGGCGAGCGAAACGGACGGCTGTTCGGGTGCGGGACGGCGCTCGTGACGCCGTTCGCGAGGGACGGCGAGGTGGACGAGCGCGCGCTGCGCGCGCTCGTGGACTGGCAGATCGCGGAGGAGATCCACTTCCTGGTGCCGTGCGGCTCCACCGGCGAGGCGGCGACGATGACGCCGGCGGAGCACCGGCGCGTCGTCGAGATCGTGGTCGAGCAGGCGGCGGGCCGCGTGCCTGTCGTGGCCGGCGCCGGCTCGAACGACACGCGCCGGGCGGTGGCGATGTCGCGCGAGATGCAGGCGGCCGGCGCGACGCACCTCCTGCACGTCTCCCCGATGTACAACAAGCCGCCGCAGCGCGGCATCGTGGCGCACTTCCGCGCCGTCGCCGAGGCGACCGACCTGCCGGTGATCGTCTACAACGTGCCCGGCCGGACGGGGAGCAACATCGAGGCGCGGACGGCGCTCGAGCTCGCCGCCCTGCCCAACGTCGTCGGGATCAAGGAAGCCTCCGGAAACCTCGCGCAGATCATGGACGTCATCCGCGACCGGCCGCCGCACTTCAGCGTGCTCTCCGGGGACGACGCGCTCACCCTCGCCGTGATGGCGGCGGGCGGCGACGGCGTCATCTCCGTGACCTCGAACGCGACGCCGCGCCTCATGGCGCGGCTCGTGGAGCGCGCCGCGTGCGGCGACTCGACGGCGGCGCGCGAGCTCCACTACCGCCTCACCCCCTGGATGCAGGCCGCCTTCGTCGAGAGCAACCCGATCCCCGTCAAGGCGGCGCTGTCGATGATGGGGCGGATCGAGAACGTGCTCCGCCTGCCGCTCGTCCCGCTCGCCGACGGGCACGCCGGCGCGGTTCGCGGAAGCCTGGCCGCGGCGGGAGCGCTCGCCGCATGACGATGTGCCCTCCGGAGGTGATGGCCGAGCGCTTCGCCGCCATCGCCGATACGCCGCCTGGCGCACCGCTCCCCGCCGACAGCGCGACCCTCGTCGAACAGCTCCTGACCTCGCTCGAGCACGGCACCGTCCGCGCCGCCGAGCGCGGGCCCGACGGCGAGTGGCGCGCCTGTACGTGGGTGAAGCTCGGCATCCTCGTCGGCTTCCGGCTCGGGCGCGTGGTGGACATGTCGCTCTCCGGATCGCTGCACTCCGCCTTTCACTTCTTCGACAAGCACACCTTCCCCACGCGCGCCCTCCGTCTCGAGGACCAGGTGCGCATCGTGCCCGGCGGCTCGGCGATCCGGCGCGGCGCCTACGTCGCGCCCGGCGTCGTCTGCATGCCCCCGATGTACATCAACGTCGGCGCCCACGTCGGCCCGGGCACGATGGTGGACTCCCACGCCCTCGTGGGCTCCTGTGCCCAGATCGGCGCCCGCGTCCACCTGAGCGCCGCGGCGCAGGTCGGCGGCGTCCTCGAGCCGGTCAACGCGGCGCCGGTGGTCATCGAGGACGACGTGGTCGTCGGCGGCAACAGCGGCGTGTACGAGGGAACGGTGGTCCGCGAGCGAGCCGTGCTCGGGGCCGGCGTCGTGCTGACCCGGGGGACCCCCGTGTACGACCTGGTGCGGGAGACGGTCTACCGGGGGACCCCCGAGCGGCCGCTGGAGATCCCCGCCGGCGCCGTCGTCGTGCCGGGCGCCCGGCGCGTGCGCGGGGAGTGGGCGGAGGGGGAGGCGCTGTCGGTGCAGACGCCGGTCATCGTCAAGTACCGCGACGACAGGACCGACACGGCGACCGCCCTCGAGCGTTGGCTCCGTTGAGCCGGTGGGAGCGAGCGCGCGCGCGATGAGGGTGACCGGTACCGTTCGAGTCCCCGGCGACAAGTCGATCTCGCACCGCGCGCTGATCCTGGCGGCGCTCGCCGACGGCCCCTCGCGGGTGCGCGGCCTGCTCGACTCGGCCGACGTCCGGTCGACGGCGGGGGTGCTCCGCGCGCTCGGGCTCGACGTCCCCGAGGTCGCGGCCGCCGAGATCGTGGTGCGCGGCCTCGGCCCGCGCGCCCTCCGCGCGCCCGCCGTGGAGCTCGACTGCGGGAACAGCGGCACGACCGCGCGTCTCGTCGCCGGCCTGGTCGCGGCGTGCCCCTTCGCCGCCCGCTTCACCGGCGACGCGAGCCTCAGCCGCCGGCCCATGGGACGCGTCGCTCGCCCGCTCGCCGCCATGGGCGCGCGGATCACGGCGTCGCCGGCCGGGACGCTGCCCATGGAAGTGCACGGCGGGAGCCTGCGCGCCATCGAGTGGGAGAGCGAGGCGGCGAGCGCGCAGGTGAAGAGCGCGCTGCTCATCGCCGGCGCCGCGGCCGGCGTCGCCGTGACCGTGCGCGAGCCGGCGCGCTCGCGCGACCACACCGAGCGGATGCTGCGGGCGATGGGGGCCCCGGTCGAGACGGATGGCGCGACGGTGCGCCTCGCCCCCGGCGCGCCCCTCGCCGCCGTCGACCGCACGGTGCCGGGCGATCCGTCGTCGGCCGCGTTCTTCGTCGCGCTCGCGACGCTCGCCCAGCATGGCGAGCTGCTGCTCCCCGACGTCGGGGTGAACCCGACGCGCACCGGGTTCCTCGCCGTGCTCCAGCGCATGGGCGCCGAGCTGGCGAGCGAGGAGCAGCGGCACGAGGGCGGCGAGCCGGTCGCCGCCCTGCGCGTCTCGGCCGGCCGCACGCTGCGCGGCGCCGACGTCGCCGCCGCCGAGGTGCCCTCGATGATCGACGAGCTTCCGCTGCTCGCCTGCGTCGCGGCGCGCGCCGAGGGGGAGACGACGATCACCGGCGCGCGCGAGCTGCGGGTGAAGGAGAGCGACCGGATCGCCGCCGTCGTCGCCGGCCTGCGGGCGATCGGGGTCGAGGCCGACGAGAGCGCGGACGGGCTGCGCGTCGTCGGCGCGCCGCGCCGGCCGCTGCGCGGGCGGGTCGCGACACACGGCGACCACCGCCTCGCGATGGCCTTCGGCGTCCTCGCCGCGCTGCCGGGCAGCGAGGTGGCGATCGACGACCCCGACTGCGTGTCGGTCTCCTATCCCGCCTTCTGGCGCGACCTCGCGCGCGTCACCTCCTGACGCCGCGCGCCGCCGTCACCCAATCCGCCGCCCCTCCGGCTCCCGCGTGAGCGACACCTTCCCCGACGTCTCCGACTCCATCGCCCCCGCCCGCCGGCCGCTCGTCGTCGCCATCGACGGGCCGGCCGCGTCGGGCAAGTCCTCCACCGCGCAGTGGGTCGCCGAGCGGCTCGGCGTGCACCATGTCGACTCCGGCGCGCTCTACCGCGCCGCGACCGCGGTCGCGCTCCGCTCCGCGCGGCCGCCCGAGGGGTGGGACGAGGCGTTCGTCCTCGCGCGGTGCGCCGCCGTGACGCTGGCGCCCGGCTCGCACTCGTTCGTCCCGCTCATCGGCGGCGCGCCGGTGGACGAGGAGCTGCGCGGCGCCGAGGTGACGCGCCACGTCTCGCGGGTCGCCCGGATGCCCGGCGTGCGCGGGTGGGTGAACGAGCGGGTGCGCCGGACCGCCGAGCGGCACGACGTCGTCGTCGACGGGCGCGACATCGGGACCGTCGTCTTCCCCGAGGCCGACGTGAAGATCTTCCTCGTCGCCGACCCGTGGGAGCGGGCTCGACGGCGGCTCGTGCAGCGGCTCGGCAGGCGGCCGGCGGACGAGGAGATCGCCGAGGAGACCGAGCGCATCGTGCAGCGCGACGCGCGGGACGCGACGCAGACCGTGCAGGCGGCGGACGCCGTGCTCATCGACACCACGTACCTGACGCAGCCGGAGCAGGTAGAGCGGATCGTGGCGCTGGCGCGGGCCGTGGTGCGGGGAGTGGCGCGCGACGACGAGGAGACGCCGTCGCGCTCCATTGACGAGCGCTAGCGAAACGGGTAGTTTCGACGGTTCGCGCCGCACGCCACATTTCGGTTCATCCCGAGTGACGTCGACCGCCCGTCGCGCCTCTGGCCAGTGGCCTCTCGGCAGGGCGACGGACCCACCCAGCGGGGGCACCCGCAGGGGAACCCACAGGACTCGTCGCGGCGAGCCTAAACACCCGCGAATCAGGAGAACCACTTCGGTATGCCCGAGCTCGACACGACCACGCCAACCGGCACGACCGGCGCCGCGCTGACGCAGCGCGAGAAGCGCGACCTTCAGAAGTCGCAGCTCCGCCCGCTTGCCAACCGCCGCCCCGAGCTCTACGAGGAGGACGAGTACTCGTCGGAAGAGTACGACCGCCTCATGGAGCTGTACAACGGTACCCTCGCCTCGATCGAGGAGGGGGAGATCGTGAAGTCGAAGGTGCGCGAGATCCGCGACAACCTCGTCGTTCTCGACATCGGCTTCAAGTCCGAGGGGACGATCCCGCTCGAGGAGTTCAAGGACCTCCCCGACCTCAAGCCCGGCGACGAGGTCGAGGTCCTGCTGGAGCACCTCGAGGACCAGGAGGGGTCGGTCGTCCTCTCGAAGAAGAAGGCGGACTTCATGCGCGTCTGGGAGCGCATCCGCGTCGCCTACGAGAGCGATCAGCCCGTCGAGGGCACGCTCGTCAAGAAGATCAAGGGCGGCGTCGTGGTCGACCTCATGGGGGTCGACGCGTTCCTCCCCGGCTCGCAGATCGCGCTCCGCCGCGTGCCGAACATCGACGAGCTGCTCGGCCAGAAGTACGAGTTCAAGATCATCAAGCTCAACAAGCGCCGCCGCAACATCGTCGTCTCGCGCCGCGTCATCCTCGAGACCGAGCGGGCTGGCAAGCGCGAGAAGCTGATGAAGGAGCTCGAGAAGGACCAGGTCCGGAAGGGCATCGTCAAGAACATCACGGACTTCGGCGCGTTCATCGACCTCGGAGGCGTGGACGGCCTGCTCCACATCACCGACATGTCGTGGGGGCGCATCTCGCACCCGTCCGAGCTCGTGCAGATCGGGCAGGAGCTCGAGGTGAAGGTCCTCGACATCGACTGGCAGCGCGAGCGCATCTCGCTCGGCCTCAAGCAGCTCCAGAGCTACCCGTGGAAGGACGTCGCGGCCAAGTACCCCGTGGGCACCCGCGTCCAGGGGAAGGTCGTCTCGATCACCAACTACGGCGCGTTCATCGAGCTCGAGCCGGGCATCGAGGGGCTCGTCCACATCAGCGAGATGAGCTGGACGCGCAACGTCCGGCACCCGTCGAAGCTGGTGTCGATCGGCGAGTCGATCGAGGCGGTGGTGCTCAAGGTCGATCCGAACGAGGAGAAGATCTCGCTCGGCATGAAGCAGACGGAGCAGGACCCCTGGGTCGTGCTGCCCCTCAAGTACCCCGTGGGCACGCGCATCACCGGCAAGGTCCGCAACCTCACGAGCTTCGGCGCCTTCGTCGAGATCGAGCCCGGCATCGACGGCCTGATCCACATCTCCGACATGTCCTGGACCAAGCGCGTCCAGCACCCGTCGGAGGTCGTGAAGAAGGGCGACACGGTGGACGTGGTCATCCTCAACATCGACTCCGACAACAAGCGCATCTCGCTCGGCCTCAAGCAGGCCGAGGAGGACCCGTGGCTCCGCATCGGTGAGACGTACCCCGTCGGCACCGATCTCAGTGGCCGCGTGGTGCGCCTGATGGACAAGGGCGTCGTCGTCGACGTCGGCAACGACATCGAGGGCTTCGTGCCGGTGAGCCAGCTCGCCAACGGGCGCCCGGTCAACAGCCCCGCGGACCTCGTCTACGAGGGGATGAACCTCGAGATGCGCGTCCTCGAGGTGGACCCGATCCACCGCCGCATCGTGCTGACGGTCACCGACATCCCGGCGGACCAGCCGCCGCGGCCGGAGACGCCGCCGACGGTCCACAGCTCGGACGAGGCGTCCCACGCCTGACGGCGCAGGAAAGCATGACACCCGGGCGCGCCCCGGCCTCGGTCGAGGCCGGGGCGCGCGTCGCGTTACGCGCCCACCGGCTCGTGCTCGACACCCTCGCCGAGGCCGACCGTCGAGGCTGGCTCGCCACGTACCCCTCGGCTAGCTTACCCCGCCTATGACCATGCAAGACAAACTCGCGCTTCTGGAGCGGCGACGGGCCGAGTCGGAGCTGGGCGGCGGCGCCAAGCGCCTCAAGGCGCAGCACGAGAAGGGGAAGCTGTCGGCCCGCGAGCGGCTCGACGTCCTCCTCGACGAGGGGAGCTTCGTCGAGCTCGACCGCTTCGTCACCGCCCGCTCGGCCCAGGACGGCGCCGCCGGGGACGGCGAGGCGCCCATCTACGGCGACGGCGTCGTCACCGGGTACGGGCGCATCGAAGGACGCCTGGTCTACGTCTTCTCGCAGGACTTCACCGTCTTCGGCGGCTCGCTCTCCGAGGCGCACGCCCAGAAGGTCTGCAAGATCATGGACCTCGCCGTGCGCAACGGCGCGCCCGTGATCGGCCTCAACGACTCCGGCGGCGCGCGCATCCAGGAAGGCGTCGTCTCGCTCGGCGGCTACGCCGACATCTTCCTCCGGAACACGCTCGCGTCCGGGGTCGTGCCGCAGATCTCGGCGATCCTCGGGCCGTGCGCGGGCGGCGCCGTGTATTCGCCGGCGATCACCGACTTCATCTACATGGTCCGCGGCACGTCGTACATGTTCGTCACCGGACCCAACGTCGTGAAGACGGTGACGCACGAGGACGTGACCATGGAGCAGCTCGGCGGCGCCGACACCCACGCCGCCACGTCCGGCGTCGCCCACTTCGCGCACGACTCCGAGCTCGCCTGCCTCGCCGCCATCCGCGAGCTGTTCCGCTTCGTCCCGTCGAACAACGTCGCCGACCCGCCGCGCGCCGCCGCGACCGATCCGCGCGACCGCCGCGCCGAGGCGCTCCTCGACGTCGTTCCGGACAATCCGAACAGGCCGTACGACATGCACGACGTGCTCCGGCACGTCGTGGATGACGGCGAGTTCTACGAGGTGCACAAGGAGTACGCCGCGAACATCCTCTGCGGCTTCGCCCACCTCGGCGGCTACAGCGTCGGCGTCGTCGCCAACCAGCCGGCGGTGCTCGCGGGCGTGCTCGACATCGCCGCGTCCATGAAGGCGGCGCGCTTCATCCGCTTCTGCGATGCGTTCAACATCCCGATCGTGACCTTCGAGGACGTGCCCGGCTTCCTGCCCGGCGTCGCGCAGGAGCACAACGGGATCATCAAGCACGGCGCCAAGCTGCTCTTCGCGTACTGCGAGGCCACCGTCCCCAAGCTCACGGTCATCACGCGCAAGGCGTACGGCGGCGCGTACGACGTCATGAGCTCCAAGCACATCCGCGGCGACTTCAACGTCGCCTGGCCGACGGCGGAGATCGCGGTCATGGGCCCGAAGGGTGCGGTCGAGATCATCTACAAGAAGGAGCTCGCCGACAGCCCCGACCCCGCCGCCGCGACCGACGCCAAGGTCGAGGAGTACCGGCAGAAGTTCGCGCACCCCTACATCGCCGCCGGCCGCGGCTACCTCGACGACATCATCGACCCGCGCGACACCCGCCCGCGCCTCATCGACGCGCTGGAGACGCTGCAGGGGAAGCGGGACCGGAATCCGCCGAAGAAGCACGGGAACATCCCGCTCTAGGCCCGCCATGTTCTCCAAGGTTCTGATCGCCAACCGCGGCGAGATCGCCCTGCGCGTCGTGCGCGCCTGCCAGGAGCTGGGCGTCCGGTCGGTCGCCGTCCACAGCGACGCCGACGCTCGCGCCCCGCACGTGCGCGAGGCGGACGAGGCGATCAACGTCGGCGCCGCGCCGTCGGCCGAGAGCTACCTCAAGGGAGAGCGGATCATCGAGGCGGCGCTGCGCACGGGCGCGGAGGCGATCCATCCGGGCTACGGCTTCCTCTCCGAGCGCGAGTGGTTCGCCCGCGCCGTCCGCGACGCGGGCCTCGTCTTCGTGGGCCCCCCGGCGGAGGCGATCGCTGCCATGGGGAGCAAGACGGCGGCGCGCGAGCTCGCCATCAGCGCCGGTACCCCGGTGGTGCCAGGCACGACCTCGTCGCTGCGCGACGCCGAGGAGGCGGCGGAGATCGCCGAGCGGTTCGGCTACCCCGTGCTGCTCAAGGCGGCCGCCGGCGGGGGCGGGAAGGGGATGCGCGTCGTGCGCGAGCCGGGCGAGCTCGCGGGCGCGCTCGCCTCGGCGCAGCGCGAGGCGCGAAACGCCTTCGGCGACGACGCGGTGTACGTCGAGAAGTACATCGAGGGGCCGCGCCACGTCGAGATCCAGGTGCTCGGCGACGCCCACGGCACCATGCTCCACCTCGGGGAGCGCGAGTGCAGCGTGCAGCGCCGGCACCAGAAGATGATCGAGGAGGCGCCGAGCGTCGCCGTCACCCCGGAGCTGCGCGCGCGCATGGGGGAGGCCGCCGTCGCCGCCGCGCGTGCCGCCGGCTACGTCAACGCCGGCACCTGCGAGTTCCTGCTCGACCGGAACGGGGACTTCTACTTCCTCGAGATGAACACCCGCATCCAGGTCGAGCACCCCGTGACGGAGCTCGTCACCGGCATCGACCTGGTGCAGTGGCAGATCCGGATCGCCGCCGGCGAGCGGCTGCCGTTCACCCAGGAGGAGATCGCGCCCCGCGGCTGGGCGATCGAGTGCCGCATCACGAGCGAGGATCCGGCGAACGGCTTCCTGCCGTCCACCGGACGCATCTCCTACCTGCACCTGCCGAGCGGGCCCGGCGTGCGCTGGGACGGCGGCATCGAGACGGGGAGCGAGGTCGGCCTGTTCTACGACCCGATGCTGGCCAAGCTGATCGTCCACGGTCGGACACGCGAGCAGGCGATCGCGCGCATGCACCGGGCACTGCTCGAGCTCACGATCGACGGCGTGGAGACGTCGCGCGACTTCCACCTCCGCGTCATGGAGGACGCCGACTTCCGGAGCGGCGACATCTCGATCCAGTGGCTCGAGCGCCGGCTCGCCTCGCTCACGCAGGCGGCGCCGCCGCCGGAGGGCGTGCGCGCGGCGGCGATCGCCGCCGCCCTGTTCGCCGAGCGCGACCGCGGCTCGCGCGCCCCCGCCGCCGCGACATCCGCGGCCTCGCCTGCCACGCCGACCGTGCCCTCCGGCGACGGCCAGTCGTCGGCCGCCGACGCCTGGAAGCGCGCGGCGCGCCTGGAGGCGCTGCGCACGGCGTGAGCGGTCTCGTCGACGTCGAGATCGAGTCGATCGCCGCCGGCGGCGACGGCGTCGCGCGCGTCGCGGAGCCGGACGGGGGGGCGCTCGTCGCCTTCCTGCCGCGCACCGCGCCCGCCGACGCGGGGCGCGCCCGGCTCCAGCGGAAAGGGCGCTTCGCCCGCGGCGAGCTCGTCGAGCTGACGCGTCCCTCCCCCGACCGCGTCGCGCCACCCTGCCCGCACTACACGCGCGACCGGTGCGGCGGCTGCCAGCTCCAGCACCTGCGCTACCCCGCGCAGCTCGACGCCAAGGGGGGCATCATCGCCGACGCGCTGCGCCGCATTGGACGGCGCGACGTCGGGCGGCCGGCCGTCGCGCCGAGCGCGCGCGAGTGGCGCTATCGCCGGAAGCTGACGCTGGCGCTGCGGCGGGCGGGCGGACGCTGGATCGCCGGCCTGCACCCGTACGACGCGCCCGGCCGCGTGTTCGAGCTCGCCGACTGCCCGATCACCGACGAGCGCGTCGTCGCCGCGTGGCGCGAGATCATGGCCGCCCAGCGGTTCTTCCCGCGCGCCGCGGAGCTCCGCGGCGCGGTGCGGCTCCTCGGCGACGGCGTCTCCTTCGTGCTCGAGGGCGGCACCGTCTGGTCCACGGCGCGGCAGCTCTTCGACGCCGTCCAGTCGATCGAGGCGCTCTGGTGGGAGCCGGAGGGGCGCCGCCGCGTCCTGCTGCACGACCGGCGGCGGGAGTCGTCGCCCGGCGCGTCGTTCGTGCAGGTGAACGCCGAGGTCGCCGGCCGCCTCTGGGCGGCGGTCGAGGAGCGCGTCCTCGCCCTCCGCCCCGCCACCGTGGTCGACGCCTACAGCGGCGCCGGGGACACCGCCGTCCGGCTCTCCGAGCAGGGCGTACGGGTGACCGCGATCGAGGCCGATCGCGAGGCCGCGCACTGGTGCGCGGCCCGCCTCGCGGCCGGCTCGCGCTCCGTGGCGGCGCGCGTCGAGGATGCGCTCGGCGACGCGCTCCCCGCCGACGTCGTCATCGTGAACCCGCCCCGCACCGGGCTGCACGAGCGCGTCCCCGAGACACTGGCGGCCGGCGCTCCGGCCGTCGTGATCTACGTGAGCTGCAACCCGGCGACGCTGGCGCGCGACGTGGCGCGGCTCGCCGGCTACCGCGTCGAGTCGCTGCGGGCGTTCGACATGTTCCCTCAAACCGCGCACGTCGAGACGGTGTGCGAGCTCGTACGGGAGGCCGCGTGAAGTACGTCGTCCAGGTCGGGGAGGAGCGCGTGGCCGTCGAGCTGGACGCCGGCGGCGTGCACGTCGAGGGAGAGGCCGTGCGCGCGCACCTGGCCGACGTCGAGGGCACCCCCGTGCGCCTCGTGACGATCGGGGACGAGGTGCACCGCGTCGTCGTGCGCCGCCACCGCGAGCGGGGGCGCTACACGCTGTGGCTCGACGGCTACCGCTACGAGGTCGAGGCGCTCGACGAGCGCACGCGCGCCATTCGCGACCTCTCCGCGTCCACCGCCGCCGCCACGGGCCCGGCGCCGCTCGTCGCGCCGATGCCGGGGCTCGTGGTGCGCGTGAACGTCCAGCCGGGCGACGAGGTCCAGGCCGGCCAGGCGTTGGTGGTGATGGAGGCGATGAAGATGGAGAACGAGCTCCGCGCGCCAGCGGCCGGCCGGGTCAGGGCGACGCCGGTGAGCCCCGGGACGGCGGTCGAGAAGGGGACGCTGCTCGTCGAGCTCGAGTAGCCGGGAGTGGGCGCGGGCGGGAGGCGGCGGCGGGGCCGCGGCGCGATGAACGCGCCGCGGCCCCGCCGCCGTTCGCCTCGGTTGACACGTCCTAACTGCTTGTCTAGCTTATGTGTCTGTCTAAAAACGCCTTCGCTGGCGGCCGAGACCCGGGTTGCATTACGCACCGGTGAGGCGCGGGACCCATCGTTTTGGTTTGGTATCTGGGAACATGAGAACTTACAGCGCGACGCCGAAGGACATCGAGCACCGCTGGTACGTGGTCGATGCGGAGGGCATGATCCTCGGCAGGCTCGCCGCCGAAGTCGCCAAGATCATCCGCGGGAAGCACAAGCCGATGTTCACGCCCCACATGGACACCGGCGACAACGTCATCGTCATCAATGCGTCGAAGGTCCGCGTGACCGGCCGCAAGGCGGAGCAGAAGCAGTACTTCCGCCACACCGGCTACATGGGGCATGAGCGCTTCACGCCGTTCGCGACGATGATCGAGAAGCACCCCGAGCGGGTGATCGAGAAGGCCGTCTACGGCATGCTGCCGAAGACCTCCCTCGGCCGCCAGTCGCTCCGGCGTAAGCTCCGCGTCTTCGCCGGCGCGCAGCACGACCACGTTGCCCAGCAGCCCCAGGTCCTGACCTTCACGAAGAGCGAGACGAAGTAATGGCTGACCAGACGACGCACACCGTCGGCCGCCGCAAGGAAGCGGTCTGCCGCGTGTTCCTGAAGCCCGGCTCGGGCAAGTGGGACGTCAACGGGCGCACGCTCGGCGACTACTTCCCGCGCCCCGCCCTCGTCTCCGCGATCCAGCAGGCGTTCACCGCCACCGACTCGCTCGGCAAGTACGACGTGAAGGCGAACGTCGACGGCGGCGGGCAGACCGGGCAGGCCGGCGCGCTCCGCCTCGCGGTCGCGCGCGCCCTCGTCAAGATCGACGAGGGGCACCGCCGCAAGCTCCGCGACCTCGGCCTCCTCACGCGCGACGCCCGCGCGGTCGAGCGCAAGAAGCCGGGCCGCCCGAAGGCCCGCAAGCGGTTCCAGTTCAGCAAGCGTTAACAAGGTACCGGGTACCTGGCACCAGGTACCCGGGAAATCTCTCACGCCCCCCGAGCCTCGGCGGGTGCCGGCCCACGGCGGCCGGTCGCGCGAGGCGACGACGGGGGCGGACGACCAAACCCGAGTCAGGATCTCCACGCACATGCTTCAGCCCAATCTCGAGCAGCTCCTCGAAGCCGGAGTGCACTTCGGCCACCAGACGCGCCGGTGGAACCCGAAGATGCGCCGCTTCATCTTCGCCGAGCGCAACGGCATCCACATCATCGACCTCCAGAAGACGCTGCGTCAGCTGGAGCTCGCGCAGAAGCTCGCGCGCGAGGTGGTGGTGCGCGGCGAGAACGTCCTCTTCGTCTGCACCAAGCGCCAGCTCTCCGGCATCGTGCTGGCCGAGGCCGAGCGTAGCGGCGCCATGCACGTGACCGAGCGCTGGCTCGGCGGCCTCCTCACGAACTTCCAGACGGTCAAGAAGCAGACGCGCCGCCTCAAGGAGCTCGAGGCCGGGAGCGAGGAGGGGGGCGAGTTCCAGAACTACACGAAGAAGGAGCAGCTCATGATGACCCGGCAGCGCGACAAGCTGTCGAAGAACCTGTCGGGCATCAAGAACATGACGCGCCTCCCCGGGCTGATGTTCGTCATCGACTCCAAGAAGGAGCGCATCGCGGTCAGCGAGGCGAACAAGCTCGGCATCCCGCTCATCGCCATCGTCGACACGAACGCCGACCCGGACCTCATCACGGTGCCGATCGCCGGCAACGACGACGCGATCCGCTCGGTGGAGCTGATCACGAAGGCGATCGCCGACGCGATCGTCGAGGCGCGCCGCGAGGCGCCGGCGGCCCGCCAGGAGACCGAGGAAGGGGAGGAGAGCACCTACAGCTCCGACCGTGGAATGGAGCGCGCCGCCGCCGGCGGCGACCGGGGCGGGGAGGACCGGAAGCGCCGTCCGCGCCGCCGCCGCGCCAAGCCCGAGGCAATCGCGGCCCGGCTCCGCAGCGGGGCCGAGGGTGAGGGCGGAGAGCCCGCCGAGGGCGCGGCCGAGGGCGCGGCCGAGGGCGCGGCTGAAGGTGGGGAAGAGAGCGCCGAGTAACGGCGCCGCCCCGCCGCGGCTGCCCCTCCGTCGGGTGGCCCGCGCAGGACCTTTGCACTAGACTTGTACGCCGCCGGCCTCCGCGCCGGC
>JBJMNL010000068.1:0-17034 GCA_045804285.1 Gemmatimonadaceae bacterium
GCAGGTCGCCGCCGCCGAGGCGAACGCGACGCGCGCCCAGGCCGACCTGGCGCGCGTCCGCGAGCTCGCCGCCAAGGAGATCATCTCGCGCCAGGCGCTCGACGCGGCCCAGGCGGCGGCCACGGCGGCGGCGGCGCAGGTCACCGCGGCCCGCCGTCAGGCGAGCGCGGCCGGCGCCGGGGTCGAGAACGCGCAGGCCGGAGTGCGGCTCGCCACCGCGCGCCTCGCCGCGGCCCAGGCCGCGCGCGACAACGCCGCGCTGCAGCTCGACTACACCACGATCAAGGCGCCGGCGACGGGCCGCCTGTCGCGCAAGCAGGTCGAGGTCGGGCAGCTCGTGCAGCCGGGCCAGGCGCTCTTCAGCGTCGTCCCCGACACGGGCGTCTGGGTGAAGGCGAACTACAAGGAGACGCAGCTCGCCGACATCCGCGTCGGCCAGCCGGTCGAGGTCGAGGTGGACGCCTACGGCGGCTGCAAGGCCGAGGGGAAGGTCACGAGCCTGAGCGCCGCGACCGGCGCCACCTTCGCCCTGCTCCCCCCCGACAACGCGACCGGCAACTTCACCAAGGTCGTGCAGCGCGTCCCGGTGCGGATCGACGTCACCAGGGGATGCGGCCCCGACCAGCCGCTGCGCCCGGGAATGAGCGTCACCGCCAGCGTGAAGACGAAGTAGCGGAACGGCCCCTCCTCGCGCACCGCTCCCGACCGACATCGATCGCCCAGCGGTAGCGTGTAGCGGGTAGCGTGCGGCAACGGCCCCGGGATGTCCCGAGCGGCGGTCCCTGCACGCTACCCGCTGCCGTCACGCTACACGCCTCACGAAACACGCCTCACGCTGCCCCTGCACCCGACAGCAATGGCCACCGCCGTCCTTCCCGTCCCTACCACGTCGCGGGTCTCGTCGGACCCGTACGCCAACAGGTATCTGATCGCCATCGCGGTGACGCTCGCCGCGGTGCTCGAGCTGGTGGACACGTCGATCGTCAACGTCGCGATCCCGCACATGATGGGCAATCTCGGCGCGACGCTCGACGAGATCTCGTGGGTCTCCACGGGCTACATCATCGCCAACGTCATCGTCATCCCGATGTCGGGGTGGCTCTCGGCGTACTTCGGCCGCCGCCGCTACCTCACCGGCTCGATCCTCCTCTTCGTCGCCGCGTCGTTCCTCTGCGGAGCGGCGACGACGCTCTGGGGGCTCGTCCTCTGGCGCGTCGTCCAGGGGATCGGCGGCGGCGCGCTCCTCTCGACCGCGCAGTCCACGCTCTTCGAGGCCTTCCCGCCCGAGGAGCGCGGCGTCGGGCAGGCGATCTTCGGCGTCGGCGTCATGGTCGGCCCGACCATCGGCCCGACGCTCGGCGGCTACATCGTCGACACGATCAGCTGGCCCTGGATCTTCTACATCAACGTCCCCCTCGGCCTCCTGGCCGCGCTCCTGGTCGCGACGTACGTGCGCAATGCGGCGCACCAGGCGCGCGCCACGACGGTGGACTTCGCGGGCATCCTGCTGCTCGCCGTCGGCGTCGGCGCGCTCCAGTGGATGCTCGAGCGCGGCGAGCGATTCGACTGGTTCGAGTCGCGCCTCGTGACGACGCTCGCGGTCGTCTCCGCCGTCTCGCTCGTCACCCTGGTCTGGCACGAGCTGCGGACGCCGGAGCCGGTGATCGACTTCCGCGTCCTCCGGAGCCGCCAGCTCGCGATGGGGGTGGCGTACGCCGGGCTCCTCGGCCTCGCGCTCTACGGCTCGCTCTTCGTCCTCCCGGTCTTCCTCCAGCAGCTCCACGGCTTCACGGCGTGGCAGACGGGTAGGGTGATCCTCCCGGGCGCGCTGGCGTCGGCGTTCACCATGGCGATCGTCGGGCGCAACTCGGCGCGGCTCGACGCGCGCTACACGGTGACGATCGGCGCCTTCGGCTTTCTCTGGAGCATGTGGCTCATGTCGCAGCTGACGTACGACGCCGGCACGGGCGACCTGTTCTGGCCGCTGATCATCCGCGGCGTCGCGCTCGGCCTCATCTTCGTCCCGCTCACGAACGCGTCGATGGCCGAGCTCAAGGTGCACCAGCTCGCCGCCGGCACCGGCCTCTTCAACCTCACCCGCCAGCTCGGCGGCTCGCTCGGCATCGCCATCATGGCGACGCTCCTCTCGCGCTTCACCAGGTTCGAGAAGGCGGTGCTCTCGGCGAACGTCGGCACCTACGACCCGGAGACGACGGAGCGCGTCGCGGCGCTCGCGCGCGGCATGGCGTCGCGCAGCGTCGACATGCTGACCGCATCGCAGCGGGCGCTCGCGATCCTCGACCACCAGATCAGCGGCCAGGCGAGCGTCCTCGCCTTCTCCAAGATCTACCTCCTGAGCGGCATCGTCCTCGTCGCCGGCCTCCCGATGCTGCTCTTCTGGAAGACCGGCCGGTCGACGGTGAAGGTCGAGGCGCATTGAGGGGGGCGAGCGCCTAGACGACCGCCGGGCGCGACACCGGCGCGGTCGGGGGCTGGGGGTTGGGGGCCGGAGTTGTATCTTCATTCCGGACCCCGGCCCCGAGCCCCCGTTCGTCTCCTCCCGCGCTCCTTCCCGCCCATGTCCCTTCCCTCCCGCGCCGACGCGCTCGCCCTCGTCCACGAGTACACGGCCAGCGACTCGCTGCGCAAACACATGCTCGCTGTCGAGGCGGCGATGCGGGCGTACGCGGCGAGGTACGGCGAGGACGCGGAGCGGTGGGGGCTCGCCGGATTGCTCCACGACTTCGACTACGAGCGCTGGCCGAACGACTCGCACTCGCCGACCGAGGAGCACCCGTCGGAGGGCGTGCGCGTCCTGCGCGGGCGCGGCTACCCGGAGGACGTCCTCCAGGCGATCCTCGGCCACGCGTCGTACACGAACACGCCCCGCGAGACGCTCATGGCGCGGGCGCTCTTCGCGGTGGACGAGCTGACCGGCCTCGTCACCGCCACCGCCCTCGTGAAGCCGACGCGGAGCGTCCACGACGTGGACGCGAAGTCGGTGCGCAAGAAGATGAAGGACAAGGCGTTCGCGCGCGGCGTGAACCGCGACGACGTCGCCCGCGGCGCCGCGGAGCTGGGCGTCGACCTCGACGAGCACATCGCGTTCGTGATCGAGGCGATGAAGGGACGGGCGGAGGAGCTGGGGCTGGCGGGTGCGACCGATGCCGGGAGGGCGGATGCCGGAAAGGCGGAATCTTGAAGGGCGGAATGAGGCATGAGGAATGAGGCCGGGACCCCACCGGTGGCCAGCTTAGCCACGAGTAGCGTCCCGGCCTCATTCCTCATGCCTCATTATGCCTCATTCCGCCCTTCAGGTTTTCGATTCCGCCCTTCTGTCCTTTCTGTCCTTCGCCCGTTTCAACGTTTCCCGCCCCCCCCGCGTTTGACGGAGGTGACCCCCCTTGCCCATCGCGAATGACCGCCGCGCTCCGACTCGAGCCGTCGCCGGTGCCGGCGCCGTCCCGCCCCGCCCTCGTGCCGCCGACGCCGCCGACGGGCGGTGACGCCGCCCGCGATCCGGAGCGTCGCGCCCGCGAGCGCGCGCTCGTCCTCGCCGCGCAGGACGGGGACGACGGGTCGTTCGCGGCGCTGGTCCGGCTGCACCAGCAGCGGGCGTACGCCGTCGCGCGCGCCATCGCCGCCACGCACGAGGACGCGGAGGACGCGGTGCAGGAGGGGTTCCTCCACGCCTACCGCGCGCTCGACCGCTTCCGCCCGGACCAGCCGTTCGGCGCCTGGCTGCACCGGATCGTGGCCAACGCGGCCCTCGACCTCGCCCGCCGCCGCAAGGTGCGCCAGGCGGAGGAGCTCCCGGAGACGGTCGCGTCCCCCTTCCGCGATCCGGCGGAGGCGAGCGACCTCCGCCAGCGGCTGACGCACGCGCTGGCGCTGCTCGGCGACCGGCAGCGGGCGGTCATCGTCCTCCACGACGTGGAGGGGTTCAAGCACGCCGAGATCGGCCTCATGCTCGGCATCCCCGAGGGAACGGCTCGCAGCGACCTGCACCACGCGCGCGCCCTGCTGCGCCGCGCGCTGGGCGACGTACGGAGGGACCTATGAGCAAGTACCGCCTCACGCACCACCGCCGCGGCGGCGAGGGCGACGACCCGACGGTCACGCGCTTCCTGCGCGAGACTCACTCCCCGCCGTCGGACGCGGGCTACTGGGACGGCCTCGAGGCGCGCATCATGGCGCGCGTGCGCACGGGCGTCCGCTCGGCGCGGGCGAGTGCCGCGGCGGGGATCGCCCCGGCAGTCGAATGGTGGCAGGTGCTGAGCGTCAGCGAGTGGGTCTCCGCCGGCGCGTGGGCGGCCGGGGTGGCGGCGCTCGTCGCCGCGGCCGCGGTGCTCCAGTCGCGCGAGGCCGAGCGGCGCGTGGCGTACACGGCGATCCTCGAGGCCACCGCCGTCGCGCCCGCCGCGGCGGCGCCGGCGCCGGGCACGCCGCTCCCCGTCATCGCCCCCGGATCCTCCTCGGACCGCGACGCCGCGCTCCGCTACCTGCTCTCACCGCGTTAGGCGCCCCCGCCCGCCATGCAGCGCCCGAAGTACGTCGCGTTCCTCTTCCTGCTCGGGGCCGTGCTCCTCGGCTACGCGCTCGGCTTCGCCGCCGACCGCGCCAGCGTGCGCGACCGCCTCGCCCCGCGCTGGGACCAGCGCGCCATGCGCGACCAGCTCCACGACGCGCTCGGCCTCGACGACGGCCAGCGCGCGCTCGTCGACTCGATCCTCGACCGGCGCAACCAGCGGATCGAGACGCTGATGGCCCCCATCAAGCCGCAGATCGACGCCGTGAAGGACAGCGCCCGCGCCCAGATCCGCCTCCGCCTCACCCCCGCGCAGCAGGCGCGCTGGGACGACATCATCCGCGCCATCGACGCCGACCGGAAACGGTGACGGCGCGGACGGGGCGCCGGCGGCCGACGCGCTCCGCCGCGGCCGCCGGCACCCGGTCCCGCCCTCACCTGTCGATCGCGAACTCGAACGGCAGCTCCACGAGCTGACGGACGCGCCCGCCGCCGGCACGGGCGGGCGCGAAGCGGAGCGAGGGGAGCGCGGCGCGCACGGCGGCGGCGAAGCGGTCGTCGCTGCTGCTCACCACGCGCACGGTGCCCGGCTCGACCCGCCCGGTCGTGTCCACGACGAACCGGACGACGACGCGCCCCTCCGTCCTCGAGGCACGCAGCGACTCCGGGTAGCGCGGGGAGCGGCCGCCGGCGAGCATCGCCGCCGGCACCTCGACCTGCCGGACGCTGTGGACGGCCCCCTCGGGCGGGCCGTCCCCCGCTCCCGTCGGCTCGCCGCCGGCGGCTGCGCCCTGGTCGAACAGATCGACGATCCCGCCGGGCGTGGGCAGCGGCTCCGTCCGGATGTCGCTCGTGCCGACGAGCGGCGGCCACGGCGGGATGGTGCGCACTTCGACCGTCGGGCGCCGGCCCGGCGCCGCCGGCCCGTGAGACGAGAGCGACCGCCGGGCGACGGTGGGCGCGGGCGGCGGCGGTGGGAACCAGATGAGCACGTCCGGCGGGGCGGGGCGAGGCGCGCTGGCGTCGGCGTCGCGGAGAGTGGCCTGGACGACCACGGCGACGATGGCGGCGTGGAGCACGACGCTGATCGCGACCGCGGCGGGGGAGCGGCGCGCGCGGGCGGCGTGCCCGGACTCGGGGAGCGCGGCGAACAGGGCGGACATCTCTCTCCTCCTCGGCGATGGTGGGTCGGACTGCCCTCTCGCCCCCAGGGTAGCATCGCCGTCTTTCGCACCCGTTGCGGTCCCGTTATGGGCGGCTCACTCTCACGTTAGGTGTCGCTGAGCGGATGATGACGCCCGCGTTGACGCCGGATTACGATTCGCCGGAGGGCACCCGGCCGCCGCCGCTCCCCCCTCCCCCGACCCCTGGTCCCCCCCGCCAGCGCCTCGTTGCGACGGCCCAGCCCGCTCGGGCCCCTGCCCTTCCGGCCGGACGGCCCCCTAGATTCCTTGTAAGGTCGCGCGCGTTCCGCGCGACCCTTTTTTCATTCCCCGCGTTCATTGACGTACGGCAGCGGGGAGAGAGGCGCGCATCCGTGCGGCCGATCCCGAGCGCGGTCGCCGACGACCGCCGCGCTGCCTTCACGCGTGTCTTCATGACTGTCGAACCAGCTGGACCGGGAGGCTCCTCCCGCGGCGCGTCCCCGCCGGCCGGATCGGGCGATGCGCCGGCGGCGCCAGCCACCGCCAGCGGCGACCCGGCGGTGCCGCCACGACCCGCCCGCGACTCCGGCCTGACCGGCACCGCGGGCGACGCCAGCGGCTCCTTCCCCGCCGCCACCCCGCCACCCCCCCACCAGCACGCGGATCCCAACCCGCGCGGCCGGCGGCTCGCCATCCTCGCGCTGACCGCCCTCGGCGTCGTCTACGGGGACATCGGGACGAGCCCGCTCTACGCCTTCAAGGAGTGCTTCAGCGGGCTCCACGCCGTCGCCACGACGCCGGCCAACGTCTACGGGGTCCTGTCGCTGATCGTCTGGTCGCTGACGCTCGTCGTCAGCGTCAAGTACATCATCTTCATCATGCGGGCGGACAACAAGGGCGAGGGGGGAATCCTGGCCCTGCTGGCGCTGATCCTCCAGCGCCAGCACCGCGACACCGACTCGCGGCGCCGGTTCGTCCTCATCGCCCTCGGCCTCTTCGGGGCCGCCATGCTCTACGGCGACGGCATCATCACGCCGGCGATCTCGGTGCTCAGCGCGGTCGAGGGCCTGAACGTCATCACGCCGGCGCTCCAGCACTGGGTGGTCGTGCTCACGGTCGTCATCCTGGGCGCCCTCTTCTATTTCCAGCGGTTCGGGACCGACAAGGTCGGCAAGGCGTTCGGGCCGCTGATGGCGGTGTGGTTCGGCGCGATCGCCGCCCTGGGCGTCGCCGAGATCTCGCGCGAGCCGCAGATCCTCACGGCGATCTGGCCGGGCTACGGCCTCAGCTTCTTCCTCGACCACGGCATCCACGGCTTCGTCATCCTCGGCTCGGTGGTGCTCGCCGTCACCGGCGCCGAGGCGTTGTACGCCGACATGGGGCACTTCGGGAAGCGGCCGATCCGCCTCGCCTGGTTCGTGCTCGTCTTCCCCTGCCTGCTCCTCAACTACTTCGGCCAGGGGGCGCTCCTCCTGCGCGACCCCTCGGCGGCGGCGAACCCTTTCTACCTGCTGGCGCCGCGCGTCCTGCTCTACCCGCTCCTCGTCGTCGCGACGATGGCGGCCGTCGTCGCCTCGCAGGCGCTCATCTCGGGGGCCTTCTCGCTCACGCAGCAGAGCGTCCAGCTCGGCTACAGCCCGCGCGTCGAGATCATCCACACCTCGGAGCGCGAGGCGGGGCAGATCTACATCCCCGAGGTGAACAAGGCGCTCGCCGTGGGCTGCATCCTCGTCGTCCTCGGCTTCCGGAGCTCGAACGCGCTCGGCGCCGCGTACGGCATCGCGGTGACGGGGACGATGGCGATCACGACGATCCTCTTCTACCAGGTCACCCGCTACCGCTGGGGCTGGTCGCGCTGGCACGCGGCGGGGCTCACGCTGCTCTTCCTCACCGTCGACGTCGCCTTCTTCGGCGCGAACGTGCTCAAGATCGCGCAGGGCGGCTGGGTCCCGCTCGTCCTCGCGGTCGCAATCTTCACGTTCATGACGACGTGGAAGCGCGGGCGCGACCTGCTCCGCGAGCTGCTGCGCCGCGGCACGCTCCCGCTCGACCTCTTCCTGAACGACGTCGAGCGGCGGAAGCCGGTGCGGGTCAAGGGAACGGCGGTCTTCATGACCTCGGAGGCGGAGGGGGCGCCGGTCGTCCTCCTCCACCATCTCAAGCACAACAAGGTGCTGCACGAGCAGGTCGTGCTCCTCTCCATCGCCTCGGCCGAGGTGCCGGACGTGGACGAGGAGGAGCTGCTGGTCGTGAAGGACCTCGGCCAGGGCTTCTACCGCGTGATGGCGACGTACGGCTTCATGGAGACGCCGAACGTCCCCGCGCTCATGCGCTTCTGCAACGCCCGCGGCGTCCGCAACCGCCCGCAGGAGACGTCGTTCTATCTCGGGCGCGAGCGGCTCATCCCGGTCCGCCGGCGCGACGCCTCGGGCAACGGCCGCGGCCACCGCGGCGACGCGGCGCGGCGCAAGGCGGCCGGCGCGGCGAGCGAGGAGAGCGAGGCGCTGCCGCACATGGCGATGTGGCGCAAGAAGCTGTTCGTCATCATGGCCCGCAACGCCCGCTCCGCCACCGAGTTCTTCGGGCTCCCCCCGAACCGCGTCGTCGAGCTCGGGACGCAGATCGAGTTCTAGCGGGCGGCCGCCCCCTCACCGCGACTTCGGCTTGCCCGTCTTCTTGGTGCGGGGATCGTCGGCGGGGTTGACGTAGTTGACCACGAACGGCCCGGTGGACGCGACCTGGATCTCGGTGGCCCCGTTGGCGCGCGCGACGGGACCGGGGCCGAACTTCAGGTGCGCCGGCGCATGCGTCGCCGCCTGGGTCTCTCCCGACTTCGCCGGAGCGCCCTGGGCCCGGGCGGTGACCGCGCCCGCCGACAGCGCGAGCATCACGACGGCGGGGCCGAACGGGAGACGGGTAGGCATCGAGCACCTCCTGGTTGGCGAGGGGCGTGGCGGGCGCGACCGCCCGCCACGCCCCTCGCGTTCGTGGCGCGGACCCTCACATATGCAACGCGCCGGCGGGCGACGCCCGCCCGCGCGGCGCCGCGGCCCTTGAGCGCCGCCGCGCGCGCCGGCAACTTTGCCGCGGCAGCTCCCGCCCCCCCGGACACGCACCGATGCGACACCGATCCCTGCTTCTGGCCGCGGCCGTCGCGGCTGCCCTCTCGTCGCTCCCGGAAGCACTGGGCGCGCAGACGCCGAGCGCCGCCGACCGCGCGACGACGCTGCGCGACGACCGCGCGTTCTCCTTCTACGACCGCGGGCCGTACCGCCCCGAGGTGCCGCGCCCCGAGACGCTCCTCGGCTACGCGGTCGGCGAGACGAACACCCAGTACGCGGCGCAGGAGCGCGCGCTGCTCGCCATCGCCGCCGCGGCGAAGGACCGCGTGCGGGTCGAGGAGCTCGGGTCGAGCTACGAGCGGCGCACGATGCGGCTCTACGTCGTCTCGTCCCCCGAGAACATCGCCCGCCTCGACCAGATCCGCGCCGACCTCGACCGGCTCGCCGACCCCCGCGGAGCGCCGCGGGCCGAGCTCGACGCCATCGCCGCGCGGACGCCGGTCGTCGTCTGGATCTCGGAGAGCGTGCACGGCAACGAGTCGCCGGGCTTCGAGAGCGCGATGCAGCTCCTCTACCAGCTCGCGGCGAGCGAGGAGCCGGCGACGCTCGCCGCGCTGCGCAACGCCGTCGTCGTGCTCAACCCGAGCTCGAACCCCGACGGCCACGAGCGCTTCGCCGTCTGGTACAACTCGATCGGTGTCGGCAGCCCCGACAACGGCGCCGTCGAGCACCGCGAGCCGTGGTCGATCCAGGGGCGGTACAATCACTACCGCTTCGACATGAACCGCGACGTGATCGCCAGCACGCAGCGCGAGGTGCAGGGCATCGTGCGCGGGATGCTCCGCTGGCACCCGATGGTCACCGTGGACCAGCACGGCCAGGTGACGACGTACTTCTTCCCTCCCGCCGCGTCGCCGGTGAACGAGAACATCGGCGCGACGGCGACGAGGTGGCTCGACGTCATCGGGCGCGGCAACGCGGCGGCGTTCGACCGGTACGGCTGGATGTACTACGTCCGGAACGAGTTCGACCTCTACTACCCGGGCTACTGGGACAGCTGGCCGTCGCTCACGGGGGCGACGGGGATGACCTACGAGACCGACGGCGGCGGGTGGAAGGGGCTGCTCTGGCGGCGCGACGACGGGTCGCTCGTCTCCCTCCGCGACGGGATCGCGAAGCACTTCGTCGCCGCGCTCGCCACGATCGAGACGAGCGCCGCGAACCGCGAGGGGCGGGTGCGCGATTACCTGCGTTTCCGCGAGGACGCGGTCGCCGCCGGCCGCGCCGAGCGGATGAAGCGCGTCGTCCTCCTGCCGGGCAGCGACCCGGGGCGCGCCGCGGAGCTCGTCGCCGCGCTCCTCCGCGCCGGCGTCGAGGTGCGGCGGGCGAGCGACGCCTTCTCGTCGGCACGCGCCCACGCCTACCCGAACGGCGGCGCCGCCGCGAGCGACGCCCCGCCGTCATCGCGCCGCTTCGCGGCCGGCGCGTACGTGATCGACTTCGCGCAGCCGCAGGGGCGCGTCGCGAAGGCGGTCCTCGAGCTCAGCCCGGTGCTCGACACGGCGTTCGCGCGCCGGCAGCGCGAGCGGGCGCGCCGCAACGCGCGGCGCGGCAAGGACGCGCCGCGCGAGGAGTACGAGTTCTACGACGTCACCGCCTGGTCGCTCCCGGTCGCCTTCGGCGTCGATGCGTACTGGACGGAGGACGCGGCACCGGTGCGCGGCGAGCTGCTCGCCCCGCCGGCCGCGGAGCCGCCCACGGCGGGCGGGGCGGGCCCGCTCGCCGCCTCCCCGCCGACCCCGGCCGCTGGGGCGCGGCGCGACGCGGACGGCGCCGAGCTGCCGGCCGTGGCGCTGGGCGGCGGGATCGTGGCCGGCCGCGGCGCGCGGACGGCCTACCTCTTCACCGCCGAGCGCAACGCCTCGGCGCGCCTCGCCTGGCACCTGCTCGACGCCGGCTACCGCGTCTCGGTGTCGACGCAGCCGCTCGAGGCCGGGGGGAGGAGCTGGCCCCGCGGGACCTACGTCGTCCGCGTCGCCCGCAACGACTCGACGCTCACCGCGCGCCTCGACGAGCTGGCGCGCGAGAGCGGCGTGGACGTGACGGGGATCAACAGCGCCTACACCGAGCGCGGCCAGTTCGGCGTGGGCTCCGACCCGACCGTCGGGCTGACGGCCCCGAGCCTCGCGATCCTCTCCGACGACGGCGTCTTCCAGACGTCGTACGGCGCGCTCTGGTGGAGCCTCGAGCGCCGCTACGGGATCAGGTTCACTCCGGTCTCGTACGCCTACCTGTCGGGGAACGACCTCTCGAAGCTCAACGTGATCATCATGCCGAGCGGCTCGCCGGGCACGATGGCCGCGCGCCTGGGGAAGGGGGGCGCCGAGCGGCTCCGCGACTGGGTGCGCGCCGGCGGAACGCTGATCACCATGGGCGGCGCGAGCGCCTGGGCCGCGCGCGAGGACGTGGACCTCACCTCGGCGCGCGTGGTGGACGGCGACTCGAGCGCGGCGGGCGGCGCGTCCGACTCGGCGAGCGGCGCGGGCGCGAGCGCGCGCGGTGACTCGGTGCGGAGCGAGAGCGCGGCGAACCGGAAGCGCGAGCGCACCCCGGACAAGGCGCAGGAGAGCGGGCTCGAAGCGCTCGGCGGGATCGTGAGCCCGGGCGCCGAGCGCGACGCGCCGCAGCCCGTGCCGGGCGCCTTCTTCGACGTGACGCTCGACCGGACGCACTGGCTGACGCACGGCTACGAGCAGCCGCGCCTCACGGCGATGCTCGAGGGGAGCACCTTTCTCAAGCTGTCGAGGAACGGCGCCAACGTCGCCGTCTTCCCGACCACCGGCCCGCTCACCCGCGCCGGCTTCACCTTCCCCGGCAACACCGAGCGCCTGCTCCGCGGCACGGCGCTCGTCGTCGAGGAGCCGCTCGGCGAGGGGCACGTGATCCTGTTCGCGAACGAGCCGATGTTCCGCGGCTGGTGGCGCGCGCTCGACCGGCTGGTGCTGAACGGGGTGCTGCTCGGGCCGACGTTCTGACGGGGGCGTGGAGCGTGGAGCGTGTGGCGCGTGGCCGATCCCTGCGCGCCCTACGCGCTGGACGCGTCCACGAAGTCCGTCAGCTCGCGCGCCAGCCGCTCGACGCCGATCTGCTCGAGTGGATGCGGCGTCCCCGGCAGAACGGCGAGCTCCCCCTTCGGCAGCGCGCGCGCCACGGCCGCGCTCTCCTCGACGCTCACCGTCGCGTCGCGGTCGCCGACCATCACGCGCACGGGCGGGGCGATGCGCGAGAGCACGTCGGGGGTGAGGAGCGGACGCTCGCCGAGCGCGCGCAGCAGGCCGGCGGTGCGCGCGAGGACGCCCTCCCAGCCGCCGGTGGTGCCGGCGTGGCGCGCGGCGAGCGCGTCGGCGAAGCGGGGGACCCCGGCGCGGATCGTCACCGGGTCGAGCCGCGCCGCCTCGCGCTCGGCGGTCGCCGGATCCCAGACGAACTTGGTGCCCAGCGTGGCGACCGCCGCCACGCGCTCGGGGCGTTCGGCGGCGAGGTGCAGAGCGACGTAGCCGCCCATGCTGTAGCCGAAGAAGGCCGCGCGCTCGACACCGCGCCCGTCGAGGAACGCGGCGACGTCGTCCGCGAAGCGCTCGATCCGGAAGGGCCGCCCTTCCACGTCGGGGGTCTCGCCGTGCCCCACGAGCTCGGGCGCGTGGACGTGCAGCGATCCCCCGCTCCGCTCGACGAGTGGCGCGAGGAGCGGGACGAGTTGGGCGCGCGCGCCGAGCGCGCCGTGGAGGAGCACCAGGTGCGTCGGCGCGCCGGCGGGCGGCGTGGTCACGCGCGGACGACGCTCAGAACTCGCGACGCTTCATGTCCTTGAAGAGCTGCGTGCGCTCGGCTTCGGCGGCCTCGTCCACCTCCTCGCGGTTCTGGAGAGCCGGGTCGTACTTCTTCGCCGGCCGGAGCTTCGACGGCTTCGCCGCCTTCGCGGCGTTCTTGCGGATGAGCTTCGCGAGCTGCTTGTCGTTCATGACGTCCTCGGGGGTTGAGCGGAGAATCGCGGGGTGAGGTGGCGGGAGGCGGTACTCTGGTATATGGGCGGTAGGTAGTAGGCAGTCGTCAGTCGTCAGTTGTCAGTGCGCGAGGTCACTGATTTCTGCGCTGCCAACCAACGACTGCCAACCAGCAACTGACGACCAACGACTGACGACCGGGCCCCGCCTCCATGTTCGGTCACAGCCACCGCCGCACCCGCCCCTTGTACACCCGATACGCCTCGCCGAAGCGCGCCTCGAGGTAGCGCTCCTCGCGCGCGATCACGAAACGGCGGACCGCGACGAGGGCGAACGGCAGCAGCAGCACCGGCCAGAGCGCGTTCGCCCAGAGCGCGACGCCGAGGTAGACGAGCGCCATCGTGACGTACATGGGGTTCCGCGTGAAGCGGTAGGGCCCCGACTCGACGAGCGCGGACGCCGGCCGGATGGGGAGGATCGCCGTGCGCGCCCTGAGGAAGGTGAGCATGGCGTAGCCCAGGAGCCCGACCGCGACGACCACCAGCGCGGCGCCGAGCCGGCGCGCGACGGCGTGCGGAAGCAGCGGCAGCGGGCGCGCCCGCTGGGCCAGGATCCCGAGCACGAACGGCACCGCGTAGATGAAGGGCGCCGGCACGTGGACGCCCGGCCCCTGGGCTAAGGTCGCGGTCTCGTGCGTGTCGGACGCGTTGGCCATGAACCGAACACCCGTGACGGGGAAATGGTCGAGGATGGGAGGGATGGAGACGGTTGGTAGTCGTCAGTTGCTAGTTGGCAGTGGGAAGTTCCAGCGGGACACTGCGAACTGAGAACTCACGACTGACGACTACCAACCGTCTCTCGTCCCCCCACTCTCCATCCCCCCACCTCATCTCTTCCGCTTGACGTAAGCCTCGAACAGCAGCTCGAGTTCCGCCTTCGGGTCCGAGCACAGCCCCTCGTGCACCGGAGAGCTCTGCAGGACGTCGGAGCGCGGCGCGGTGAGCCAGTGGAAGCGCTCCGACGGCGGGGCGAGCGCGATCGGCCCCGCCTCCGGGGCGCCGCGGCAGATCGCCTCGCAGGCGCGCAGGTAGCGGGCGAGCAACTCGGTGTCGAGGTCGGCGAGGCAGGCACCGAGCTCGGCGGGGTCGGCCAGCACGCGCATGTCGAGAAAGCTCGACGTCCGCGCGTGGATCACGACCCCCACGGGGACGAAGACGCCGAGGTGGACGTGGGGGACGGCGCGGAGCACCGCGAAGTCGTAGGCCACGGTGCGGTCGGCGCGGTGCGGGGCGGCGGGCGTCATCCGGTCACCGCCGGGCCGAGATGGGGCGGCGGGGCTCGCGCCGGAGCCGCTCGCGCGCCTCGACCGCCTCGCGCACGAACGCGCGTGGGGCGGCGAGGCGCTGGGTGAGGTACGAGACGTAGCGCTCGCGCGCCTCGCCGGCGGTCGCGAAGTCGTCGGCGCCGGCGGCGGGGTCCACGAGCAGCGCGTCGGGCACCCGGCGCAGGATGTCGGCGAAGACGTCCTCGCCCAGGGCGCCGGCCAGCGCCGCGTCGGCCGCCTCGAGGTCGCCGCTCTGCTCGAGGAGGACGTGGCTCCTGATGAGCGGGAAGGGCGTCCGCGTCCGCTCCAGGTCCACCGACGTCCAGTCGTGATGCGCGTAGAGCGCCGCCCCGTGGTCGATCAGCCAGGGCCGGCGGTGCCAGAGCAGCAGGTTCGGGTTGCGGTGCGTGCGGTCGGGGTTCGTCACGAAGGCGTCGAGCCACACGATGCGCGCCGCGAGGTCGGGCGCGATCAGGTCGCCGGCGGCGTAGCCGTCGAAGTTGAACGCGCCGTCGAGGTAGCGCAGCCCGACGTTGACGCCGTGGCTCCTGCGCAGCAGGTCCTGGATCTCGGGGTCGGGCTCGCTGCGCCCGAAGCGCTCCGGCACCTCGACCACCGCCAGCTCGGGCGCGGGGAGGCCGAGCGTGCGGGCGAGCAGTCCCACCACGAGCTCGGCGACCAGCACCTTGGCCCCCTGCCCCGCGCCGCGGAACTTGACGACCCAGAGTCCGCCGCCGTCGGTGTCGACGACGGCTGGAAGCGACCCGCCTTCGCGGAGCGGCTGGACGTAGCGGGCGGCGGAGTGGGTGGGGAGAAGAGCGGACAAGGGGGGGCGGGAAGGGCGGGCGGGGGCGGCGGGCGGGAACGGCCCCGGGATGTCACTCGACCGGTCGCCCCTACGGGCGGGACGGATGCGTGACGCCGTCGTGAGTGATGAGTTGTGAGTTGTGAGTCGTGAGTAGTGCGGCCGGCGGCGGCCCTCGCGCAGACTGCGCTCCGCCCCTCCGGGACGCCGCGAACTGGCGGGGTCGCGATGCGCGCCCGGCGCACTACTACCCGTCACTCAAAACTCATCACTCATCACTCAGAACGCCATCGCGAGCTGGCTCGTGCCACCGCGCACCCTCGTCGGCGAGCCGTTCCCGCCCGCCGTCCCCACTCGCCGTTCCCGCCCGCCGTTCCCACTCACCGCTCCCCGTCCACCTCCACCTTCACCCGCTTCCCCTTCCTGATCACCTCGAGCTCGTTCCGCTCCGCGGCGTCCATCGCGATCCGCGTCTCCTTCCCCTGCCGCACCGGCGTGCCGTTCACGCTCACGACCACGTCGCCCTCGTGCAGCGCGCTCCACGCCCCCGAGCTGCGCGTGACGAGGAGCCCGCCCTCGCTCCCCGCGCCGAAGTAGGAGGCGAGATCGGCGTTCACGCGCGTCAGGGTGAGGCCGGGGAGCGAGACGGTCCCCGACTGGCCGGAGAGCGTGGCGCTCACCCGCCCGCTCCTGAAGGAGCCGTAGCTCCCCCGGCCGCCGCTCAGGAACATCCCGCCGCGCGGCCCGGCGCCCGTCTCGCGCAGCGCGACGATCTCGGGGGCGCCGCGGAGACGCACGCGCACCTCGCCGAGCTGGTCGCGCACCTCGTCGAGACGCTCGCGCAGCTGGCCCAGGTCGACGTCCACGTCCGCGCCTCCCTCGAGCATGAGCTCTTCCGGGGGGAGCGGCGCCATGGGCGGCGCGACGCGAACGCGCGGCGCGACGGCGGGCATCGGCGGCATCGGCGGCATGGGGGGCACGGGCGCGATCCCCTCGGCCACGTCGCCCACGTAGAAGCGCATGCCGCCGCTCGCCTCGTCCTTGTAGACGTCGCGCGCCCTCGCCGCGGGGACGCGCACGGAGCGCGTCTGTCCGCCGGAGACGACGCGGAGCTCCACCTGGTCGCCGACCTTCACGCGCCGCAGCTCGCGCGCGAAGCGATTCGCCTTGACCGAGCTCGCCCAGCGGTCGCCGGCGTCCTCGCGCGCCACGCGCAGGTCGACGCCGTTGATCGCCGCGATGCGGTCCCCCTCGACGATCCCGGCCTTCTCCGCCGGCCCGTCGGTCGCGACGGCGGTGACGAGGGCGCCCAGCGTGTCGCGGCGGCTGCCGGTCGTCGTCACGTTGAGCCCGAGCACGGGGCGGTCTTCCATGGACGCGCGGTCGAAGCGCGCGAAGCGGGTGGGGAGCGAGTCGGCGGCGACGGTCGGCACCTTCAGGCTCCGCATCCGCCCGCCGGACCAGAGCTGGAGCGTCACGGCATCGCCCGCCTTGACCTTGTCCATCTCGCGCCGCAGTCGGTGGCTCATGAGTCCGCCGACGTCGGGCTCGCCGGCGTCCTCGGGGGCGAGGCGGAGGCTCACGCCGTTGATCGACGCGATCCGGTCCCCTTCCTCGATCCCCGCCTTCTCGCCGGGCCCGCCAGGCGTGACGCTCTCCACGAAGACGCCGAGCGTGTCGCGCTTGCCCGCGCCAGACGCGGTAGAGACGCCGAGGACGGCGCGGTCGCCGCGCTCGCCGCCGAAGCGGAAGACGCGGGTGCGGGTGCGGCGGTCGTCGTCGCGGTCGTCACGGTCGTCACGCTCGTCGCCGGGCTTGCCCGCCTTGTCGACCTTCGGTGCCTTGTTCTGCTGCGCCCACGCGGCGGGAGCCGGAGCGCCGAGGGTGGCTGCCAGCCCGAGCAGGATCGCGGGGAGCAGCGTCGGGGTGCGTCGCATAGGTCCTCGTGAGGGGTGTGTGGTTCCATTCGCTCAGACATTCCGCGGCCGCGGAGGGTTGCCGTCCTCGCGGACGCCGCGTAGCGGGGGCGGCCTCGAGCCCGAGCCACCGGTGTGGGGCGGCGTACGCCACCCGCTCGCGTCCCGTCCCTTCCCGGCGTAGTATCGAGGGATGACCGCCACGCCCCCCGCGCACCCGCCGTCGACGCGCCGCGAGCCCGACGTCCAC
>JBJMNL010000069.1:0-3639 GCA_045804285.1 Gemmatimonadaceae bacterium
AGATTCTCGACTCCGCAACCGATGGCGGTCGCCATCGTCTGAGCCGTGAAGCGGAAGGAGCCATCACCGATCATGGCGACGACGCGCCGACCGGGCTCCAACCCGAGCGCGTAGCCGAACGACGCCGGAACCGACCAGCCGATCGACCCCCAGAGCATCTCGATCTCGAATCGGGCGCCGTCCGGCAGGCGCATGTACTCGCCTTCGAACCACGCGTCGCCGCTCTCCACGAGCAGCGTCGTCAGCGCGTCGAGGTCGCGCTGAACCTGCCGTCTCATCTCGGCGGTCCTGAGTGGCGCGTTCGCTGCTCCGTCCTCCGAAGGTGCCGGCGGCGTCGCCTCCGCGATCCGTCTGGACTCGTGCTGGTATTGCAGCAGCGTCGCGTCGTTCCTCCGCACCTTCTTCGCCAGGGCGGAGAGAAAGTCGGCCAGACCGACGACCGTGTACTCGGCCTGGGGGAATCGTACGTACCGGGGCTCCGCGTTGATCGTGTGATCCTGCGGCGGCTGTGCGGTCCAGCCCACCGTCGCGTAGTCCGTGTACGTGGGCCCGGCGGCCAGAATCGCGTCGGCGCCGTTCATGACGGATTCGGTTCCCGGGCTGCTCACGCTCCCCCAGTAGACGCCGATGAACTGCTGGTGCTCCTCAGGGAAGAACCCTTTCGCGTCGGGCATCACGGCCACGCCACAGCCGAGCGCCTCCGCCAGCGCGCGAAAGGCGCCGATCGCGTCATAGGCCCGGAGCTGTCCCCCGGCCAACAGCGCGGGCCTCCGCGCGCCGTCGAGGAGGTCCGCCGCCGCGTCGACCGCGGCCGCCAGCGCCCTCGGATCGCTCGTCTCCCGCGGTCTGAGCGACTCCAGCGCAACCGGTTCGCTGCACGGCGCGCTCGAGAGGTTGCAGGGGATCTCGATGTAGGCGGGCTTTCGCTCGGCCAGCGCTGCCCGTATGGCGCGATCGATCAGGCGCGGCGCGTCCTCGGCGTGCTTCACGTAGACCGCCTCGCAGGTGACCTTGCTCGCCATCTCGCGCTGATACGACAGGTCGTGCGTTCCCAGCGTGTGGTGCAGGCGATGGTCCTCGATCGGGTCGTTCGTGTTGTACGAGGACGAGACGAAGATCACCGGCAGGTTCTCGGCGTAGGCCCCGGCGACCCCGTTCAGCGCGGAGAAGGTACCGACGTTGAACGTGACGACGAGCGCGCCCGCCCCGTTGGCCCGGGCGTACCCCTCGGCCGCGTAGGCCGCCTCCAACTCGTTGCAGCAGCCGATCTGCTGCATCGACGTGTTCGACACCAGCTGGTCGAGCAGCAGGAGGTTATAGTCGCCCGGCACCACGAAATAGTGCTTGAGCCCCATCTGCTCCAATCGCGCCGCCAGGTACTTCCCCACTGTGAACGTGTCTTGCTGCGCCATCGTCTCTACCTCCCGCCCGCAACGTTCAGGTCGAGCCGGTCGACCGGGAGCCGCGCGGCAGTCGCTGCGGAGCCGACGAGGGTGCCTAACGCGCGGGCGCGAAGCTGAAGAGCGCCGTGCCGCGGAGCTGCGGCGGGCTCTCCGGCTCGTACCAGGACATGTCCGGGATGTGCGAGGCCGTGACGTACATCGTCCCGTCCGGACCCTGCGAGAGGGTGTCGGGCCAGTTCAGCCGGGCATCCTGCACCACCGTGGTCAGCCGATCGCCGCCGTCCGGCTCTCGCACCTTCACCGAGTGGTCCTCGGGCGCGGTCAGGTAGAGGCGGCCACCGGCGTCCATCCAGAGGCCGTCGCTGACCACCGCGTCACCGACGCGCTCCACCTTCGCGGCGAGCTCGTTCGGCGCGAGCGCGGCGTTCGTGAGCGCCGCGGTCGTGATACGGTAGAGGGTACGGCCGGTCACCGCCTTCCAGTACAGGTACTGCCCGTCCCGCGAGAGCGCGATGCCGTCGGAGGCGAACTCCACGCCGCGTCCGTCGGGGCGGCGCACCGGCTTGCCGTCGATCGCGACCACCACCTCCTTCTCGGGCTGCACGCTCCGGTCCGCGTCGAGCACGCGCCGCGCGGCGCCGCTCCGGAGATCGACCACGACGAGCGCGCCCTGGCCGCCGGAGTCCGTGATGTAGGCGTGCCGGCCGTCGGGGCTGAAGCGCACGTCGTTGAGGTAGCTCCCGTTCGGCGCCACCGTGGTGTCGAAGGCGATGGTCTGCGCGACGCGATTGGTGGCGAGCTCGATGCGCACCAGCTTGGGGCCGCCGGGGACGATCGCCGCGGTGGCCGGCGCCGCGGGGTCGAGCACCCAGAGGCCGCCACGGCCGTCGGCCACCACGCTCTGCACGCACACCCAGTGGTCCCCGGGCGAGATCTCGCTCTTCTTCGCGTTGCGCCAGCGATTCCACTCGCCGTCGGGGTATGGGCGCATCGAGCCGTCCTGCATCAGCTCGGCCACCGACACCGGCGCGTCCTCGGTCCAACGCGGGAAGTTGACGAAGATGCGCCCGTCCTCGGCCACCGACACGCCGGTCACCTGGTGCTCGAAGGTCGCGACGTGGGTGAGCGTGGTCCGCGTGCTCGGCTCCGCAGTGCCGTCATCTGTGGTATGGCCGGTCTGCATGGCGACCTCGCGACTCGTATGGCGCCGGCCCGCGTCGGCCGATCGGCTTGGCGGCAGCCGCAGGAGCGGTGCCGCCCGCGCAGCATACGGACCGTTTTCCGCCTGCGCAGCGTGAGCAGCCGCGGGTTCCGCCGCCGAGCCCCGGCCGGGTTCGTCGGCCTCGGATGAGAGGGTGCACTCGTCGACGAAGCCGGAGGTGCTCCTTCAGTCCCGCTGCCGCCCCGCGCACCACGTCATGCGCCAGCCGCCGGCAGCCCGTCACCGCGAAGGAGAGCGTCCGTGCGATCGACCTCCCAGTAGCTCCGCGACTGTATTGATGCCATCCACCATCAGATCGGTCTCCGCGAGCACGAGCGCCGAGTCTGGGCCCGTCGTGTGGCCCACGGACCAGGCGTGCGCGAGCGCGACGTGTGCGGCTCGCAGGTCGGGTAGCATCGGGGGCAGGGTGCCGCTCTCCAGCGTGCTGGCTACGGTGGCCAGACCGAGTTGAAGCTGCCTGGCAAGCGAAGCGACCTCCGCCAGCGCCGGCACCGCCCCCTGCTCGAGGTGGGCGTGGAGGGCCAGGGCGGCTAGAGCGTACCGCCGGGTCGCGGCCACGACGCCGGCGGCGCGGGCCAGGCCGAGTGCGAGCGGCATCGCGACCCCGATCATCCCGCGCAGCCCCGTCGGGATCTCGAGCGCCGCCCAGTCGAGCTTCGTCGCCGAGCGGGCGAGACTCACGATCCCCAGACCGCCGTGCTCCTCGACAGTCAGGCTCTAGCCGGTGAGGAGGCTTCGACCGGCGCTCGGCCGATCGGCTCGGTCGTGGCCCATCGCGGCGACACGGTCATCGGCGGGGCGGCGTGGGCCGGGGCGGCTTGGGGCCGAAGGCCCTCACCGAGTCGCGCTGGGGCCGCCGCGTCCGCGAGAGCTCGCGTTGTCGCGCCAGCTCCCTGTCCCCTTGCTCCCGGTACTCCGGGCTCGTGAGCGACGCCATGAAGGCGACGAGGTCGTCGATCTCCCCTTCTCGCAGGGCGAGCGGCTGGATGTCCTGGTCGAGAAAGGAATTCCGCG
>JBJMNL010000070.1:0-11984 GCA_045804285.1 Gemmatimonadaceae bacterium
CTTGGCGCGGATGTAGCCGTTTTCGGCGAGGCCCTCGGTTCCGGTTCCCACGACCGACAGCGCGACGTGATGGCCCACGCCCGCCGCCGCTTCCGCGGCGAGGAGGTTGGCGGTCGATGTCTCGAAGAACTTAAGCACTGCTGCGTCCTCGAAAGATGGCGAGTTCGAGACGTCGACGACTACCGCGGCGCCCTCGAGCGCTTCGGCCAGGCCCTCGCCCGTGAGCGTGTTGACGCCCGAGGCCGGTGACGCCGGCACTACCTGGTGGCCCTGCTCGCGAAGCTTGCGGACGACCTTCGAGCCGATGAGCCCGCTGCCGCCGATGATCACGATCTTCATGGTGAGTCCTCTCCGATGTCGTTCGAGTGCCGGCCTCCCGGCCCGTCGTGGGGCGGGGAGGCCGGCGCTTCGGGTGGCGGTCGCGGTTAGCTGCGGAGGAACGCGAGCAGTTCGGCGTTGACCTGATCCTGGTGCGTGGCCGTGATGCCGTGCGGCGCGCCCGGGTAGTAGATGTCTTTCGCGCCCTTGATGATTCGGGCCGACTTCACCGCCGAGTCCCGCACCGGCACGATCTGGTCGTCCTCGCCGTGGAGCACCAGAGTCGGCACGTCGAACTTCTTGAGGTCCTCGGTGAAGTCGGTCTCGGAGAAGGCCTTGATGCTTTCGTAGGCGTTCTTGAGGCCGGCCTGCATGCTCCAGAGCCAGAACTGGTCGAGCACGCCTTGCGAGATCTTGGCGCCGGGCCTGTTGGCGCCGTAGAACTGGATGGCCAGGTCCTTGTAGAACTGCGAGCGGTCCTTGAAGACGCCCGCGCGAAGCTCGTCGAAGACCTCGATCGGCAGGCCCTCGGGATTGGCGGTGGTCTTCAACATGATCGGCGGTACCGCGGCGATCAGGACTGCCTTGGCCACGCGCGAAGTTCCGTGACGTCCGATGTAGCGGGCGACCTCGCCGCCGCCGGTGGAGTGGCCGACCAGCGTGACGTCGCGGAGATCCAGGGCCTCGATCACGGCCGCGAGATCGTCGGCGTAGCCGTTCATGTCGTTTCCCGATGAGGCCTGGCTGGAGCGCCCGTGGCCGCGCCGGTCGTGCGCGATCGCGCGGAAGCCGTTCTGCGCGAGGAACAGCATCTGCCCGTCCCACGCGTCTGCGTTCAACGGCCAGCCATGCGAGAACGTGACGACAGGACCCTGGCCCCAATCCTTGTAGTAGATCTCGGTGCCGTCCTTCGCGGTGATGGTGCTCATGATCGCGCTCCTTGAACGGGGTGACCTTCGAGGAACACGATCGCACCCGCGCTACACCGCTCGCGTCAGTCGAACACCCCAGTCGAGCACCCCAGCCGATATCCGGGCCGGCGGGGCCGGGGACTCCAGAAGGCGTGGTGGCGCCGGACCGCGGTCGCCTCCGGCGCTGGCTGTCTACTCCGGTGAGGCCGCCCGTGCCGAGTCCCGGAGGGCGGCACGGAGCCCTCTGCGCGAGCTGATGCCGAGCTTCGTGAACACTTTGCGCAGGTGGTACTCGGCGGTTCGGGGGCTGATGAACAGCTGGCTCCCGATCTCCGGGTTCGTGTGCCCCTCGGCGGCGAGCCGGGCGACCTGCGCCTCCTGGGCGGTGAGCACGTCGCGCGTCTCCATCGTGCGTTTGCGGACTGTCTCGCCGGTGGCTACGAGCTCGCGCCGGGCGCGCTCGGCGAACGCTTCGGCCCCGATGTGGCCGAGCATCTGGTAGGCGATGCGCAGCTGCTCGCGCGCGTCGAGGCGCCGGTTCTCGCGACGCAGCCACTCGCCATACAGCAGGTGGGCGCGGGCGAGGTGCACGGCCATCCGGCTGCGCTCGAGCCGCTCGATCGCCTCGCGGTACAGGGAGTCGGCGGCCGGGCCGTCGCTCAGCAGCGCGCTCGACCGGGCAAGCATGCCGAGGGCCCAGTCGGTGCCGGCGGCGGTCGTCCGTTCCGCGAGCTGCCGCAGGCCGCTGGCCGCCACATCGTGGGCGCCGGTTCGTGCGGCCGCCTCGATCAGCTCGACCAGGGTCCAGCCGAAGAAGGCGAAATCCTCGACGTCACATCCCCGTTGGGCGCCGGCGAGGGCGGCCTCGTATCGGCACAGGCCGTTGTACAGCACCGCGGTCACGTAGCCCGCCAGCCCGAGCACCGTTCCCTCGCCCCGGGCGTTCGCGTCCCTGACGTTGACGGCCATCAGCTCCAGCGCCAGGGCTTCATCGCCGCGCCAGGCGATGAGCACCAGCGAGGCGTAGCTCACGGGTGCGTAGCGCGTCGCCGCCGTGATCGAATCAGCCTCCTCGATCAGCGCCGCCGCACCGGCGAGGTCTCCGGCGTGCAGGCGAACGCCCGCCATGTACACGAGCGCCACCGGCAGCACGCCGAGCGCACCGGCCTCGCGAGCGAGCCGGACCGCGCGGGTGGCCAGCTCATCCCACGCCTCGAAGTCCCACAGCTGGTGGATGGCCGCTTCCTGCGCGATCGGAGCCAGCCAGAGCCAGCGCATGATCTCGTCCTGACTCCGCAGGGCCTCGCGCCGAAACGACTGCAGTGCGCGCCGCAGCACTGGTAGGCCCGTCGCGTAGCCTTCGGTGAGCAGCGTCGCCACGCCATCGAGCAGCAGGTCGACCGGCCGTGGTGGCTGCGGCCCCGGCGGCGCGCCACGAGCAGCCTCGGCCACCTCCCGCATTCCGAGTCGGCCGCCCAGCCGGCCCGCGAAGATCGCAGCTGCGAGCGCCTCGAGGTACGTCTCACGCGCCAGTCCGGCATCGAGCGTCGCCAGCTGTCTGGCCGCATCGACCAGCAATGGAGGAGCGTCGCTCCCACGCCTCTCGGCGAAGACGATCCTGGCGCGCAGTCGCGCGAGCCGCGCGCGCTGAAGGTCGTCCAACGGGCCCATCTCCGCCATCGAGAGGAGCGCGTACGCCGCATCCGGCGCGGCCGCCTCGAACTTGGCCTGCGCCGCGGCCAGCGCCCTCGCGCCGCGCCGCGCCGGATCCGGCGTCAGCTCGGTCGCTCGCTCGAGAAACGCCGCCGCCGCCGCGACGCCTCCGCGGCCTCGTGCCCGGTCGGCCGACCGCTCCAGTTCGCCGGCCACACTCTCGTCGGGTCCCACCGCCGCGTGAGCACGATGCCACGCTCGACGGTCGGGATCGGATTCGAGATCGGTCGCATGTGCCAGCGCGCGATGTACCTCCTGACGGTCAGGCAAGCCGGCCGCCCGATACGCGGCCGACCGCACCAGAGGATGCCGGAAACGCACCCGGGCACGGAGCTCGATCAGCCCTGCCCCCTCGGCGGGCACCGCGGCGTCGACTCGGATTCCGAGCCGCCCTGCCGCGCGCTTCAACAAGGTCACGTCCCCCACCGGCTCGGCTGCCGCCGTGAGCAGCAGTCGCTGCGTCTCAGCCGGGAGCGACTGGATGCGCCGGAGGAAGCTCTGCTCTATGAGGCTCGCCAGCGGCCGCGCGTCGGGAAGCGCGAACCCGCCCGCCAGCTCCGCCGCCGTCAACCCCCGGGGCAGCTCCAGCAACGCGAGGGGGTTGCCGCGAGTTTCGGCGACGATTCTGTCCCGCACCCGTTCGTCCAGCCGCCCGGGGACTGCCGAGTCCAGCAACGCGCGAGCATCGCCGTCGCTCAACCCGCCGATCGTCAGCTCCGGGAGGCCCTGTAGTTCCTGCTCCTCGCTGGGCGCGCGGACCGCGAACACCAACGCCACCGATTCCGCCAGGAGGCGCCGCGCAACGAACGCGAGTACCCGTGCCGACGCCCGATCGAGCCACTGGGCGTCATCGACGATGCAGAGGAGCGGTCCATCCCCAGCCACGTCGGACAGCAGACCGAGCACGGCCAGGCCTACCAGAAAGAGATCCGGCGCCTCCCCGGCACTCAGGCCGAACGCGGTACCGAGCGCCTCGCGCTGGGGACCCGGCAGGCGCGCCAGACGGCCGAGCATCGGCGCGCAGAGCTGATGCACGCCGGCGAATGCGAGCTCCACCTCGGACTCGACGCCCACCGCCCGCGCGATGCGAAACCCCGACGCCGTGGCCGCCAGATAGCCTAGCAACGCGGTCTTGCCGACGCCCGCCTCGCCCCGCACGGCCAGCACTCGGCTCTGGCCTCCCCGCACACTGGCCAGCAACCGATCGAGCGTTTCGCGCTCGCGACGCCGGCCGAGCAATTCCGGCCCACCGTGCTGATCGGGCATACCCACTGCTAACTGAGATGGAGGTGCGCTCGGTTCCAGAGAGTAAGCGTATATTCCGCTCTCCGGGTTCACGCGCGGATCTTCGCACCTCCAGTATCGTCACCGGAGCGTGCTCGCGCCTGGACGCGATCGCCGTCCCGGACCACGCGAAGCGCCCTTCTATGGCGACTCCGGTCGGACGCACCGTCGTGCAGGTCATCCTGGGCGGCGCGCTCGTGTTCGCGAACGGCGTCTGGCCCGGGCGGCTCGGGGCGGGCGCGTGACCGCGGACCGCGCCACGCCTGTGGTGCGAGTCGGTCGTGCGGGCGTATCGATCGTCCCGTGCTCACCGCACGATGACGCTGTCCCGCGCGAGCACGATCCCGGAGACGTCGGCCATCGACTCGAAGTAGGCGACGAACCGGTCCGTCTCGGTGGCCGGCTGCAGGCGAAGGTTCTGCGCCCACCGGAAGCCGATCGGCTGGTACCAGAGCGCCGCATCGATCCGGAAGGGTCCCCGGGCCCGAGTGACGTCGGTGCGGTAGCGGGTCCGGTGGGCGCCGCCGACGAAGGCGGGGTCGCTCGCCGCGTCGCCGACCACGGCGACGTCCCGGTCCGCGGTCGCCTTGTCGAAGCCGCGTGGCAGTATGCGGTTGTCCTTCACGTAGCCCACGCTGGACAGGAGTCCGGTCGTCACGGCGCCGCGCGGATCCTGCAGGATCGATTCGTAGATCTGCACCTGATCGGGCCGCGTGATCTCTCGGTAGTGTGGCTCGTACCTGCTCCGATCGTCGTCGTTGTCGTTCCCGATGATCCGCCCGGCCGGCGTCAGGGCGCCCGACTCGAACACCGTCGCTCCCGACCGGTCGCGCACCGTGACGTGCAGCCAGGCGCGGCGCGAGGGGAAAGCCGTCGGCAGCTTGTGGCCGTTCAGGTTCGTCACCTCGACGTCCACGATGACGCGTCCCGCCTCGTCCGGCCCGGGCTTCAGCGTCACTCTGGCAGCCTGCGTCAGGATCTCCCGGGTGCGGGCCGCGACGTCGTCGAGCTCGTGCGGGAGCGCTTCGACCGCCAGCTCCGCGCGGTACCGATTCAGCATGCCGAGCACGAAGAAGTTCCCCCCCGGGAACCAGTGCCGCCGCGCCCCGTGACGCGGCTGGCCTGCCACGACCGTGATCGGAACGCTGTCGCCGTCAGCGACCACCGGGGGCATGTGACAGGACTGGCAGCTCCGCTCGGCGCGGTAGGCGCTGTGCCGCCACTCGAGAAAGGGCATCTGCTCCGGCAGCACGCCGATCCGCTTGCCCGCAGAATCCAGCGCCGGCGTGTACAGCGTGTGGCATGTGGCGCAGAGCTCCGACTGCCGGATGTGCTCGCCCTGTGTCGGGATGAAGCCGCTGGACGAGTGCATGACCGTCGTGTGTCCCCGATTGACCTCGTAGGGGCCGAAGATCGGACGGCGGCCGACGGGAGTTTCGCTGTCGAGCACGAAGCCGCCGTTGAAGCTGGAGGCGTCGCCCAGACGGTCCTTCTGGATCTGATGGCACATCGTGCAGGAGACGCCATCGGCGGCCAGGCTGTCGAGCGGATCCGTCCCCCGCCTGGCCGGGAATCGGGCGAACGCGATCCCTTGCCCGCCGGCCGCCCGCGCCGCGAATCGCTGCATGGGCATGTGGCAGGTCGCGCATTCGTCCTCGATCTCCGCCCGCTTCACCGGGTGATCGAGCACCTCCCGGCGCACCGACGCCTGCCAGTAGGGGTCGCGCGAGGAGTTGGCCATGATCGACGCGCGCCAGTCGAACCCGATGGACGCATCCTCCCCCGACGGGGTCGTGAGGCTGTTATGGCACGGCATGCACCGATCCGCCGTCAGGAAATGCGCCGGACCGACGGCTGCACCGCCCCGTGGCGCGGTGCCGTAGCCCGCTGCAGCCACGAGGGCGGCCATGGTGACGATGCCCGCGAGCGGCGCGCCGATGCGATTCAGTGCTGGCATCCCGGACACCACCCTTTCCAACCCCCGGAGAGCGGGCCGTCGAACGTGTCCCACAGCACGTACGCACGGATCTGCGGGCGGCGCATCTCCGTCTGCGTGAGTGGAACATCGATTCCGGCGCCCGCGCGGACGTGCTGCAGCGCGCTCAGGGAGACCTGGAGCTGCGGCACCATGTCCCAGTCCACGGACGCACCGCGGACGAGGTCACGGCTGCCCGCCACCTCGATCGCCGGGGACCAGATGCGTGAGATAGGGCCCGCCGCCAGGGTCGTGCCCAGCACGCCGCTCCAGGATGCCGTCCGCGCCGCGCGCGCCGGGTCGGTCGGAAGCTCCACGCCTCCCTGGAACTGGAAGTAGCTCCGCCGCGGCAGGAGCTGCGCGGCCAGCAGGAAGCCCTCGAACGCCGTCGTGCCGGTGCCGAGCCCGGTCGCCCGGCTTCCGGTCGGGAGGATGACGCCCATCAGGCCGCTCACGATCGTGCCCTTGGCGAGGCTGCTGTAGAACACGTGCTTCGGTGCGATCGATACGTCGCCGAGTCCGCCGACCCACGAAGCGCCGCGCGGGCGACCGCGGAACCCGAACGGCACGTCCACCTCGATCTGGTCGCGGGCCCCGAAGCGCTTCTCGAAGATGAGGTGGTTCTCCACCGCTCCCGGTCCGTGTGTGTCGATGGTGCTCGTCAGCACCACCTCGTCCTCGGGGAAGGCCTTCTCGGTGATCAGGGCGAGCGGCAGGTTGAACTCGCCGCGTGGCCAGCCGCGTCCACGGCAGAGGGTCCGGAGGTAGGCGACGACGCTCCGGATCTGCTCCGGGGTGAGCAGATCGCGGAAGGCCGGCATGATGCGGCTGATGCCGCGCACGGGGCCTCCGTCGCGAACGATCGCCCTCCAATCGACATCTGCCTCGCGGGTGCCGACGTTGCAGTCGGTAAAGTCGGGCAGCGGCACCGCGAACCCGACGGTGGTCCTCGGCGTGCCCCTGCCGTCGGCACCGTGGCAGCCGGCGCAGGTGGCGCGGAAGATCTCCTCACCCGTGCTCGGAGCGCTGGGGTGGCGGCCGTGCATCGGGCTGACCGAGCTCGCCGCGTCGCTGACGTGGCTGACCACGCGACCGGGTGGGCGCGCGCCGGCCGCGCCGTTCACTCCCGCGGCGAACGCCACGGCCGCCAGTGCCACGGCCGAGAGACTGTCGACGATGCGAATCGGCAAGGAGCCGCTCGTTGGTAGCCGTCCGAGCTCGATCGAGGAAAGCCGGGCTCCGTCACGTTGGCGTCGCCGAAGCATGACGTCAACGTCGAGAAACCGGCGCCGTTCGTCGCGTCGTAACCCAGCCCGAGACGGACGAAACCGCAGCGATCGGTTCCAGGCATGGTGCCCTCGTCGATCACGGGAGGGGTCGGGCGCCCTTCGGGCACTGACCGGACCGGCAGCGTCGCACCGACCACGGTGAGTAGGCGGCTCGATCCTGTAAAACGGTGCCATTCCTCTTCTCGAACCGTCTCGCTGAGCGCCTGATGCGCGAGCCCTCGGCCCGACACGTGGATTCGCTGCAGCCCTCCTGTCTGCTCATCCACCGTGACGCGGCCCAGTCGGCCCGCGATATGCGCCGCATGGCCACCTCCACGGACGCACATCGCCATCGACGGCGACTGACCCGCGTGTCGTCCTCGGCGCTGAGCACGAGCGACGGTCACGTCAGCCGGGGCGCGCCATCGAACGAAGCGCGGCTCATTCTCCAGTTCTGACCGCTCTCGCGATTCACACCGTGACCTCGCGGCGGGACTTCCTCCAAACGACAGGGGGCGCGCCTCTGATGCTCGCTCGTGGACCGGCGCTGGCGCATATGACGGCAGAAGACGCATTGGAGAGTGTGAGGGTACGACTCACGATCAACGGCCGGCCGTATGCCCTCGATCTCGATTCGCGCACCACGCTGCTCGACGCGCTGCGCGAGCATCTGGGGCTGACCGGCTCGAAGAAGGGCTGTGATCAGGGGCAGTGCGGCGCCTGCACCGTCCTCGTCAACGGACAGCGCATCAAGAGCTGCCTCGCACTCGCCGTGATGCACGACGGGGACGAGATCACCACCATCGAAGGGCTGGCCTCGGAAGGCGCGCTCCATCCGATGCAGGCCGCGTTCGTCCGCCATGATGCCTTGCAATGCGGGTACTGCACTCCCGGCCAGATCTGTTCCGCCGTGGCTCTTCTGAACGAGCACCGGGCGGGATGGCCGAGCCATGCGACGGCGGATGTCGCCACCGCGCCGGCCCTCACCGACGCCGAGATCGCCGAACGGATGAGCGGCAACATCTGTCGGTGCGGCGCCTACGCCAACATCGTGGCGGCGATCCGCGAGGTGGCCGAGGGGGGCCATGCATGAAGCCGTTCCACTACGAACGGGCCCGCGACGCCGCGTCGGCCTGCGCCTCGGCGGCTCATCCCACGGCCAGGTTCATCGCCGGCGGCACCAACCTGGTCGATCTCATGAAGCTGGAGATCGAGACACCGGCGCGCCTCGTCGATATCGGCCGGCTGCCGCTGAACGGAATCGCGGAGACCGCGGAAGGCGGCCTGCGCATCGGCGCGCTGGTCACCAACAGCGCCCTCGCCGTGGACCTGCGCGTCCGCCGCCGCTACCCGCTCCTCTCCCAGGCCATTCTGGCGGGCGCGTCGACTCAGCTGCGCAACAAGGCCACGACCGGCGGGAACCTGCTGCAGCGGACCCGCTGCCCCTACTTCTACGACGTCACCAAGCCCTGCAACAAGCGCGAGCCCGGCTCGGGGTGCGCGGCCCTGGAGGGCATCAACCGGATGAACGCGGTACTCGCCGTGAGCGATCACTGCATCGCGACGCATCCATCCGATATGGCGGTGGCGATGACGGCCCTTGATGCGCGGGTGGAGACCGTCGCGCCCGATGGCTCGGCACGGACGATTCCGATCGACTCGCTCTACCGTCCGCCCGGCGACACGCCGCACATCGAGACCGTGCTGACGCCGGGTGAGCTGATCGTGGCGGTGCTGCTGCCCCCGCCCCCACCGGGCCGGCAGCTCTACCGCAAGGTGCGCGACCGCGCCTCCTTCGCGTTCGCGCTGGTGTCGGTCGCGGTGATCGTGGAGGTCGATGGTGACCGGGTGCGCGCGGCGCGCGTCGCGTTCGGGGGCCTCTCCTACAAACCGTGGCGGTCGGCGGAAGCCGAGGCAGCGCTGGTGGGCGCGCCGGCCACGAGGGCGTCGTTCGACGCCGCCGGCGTCGCCGCACTTCATGACGCTCGCGGCTACGGCCACAACGACTTCAAGATCCCGCTGGCCCGCCGAACCCTCCGCGCCACGCTGGCCGACGCGGCCGGCGTCGGCTGAGGAGCACGCCCGTGGCCGATAGTCATCCCTCCGGCCCGATCGGCCGCCCGATCGATCGGGTCGACGCTCCGCTCAAGGTGACGGGCAAGGCTACCTACAGCTACGAATACGCGAGGCAGGGCGAGGCCGCGTACGGTTTCATCGTTTGCGCCGCCATCGGCAAGGGCCGGGTCGCCGGAGTGGACGTGAGCGAGGCACGGCGCGCGCCTGGCGTGCTGCTCGTCGTGACCAAGGACAATGCGCCGCCCCAGACCCCGTGGGGCCCGGTGGATCTGCCGGACCGCTTCGCCCGAGCGACGCCGGCGCTCGATACCGACGAGGTCCCCCATTTCGGGTTCCCGGTTGCCTTCGTGGTCGCCGATACCTTCGAGCAGGCCGGCGCCGCCGCTGCCCTGGTCGAGATCCGCTACGTGTCGTTGCCCGGCGACTATGACCTGCATGCGGCCGCCCCGCAGGCGGAGAATCCGGGGCGGGTCAGTACCGGCGAGCCGGCCGACAGCGCCGTGGGCGATTTCGCCGCCGCGTTCGCCGCTGCACCGGTGAAGGTCGACGCGACCTACACCACCCCCTATCAGCACCAGGCCCCGATGGAGCCCCACGCGACCATGGCCGTGTGGGAGGGCTCGACGCTGACGGTTCACACGGCGGCGCAGTTGACGACGAGCCCGCAGGAAGGCCTCGCGCGCACGTTCGACCTCCCCAAGGAGAACGTGCGGATCATCACGCGCTACATCGGCGGCGGTTTCGGCAACAAGCTGCCATACTTTGCCGATGCGACGCTCGCCGCGATCGGCGCCCGGATGCTGCGCCGACCGGTGAAGGTGGCGATGACGCGCCCGCAGATGTTCCACGCCACTTCCCATCGCACCGCGTCCGAGCAACGGGTGCGGCTCGGCGCCGAGCGCGATGGCCGTCTGACCGCCTACGGGCACGACGCGCTGACACACTGCGCCCGCTTCGACATCTATGCCGAACCGGTCTGCATTGCGGCGCGCATGCTCTACGCGGCGCCCAACCGGCTGACCCGCCACCGCCGTGCGAAGCTGGATCTGCCCCGTGCGGATTCGATGCGCGCGCCGGGCGACGCTATCGGCCTGCTGGCGCTCGAATGTGCGGTGGATGAATTGGCCGAGGCGCTCGGGATCGATCCGGTCGAACTGCGCCTGCGGAACGACACCCGGACCGACCCCGAGCTGAACCGGCCGTTCTCGTCGCGCCGTTTCGCCGAAGCCTTGCGCGAGGGCGCCGCTCGATTCGGTTGGAGCAGGCGGATCGCCAAGCCGGCCAGCATCCGCGACGGGCCGTGGCTGATCGGTCTCGGTGTCGCCTCGGCGGTCCGCCCCGACACCCTGAGGAGCGCGACCGCCCGGGCGTGCCTGGAGTACGATGGCCGGTTGACGGTCGAGCTGGCCATGACGGACATCGGCACCGGCAGCTACACGATCCTGTCTCAGATCGCCGCCGAAACGATGGATATGCCCGTCGATCGGGTCACGGTGCGGCTCGGCGACACCAAGCTTCCGCCGACCGCGGGCTCGGGCGGATCCTTCGGGGCGGGGACGTCCGGTTCGGCGGTCCTTGCGGCCTGCCGGAACCTCGAGGCCGGTCTCGCTTCCGGAATGCGGGAAGCGGAGGGATCGGTCACTGCGGCCAGCCTCGACGGCAACTACGCCCATGCGAGCTTCGGGGCGCATTTCGCCGAAGTCGGCGTGGATCGAAACACGGGCGAGGTCCGCGTTAGGCGCATGCTCGGCGTCTTCGCGGCTGGCCGCATCCTCAACGCCAAGACCGCGCGCTCCCAGATGCTCGGCGGCATGACCTGGGGCATCGGCGCGGCGCTGATGGAGGAGAATCAGGTGGACCTGCGCTACGGCTCCTACGTCGCCCAGGATCTGGCGAGCTACCATGTCCCGGTGAACGCCGATCTCGGCGCGATGGAGGTGGTGTTTCTCGCCGAGAGCGACCCGCATGGCAACCCGCTCGGCAGCAAGGGAATCGGGGAGCTCGGTATCTGCGGGGCCGGCGCGGCGGTGCTGAACGCGATCCATAACGCGACTGGCGCTCGCATCCGCGACTGCCCTGCCACACCGGACAAGCTGCTGGCCGCACTCGAAGCGCTCGACGATTAGCTCGAAGCCGCACCGCGCTCATCCGGCGGGCCAGGCATCACATCGTCTCGATCGTGAACCGGCCGAGGAAGTTGATCCAGTGGGCGCCGCGATCTCGCAGTATCCGCGCTGCCAGGTCCTTGCGCTCCTCGGTCGGCGCGAGGACGGACACCACGAAGCGCCCTTCCCGAAGCGCCTGCTCGTACCGGTCCTTCATCGCCATCTCGCCGTCGGCCACGCCGAAGCGCTCGGCGATGCGGACCAACAAGCCGGTCAGTCCCGCGCGCCCCGGACTCTCCTCCAGCGCCTCGGCCGCGGCCTGTCCTGACGATAC
>JBJMNL010000071.1:0-17888 GCA_045804285.1 Gemmatimonadaceae bacterium
CGTGGATTTCGCAAGCCGCACGAGCGTGCTCCAGACGGCGCGCGCGTTCGAAGACCTCGGCGTCGCGGCGTACAACGGCGCCGGCAAGTATCTCGAGAACACGACCTTCCTCATGATCGCCGGGAGCATCGTGTCGGTCGAGGCGCGGCACGCGTCGGCGATTCGGGACATCTTGGCACCGAAGACCGGGGCGTTCGCGCCGAAGGCGTTCGACGATGCCTTCGAGCCGCCCGACGTGCTCGCGGCCGCTGCCCCGTTCATCAAGACCAAGATCGTACTCGTCAACTTCCCCGGAGGACACCACCCCGGCGGACACCACCCCGGAGGGCACCGCTAATGGACCGCGAACCGATTCTTCAGGCGCTCGATCCAGACATCGCCGACCGGATCGCTCCGGAGCTCATTACCCGCCGCGGCGCGATCGGCCACGGCGCGAGCATGTCGGCCGCCATGGCGATGGGCGTGCGGGTCGCGTCGCTCCCCGTGGCGCTCGCGGCCGCCGCGCGCGCCGCGTTCGCCCAGGGAGGCCTCCCGCAGGCGGTGGTCGACGTGCTCAACTTCGCGCTCACGCTCGAGTTTCTCGAGGGGGAATTCTACGCGACCGGTGTTGCCACGTCGGGACTCATTCCACCGGCCGACCTCGCGATCTTCACGACGATCCGCGATCACGAGGCCGCGCACGCCAAGTTCCTCATCAGCACACTCGGGTCGGCCGCGGTGGCGAAGCCGACGTTCGACTTCACGGCGGGCAACGGGTCGAAGCAGGGCCCTTTCGCCGACGTGTTCAGCAACTACGCGACGTTCAAGGCAGTGGCGCAGGCGTTCGAGGACACGGGCGTGCGCGCGTTCAAGGGACAGGCCCCGGCGCTCCAGCCCTTCGACACGTTTCTGCAGGCGGCCCTGACGATCCACTCGATCGAGGCGCGCCACGCTGCGGAGGTCAGGCGGCTGCGCGGTAACTTCTCGGAGACGGCTCCTAACGAGGGATGGATCACACGAAACCTCACCGACATCCCGGGTACCGGTGCCTCGTACGCCGGCGAAGAGAACACGGTGCACGGCGGGGTGGATGTCGCCGCCGTCACGACTGTCGGTCGCGACGAGGTCACCGAAGCGTTCGATGAGCCGCTGACGATGGCTCAGGTACTGGCGATCGTGGACCCCTTCATTGTGTAGACGGACGGCGCCAGCACGACGAGGCCAGACGTGGCCGTGAGCCGGGTGCTCTTGACCCGTAGCCCGGCTACGCGTGCCGGATGGTGATGCCCGAGGTCCCGAAACCCGCGCGCGGACCCAAGCGAGGACCACGTCACGGCGTGACGCGCTTCGCAGACTCGACCCAATACCAAAGTCTCGTCGATGACCGTGCATTAGGCTGTGTTTGACAGAGGGGCGCACCATCTGACACCTCGACTCGTTGTTCGGAGTCGAGGTGTCAGATGGTGCGCCGCCACGAGCTCACGGACGAGGAGTGGGCGCTCCTCGCGCCGCTGCTGCCCCCGCGCGAGACGCGGAACACGTACCACCGGGATCATCGCACGACCCTCGATGGCACGCTCGACTGGCTGCACACCGGCGTTCCGTGGCGGGGGCGCCCCTCGGGCGCCTGCCCGAGCGCTACGGCCCGTGGCCGACGCGGTCTACACGGTCCACGCGCGCTTCCGCCGCTGGACCCGGGAGGGGCTGTGGGACCGGATCCTTGCGGTGCTCGAGCGGGACCTCGACGCCGTGGGGCAGATCGACTGGGAGCTCTGGCATGCAGCCCTTGGCTGCATCGACGGCTCGCACGTCCGGGCGCACAAGCACGCCGCGGGCGCGGGGGGAAAACCGGGCGCCGGGCGAGCCGGCCGACCACGCCCTGGGGCGCAGCCGCGGCGGGTTCGGGACCACGCGCCACCTCGTCACTGGCGGGCGCGGGCGGCCGCTCGCCGTCGCCCTCGGCGCGACGCAGGCGCACGAGTCGCTCTACGTCCTACGTCGCGCCCTTCCGGGCGCGGTGCGGCCCCACCCGTCAGCGTGGTCCGTGCGCCGATCACCTCTGGAGCGGAGCGTAGCCGTTGCTATAGATCCAGTCGGTTTGCCGCGCGGGGACGTGGCACGGCTGACAATTCGTCTTGTAGTTCGTCGATGTAGTCTTCACCCGGTTGCCCGAATCGAACCAGGACCATCCCCAGCCATCACCCCACAGTGCGTTCCCGGGATGACTGTTCTTGCTGTCCTTCACCATCACGAACCAGCCCTTCAGCGCCCCGGCGCGACTGACCGTTCCTGTGGTCATCGGGGCGGTCGTCGTCTCGAAGACCTCCTTGACCAGAACGGTCCCATCCGGGAAGCGCCCGGACCTACGATAGGCCTCGATCGTGCCGGGCGACGCATAGACATCATGTAGCTCCTTGGAGCCGCGTACCTTGTCCGCCGCGATCGCCCAACTGCCCAGGTACTCGTAGACCGTCCGATAGTTGGACGGTACTTGCAACTTCGGGAGACGCGAGTTGCCTCTGCCGTCGACTACCGCAGGCGGCTCGTCGGCCGCCGCCGCCGGTTTCGGCCCATCACAGGCGGTGGACACTACCAGTGGTAGTGCGACCACGCCAAGTGCCATCGACGATTCGATGCGGGCGACGTGAGCGATTCTCATGTCTGAGGCTCCTCCCGAGCGCGGTTGAGGTTCCGCTGAACTGGAATGCCGTGGCCACGGCGTTGGGCCGCGGCCCGCTCGACGATGGAGTGGTCGCAGCAGCTACGCCGGCTGCCATCATGATCGGTGAGTCGCGGTGTGCCGCAAGATCGAAGCCGACGAAGGCTGGCGACAGCCTGACCGCCCCGGGATCGCGAGCGGCTCCCGCTACAGCGCACCGGCGATGCGCGAAATGCATTGGAGCCCATGAAGAACGCACGGCGGGCGATCCGGGCCGCCCGCCACGCGCGTTCCACTGCCTCGCCGGAGGCCGCCATGAAGGGTCCCGTCCGCACTTCCGGCCCCCGCCGCGAACGGTTCGACGCCGTGGTGGTGGGTGCCGGGCCGAACGGATTGGCGGCGGCGATCACGCTCGCCCGTGCGCGGCGATCGGTGTGCGTGATCGAGGCGGCCTCCACGGTCGGCGGGGGATGCCGTTCGGCGGAGCTGACGCTGACCGGCTTCCTCCACGACGCCTGCAGCGCCGTCTTTCCCCTGGGCGCCGGCTCACCCGTCCTCTCGCGGCTGCCACTCGAGCGATACGGACTTCGGTGGATCGAGTCGGAGGTTCAGATCGCGCACCCTCTGCCCGACGGTACGGCGCTCGTCATGCGCGACCCGGAGGCCACGGCGGAGCGGCTCGGTGCCGACGCCGGGGCGTATCTGCGCTTGGTGGGCCCCGTCGTCCGCGACTGGCGCGTCATCATCGACGACCTCGTCGGCCCACTGCACGTTCCGCTCGACCCGCGGAAGGCCGCGGCCGCCGTCCGATTCGCCAGCCGAGCGGTGCTGCCCGCCACTGTGCTGGCTCGGCGCTTCCGCACGCCGGCCGCCCGCGCGCTCCTCGCGGGGTGCGCGGCACACTCGATACTCGCCCTCTCGGAGCCGCTCACCGGCGCGTTCGCGCTCATCATGCTCGCGAGTGCGCACGCGGTCGGCTGGCCCGTCGCCGCCGGCGGCGCCCGGACGCTCTCCGCGGCGCTGGCCGCGCACCTCCTCGAGCTGGGCGGCGAGATCGTCACCGGCCGGCCGATCACGTCGCTCGACGCGCTGCCACCGCACCGCGCGGCCCTCCTGGACCTCACCCCGCGCCAAGTCGCGGAGGTCGCGGGCCGCCGCCTCGAAGGGGGGTGGAGGGGGCGAGCGTACCTCCGCCGGCTCCGCCGGTTCCGCTACGGCCCCGGGGCGTTCAAGCTTGACCTCGCCCTCGACGGCCCCGTGCCGTGGCGGGATCCCGAGGTGCTCCGGGCGGCGACGGTGCACGTGGGCGGCCGGTTCGAGGACGTCGCGGCGGCGGAGGCGGCGGTGGCCGAGGGCGCGATCCCCGCGCGGCCGGCCGAGCTGCTCGGCGGGAAGGTCGTCGTGAAGGACGGCGTGGTCTGGTCGGCGACCCCCTAACGCGCGGCAGCGACGCGCGGGGGCGCGGGCGGCCGCGCTCCCGCGCCCCCACGTCGTCAGCCGGAGCGTATGCCTGGCCGCGTCGCCTGCCACGGGGCGGGCGCAAGCGCTGTAAACTTTTTGGAGTCCCCCGTCCGGCTGAGATTGTCACATTTCAGCCGTGACGACAGAACCGCGTCAGACCACATACCTCCCGCCGTGTGAGTCGACTCGTCATGCGAGCGCCCCTCCTGCTCACCGTGCCTTTCCTCGGCCTCGCCCCCTCGTGCTCGCCCGGATCGGGGACCTCGCGAATGAGCTCGGGAACACCACGCTCGCTAAGCAGATCGACACCGCGGTAGGCGCCATTGCGTCGTTCCCGGCGTCGGCATCAGCGACGGGCGTCGGAACCCGGCTTGTCGTCCCGACGCCACTGACGAGCCTTCCGCGAGGCTCCAGCCAGCCGTGGCTCGACCGCCAGCTCATGACACTCGAGCGCATTCGTGCGGTCCTCGACGATCTCCTCCAGGAACGCGTCGGGCCACCACCGGACCTGTCCCTCGCGCGACTTGTCGGTCATGCCCGGCAGGCCAAACAGTACGACGCGTACCACAACACGACGATGGAAGGATACCGCATCACGAAGGAGGTCTCCGATGCGGTCGTGAATGGGACCCCGCTCCCTGAGATTTCCAGTCAGGAACAGCTCCGCGCGATCATGGCCGTCCAAGGCTATAGCCGGGCCTTCGATCTGGTCATCGAACGCGTGCGGAAGCCACCCGCGCCACCGATCGATGAGGGACTGATCCTCGACCTGTACGTAGAGTTCTTCCGACCCTCGGTCGATGCGGGGACGGTGACCGAAGCGGACCTGCGTGGCTGGCGAACCATCAACGTCGGCTTGGCGGGAGGCTGGCGGCACTCACCCCCAGGCGCAGGCAAGGTCCCCAGTCTCATTCGTGGAATGAGCGAGCTCGCCGCCCACACGACTCTTCGGCCGTTGACCAGGGCGGTCCTCACCCATCTCGAGTTCGTTACGATTCACCCCTTCATGGATGGCAATGGGCGTCTCGGGCGCTTGCTGATGAACCATGCCTTGATCGAGGCAGGGTACCCGTGGGTCACGATCCGGTCGGACGAGAAGCACCCGTACTTCCAGGCACTCGAGCGGGCGCAGGTCGACGGTGATGTCGAGCCGCTCGGTGAGTTCCTCGCCGTGCACATCAAACAGGCAGTGAACATCGCTGCGACTGCCGGCGCGACGGGTGCCAGCCGGCGCCGGTAGACGACACTGAGCTCGACTTTGGCCATTACGCGGCGTAGCAGGCTGCCTCGCTGAGTCGGCGGACGACTTGGCGGGGCAGTTGGATCACGTCCCGTTCTCGTGTCGAGGTGCAAGAAGTCGTGGTCATGTGCCATCACTGCCGCTGCGTTTCCAGCCCGAGGCGCCGACGCGTTTCCTGGAAGCTGGCTTCCACCTGCCAGCGGCGAACGAAGTAGCCGACCGCAGAATGGCCAGAGTCGAGCTTACCTGGGCGGCTCAGCGAGTGCCCGAGGTCGTCGGTGCCCGCTCCCGGTGCGCGCGCCGGTACGCGCCCGGGCCCACGCCCTGGAGGCGCGTGAACGCCTTCATGAACGCGGCAGGGTTGCGGTAGCCCACCCGCTCGGCGATGGCGGGCACGCTGTCCTCGCGCTCGCGCAGGCGCTCCGCCGCTTCCGTCATCCGCCACCGCGCCAGGTACTGCAGCGGCGGCTCGCCCACGAGCTGGGTGAAGCGCGCGGCGAACGCAGAGCGCGACAGGCCCACCGCGCGCGCCAGGCGCTGGACCGTCCACGGCTCGCCGGGCCGCGCGTGCATGCGGCGCAGGGCGGCGCCCACGGCCGGATCCGCGAGCGCACAGAGCCCGCGCTGGTGGCCGTCGCTCGCCGACGCGCGAGCGCGGAGCGCGTGGACGAGAAGGATCTCCGCCAGCCGGCTCGAGATGAGCGTGCTCCCCGGGCCGGGAGCCGCGCTCTCAGCGAGGATGAGCTGCACGGCGACCGACAGCTGAGGGCTCATGCTCGCCTCGCCGGCCGCCGCGTGGAGCACGGGGGGCAGCGTCTCGAGGAGCACGCTGCGTGCGGCGGCGCCGAACCGGAAGGCCCCGGCCACGAACGCGGTCACAGGGCCGTCGCCGCCGAACCGCACCCGCTCGACGGCGGTCGGACGCGGGCAGCCGCTGGCGCCTACGCTGTGCTCCACGCGCGCGCTACGGCTGGGGTCGCGGAGCACATGTGTCCCGCCGTATGGCAGCAGCACGACGTCGCCGGCCGAGAGCGGGACCTGGTGCGTCGACTCGCCACGCTCCTCCGCTTCGAGCTCGAGCCAGGCACCGCCCCGGGCGATCACGTAGAAGGAGAGGTGATCCTCACCCGGCACGCGCATCGCCCACGGGGCGCTCAGCTCGAACCGCCCGAAGACCTCGGCGGTGAGCCGCACGGCCCGTAGGACGTCCGAGACGACGTCAGCGTCGTCCATTGCTAATGGACGTTCAAACATATTTCCCGGCTTTCTGACCATAGATAATTCATACCAATTGACCAACCTTCGCGCAGGGTCGAATGACGACAGCGACTTTGACGGAGGACGCCATGACCACCACGCTCGTGCGGCGCGACGTCGCGCGCGTCGTGACAAGTCCCCCTCCAGCTCCCGGGTTCATGGGCGAAGGCCATACCGCGGTGCCGGTCGTGGAGCCGAATGACATCCAGCGCAGCGATCCCTTCATCCTCCTCATGGATGACCGCCTGGACCTCCCGCCGGGGCGCCGCGCGGGCGGCCCGCACCCGCACGCCGGCTTCGAGATCGTGACGTTCGTGGTCGAGGGCGCGCTGCGCGACCGCGACGAGGGACTGCTCGAGGCCGGTGACGTCGTCTGGATGACGGCGGGTAGCGGCGTGATCCACGGCGAGGACCTTGTGCCGCTGGAGAAGAGCCGCATCCTGCAGCTCTGGCTGACGCTCCCGAGCAGCGCGCGCTGGGTACCGCCCCGCTTCGAGCGTATCGCGCGCGACGCGGCGCCGCTGCGCCGCGAGCCGGGTGTCGAGGCGCGCGTGTACAGCGGCAGCTCCGGACCGGCGCGCGCGGCGACACACAACTACGTGCCGGTGACGATGGTCGACGTCCGCCTGGACGCGGGCGCCGTGTTCGAGCAGGAGCTGCCGGGGTCCTACAACGGGTTCGTGTACGTGCTCGACGGGGACGTCATCGCGGGGGGCCCGGCACAGAAGCGATTGACGGCCGGTGAGGTGGGGTGGCTCGCGGACGCAGACGCCGCGACGTCCACGAGCTTGCGTCTCACCGGGGCAGCGCATGGGGCGCGCGTCGCGTTCTACGCGGGCGAGCGGCAGGGCGTGCCGCTCGTCATGCACGGGCCGTTCGTGGGGGAAACTCGCGCGGACCTGATGCGCGTATCGCAGGACTACGTCCACGGACGGATGCCGCGACTCAGCGAGCTGGCCGGACGATAGCGGTCAATCGCGCGTGCCGTCGGCGCGGGAGGGCATTCATCGTCATGTACCTGGATCCATCTTTCGCGGAGGAGGCAATGACTACTGCAATCATTGGCATCGGCAACATCGGCGGGCGGCTCGCGCGCCTTCTGGTGACCGGCGGAGAACGAGTGATCCTGGCCGCGCGCAACGAGGCGGAGGCGGCGACGCTCGCGAAGCAGCTGGGCGAGTTGGCCAGTGTCGCGCCGGTCCGGAAGGCGATCGCAGACGCCGATGTCGTGGTATTCGCGGTCTGGTTCGACACCGTCAAGCAGCTGATCGCCGAGCACGCAGACCTGCTCGAGGGAAAGGTCGTTGTCGACCCGTCCAACCCGATGAAGCCGGACGGGAAAGGCGGGTTCGCCCGGACGCTTCCGGATGACCAGTCCTCGGGCTCTGCGATCGCCGGGCTGCTCCCCACCGGCGCTCACTACGTCAAGGCGTTCGGCACGCTGGGCGCTGAGTCCCTGGGGCCGGCCGCCAATCGGACGCCGGAGCGCGCGGTGCTGTTCTACGCGACCGATGACGAGCGCGCCGCCGCCGCGATCGAGCGGCTCATCTCGGCGGCCGGGTTCGATCCGGTGAAGGCGGGCGGCGTGAGGGACGCAATTCGCCTGGAGGTGCCAGGTGATCGCGGCGACCTCCACCAGTTCGGCGGGTTGAACGGGAAGCTCCTGAGCGTCGACGAGGCACGGGCCGCAGTCGCGGCAAGTGGACGGAGCGCAACCCAACTCCGCTGACTGGAGGACTGGAAGAACAATCACGCTCTCCGGTCGCGCGCGCTGAACGAGATGGCGTACCGTTTCGAGACCCGGGCTGACGATCTCATTCAATTGCTCAGCACCGAGAACGACAAAGTGATTCCTGAGGCCGCACTCGCCGCGCCGACTGACGCCGCGGCATCGACCGATACCAAAGTCCAATAGCGCCGCCGCCACGCTCCTGCAGAGATTGCGTCCCTGTTCAGTGCCTCGCATTCGAACGTATCGGAGCTCGAGGACGCAAAACGCGGGGGTCGTTTATGGCTGGCGATCAGAAGACCGTGATCGTTACGGGAGCGTCGCAGGGAATCGGCGCGGGCGTCGTACGCGCCTTTCTGGTGCGCGGATACAACGTCGTGGGCACCTCGCGGAGCGCCACCAGATCGAAGGAGCTTGCCGCTTCCGACCGGCTCGCCCTGGTCGACGGCGACATAGGTCAATCCGAGACGGCACGGAAAGTGGCTGAAGTCGCGATCGAGCGGTTCGGCGCGATCGATGCCCTGGTCGCGAATGCCGGCATCTTCGTAGTGAAGCCCTTCACCGAATACACGCCGGAGGACCTTCGCGCGCTCGTCTCGACCAACATCGAGGGCTTCATCTACATCGCGCAGCTCGCGGTCAAGCAGATGCAGGCGCAGAAGAGGGGCGGCAGCATCGTGAGCATCACGACATCGCTGGTCGAGAATCCGATCGCCGGATTTCCCGTCTCCCTTGCGATGATCGCCAAGGGCGGCCTGGAAGCGGCCCTGAGAAACCTCGCGTCCGAGTACGCGAAAGAGCAGATTCGATTCAACGCCGTAGCCCCGGGGATCGTCGACACCCCGCTTCACGCCCAGGATCCGAAGGACTTCCTGAAGACGCTCTCGCCAATGGGCTCGATCTCCAGCGTCGAGGAGATCGCCGACGCTGTCGTGTATCTGACTGAGGCTCCCCACATCACAGGGGAGGTGCTGCACGTGGACGGCGGTGCGCACAGCGGCAGATGGTAGGGGCGGGCAGCTCGCAGTCGGTAGGCGCCGAACGGCGATTGGCGGAGCTCGGAATCGACTTGCCGACACCGCCTGCTCCCCTGGGCGCTTACGTGGCAACGGTGCAGTCCGGACGACTGCTGTTCCTCAGCGGGACGTTGCCCGTGGTGAATCACGAGCCGAAATACGTCGGGCGGCTCGGCAAGGAGCTCGACACAGAGTCCGGTCGCGATGCGCTCCATACGGCGAGCCTGCTGGCACTCGCTGCCGCGCGAGCTCATCTCGGCACGCTCGACAGAGTCGCGAGGGTCGTCCGATTGGGAGTCTACCTGGCGACGTCCGGCGATTTCTTTGATCAGCCCAGGGTCGCCGATGCCGCTTCGGAGCTCTTCGAGAGCATCTTCGGGAAGGAGAAGACCTCGGTCCGCGTGGTGCTCGGGGTCGCAAGCTTGCCGCTCGGCGTGCCAGTCGAGCTCGAGGTGCTGCTGGAAGTCGCCGAGTGACGGGCGCGTGTGCCGGTTGAACCGCCACGGGGTTGCCGGAGACTCGGTACGTTGGGTCCTCGGGCTGCGGCTTGCATGACCTGGGGGGCTGCCGAGGCGTGAGACTGCGCCCCGAGCTCGGCGGGGGAAGATCGCCGAGCGGCTCGAGCGGTCGCTGCGCGTTGAACCCGTGGACCCGGTCGAGGGTGGCATACGCCACGGGATCGAGCGTGCGCCACGGCCCCGGCTGGCGGATCACCTCCGTCCTGAACAGGCCGATGACCGACCGCGCCGAAGGCGCCGCCATGCCCTCCCGGACATCGACGCAGGCAGCCTCGTCGGCGTAACCAGCCCAGCACATGAAGTGACGGCGGCCCAGCGCTGCGGGCTGCTTCGGATCCCCGGTCGCCCCGCCAGGAGCTCGACTAGGGTGTTCCACGGACGCGAGCAGTTCCGCCCGGGTGCGATAGTGCGACGGAGCACATCCATGAGCGGCACCATCGCGAAGGACTCCACCGAGAGCTGACAATGTCGCCAAAAGCCGACCCGACTAACATGAGCGGAAAGACCCGAGTCCTGGGTGGCATTACGGTGATCGACACGCCGCTCGTCACTCGCGCGATGGACTATGCCCGCCTCCATTCCGAACCGTTTCTCTTCAACCATGCTGTCCGCTCCTGGCTGTTCGCGGTTCGGCTCGGACGGCTGCAGGGCGTGCCTCACGACGCGGAAGTCGTCGCCGTCGGCTCGCTGCTCCACGACCTCGGGCTCACGAACAGCTTCACGGGTCCAAAGCGCTTCGAGATAGAAGGAGCCGAGGCAGCGCGGGCGTTCGCGCGCGAGCAAGGTCTCGACGATCGCCGCGTCCAGTTGATCTGGGACACCGTCGCCCTGAATTCCACACCTTCGATCGCCCTCCACAAGGAGGCGGAAGTGGCGCTCTCCACGGCTGGGATCGGCCTCGACTTCGGCGGGCCCCAGTACGAACTGATCCCGCCGACCGAGATGAAGAGCGTCCTCGCCGAATTTCCCCGCCTCGACATGAAGCGATGCTTCACGGATTCGGTCTGCCGCATCGTCAAAACCAGGCCGGAGACCACCTACGACAATTTCGCGCGGGACTTCGGGGAGCGATTCGTGCCAGGCTACAAGCCGCAGTCTTCCGTGGATTTCCTGATGAACGCCCCGTTCGAGGAGTAGGCAGGCGGCTTCGCGCGCGAGGGCGTGTTGGCGATCGTCATCACCGTCATGGTGCTGGAGATGAGGACCCCGCCCGACGCCGAGCTCAGCGCGTTGCGACCATCGGCCCCCGTGTTCTCGCGCCGGGCCGAGAGCGCGGCCGCAGACTGTGAGTGAGGCGAGCTCTCGCGCGCCCACGGCCAGGGCCGGGCGACGACGACCGGCCGGCACGTGGCGCCGTCACTCCGAGCCGTGACCACCATGGCACCCCTGCAGACCCGAGACGTCGCCGTGGGCGAGCGCCCGCCGACGCGCCGGCAGTTCCTCCTCGCTTCGAGCGCCGCGGCGCTCGCCTCGATGGTCGGCGCGTGTCACCGCACGCAGCCCGCGCCCGCGCCGGCCGCCCCGACCGAGCCCGGGCTCACGCGCGCGCGGCGCGACGCGATGACGCCGGACAGCATCATCGAGGACGTGGAGGCAGGCAACGCGCGCTTCCGTAGCGGTCGCATGCGGAGCCGCGACTATCGCGCCGAACAGCGCGCGACGGCCGGCGGGCAGTACCCGGAAGTGGTCATCCTCTCCTGCATCGACTCGCGCGGGCCGGCGGAGACGATCCTCGATCTTGGCATCGGCGACGTGTTCAACAGCCGCGTCGCCGGCCCCGTCGTGAGCGACGACGTGTTGGGCAGCCTGGAGTTCGCGTGCCGGATCGCCGGCGCCAAGGTCGTGGTGGTGATGGGACACACCGACTGCGGCGCGGTCAAGGGTGCGATCGACGGTGGGGAGCTCGGAAACCTCACCGGGTTGCTCGCGAAGATCCGTCCGGCCGTGCAGGCGACGGCGACCCGTGGCCCCCGCACCTCCAAGAACGCGGACTTCGTGGACGCCGTCGCCCGCACGCACGTCGGGCTGACCATCGCGAGCATCCGACAACAGAGCTCCGTCCTCGCCGAGCTCGAATCGCACGGCGCGCTGCGCATGATCGGCTCGCTGTACGACGTGCGCACCGGCGCCGTGCACGTCCTGTAGCATCTCCGGTCGTCCCGAGGCCCAGTCCGCCACGAACTGGTCCGCTTGGTCGCCCGCGGCCTCACCCTCCGGTTCACTACCGCCCTCGTCCCCGGGCGGCGGAGCCGGCCCCGCCGGCGCGTGGGCAGATCGGCCCGTGCGGCCGGCCGCGCAGCATCGTATGGTGGATGTCGCTCCACCGCACGCCGTGCCGTCGGAGCCGTCGGCCGCGGGGCGGGGAGCACCGCCGGCGTGGTCACGCGCCGGATGCAGGGAGGTCAACGTATGACGCGCCGCTGGCTCCTCCTCCCCCTCGTCTCCATCGCCGCGCTCGCGCTCGGCGCCTGCAGCTCGGAGACGGCCGTCAGCCCACTCGCACCGTCGGCGCCGAGCATGGCGCGGCGGGCGACCGCGCTCCCCTTCCACGGCACGCTCGACGCGGTCGAGACGGGGCAGTTTCAGCCGGCGACCAACCGGGTGCTGGTACACCTGGAAGGCACGGGCACCGCGACGCACCTCGGCCGCTACACGCTGGTCGCCGATTTCATCGTCAACCCCGTCGCCCACACGGTGGTCGGAACCCTCGTCCTCACCGCGGCCGACGGCGCCACCCTCACCGCGACCGCCACGGGGCAGGCCACGCCCCTCCCCAACGGCATCCGCGCCGCGGTGGAGACGGCGACGATCACGGGCGGTACGGGCCGGTTGGCCGGCGCGACGGGCAGCTTCGTCATCGAGCGGACCCTCACGCTGGCGACGGGCGTCTCGTCGGGCTCGTTCGACGGCGTCATCAACCTCGGCAAGTAGGTCGTCGTCGCGCACCTACGTCGGTCGGGTACCGCGTTCGGGACATCGGCCGCATGAGGTCGGTGTTGGCGAAACCGCTCTGGCCCCAGTGCTGCTGGACGACGACATCACCGCCCCGCGGCGCGAACTCGACGTGGAATTCGCCGCCCCACGTTCCCTTCGCGAACGAATGGGTGTTCATGATCCTGCGCTGCTCAGGTAGCGGGCAACGAGGCGAACGGCATCGGAGTCCCTCTGCCGGGTTCGTCACACACCGAGGTTGATAATGGCAACGCCACTCGAGTCCACGTCCTGGGCGAGGACACGTCTCACGACCCGGCTCGGTATCGATTACCCGATCATCCAGGGTCCGTTGGGAGGTTTGTCATCGCAGCGCCTGACCGCCGCCGTTGCGAACTTCGGAGGTCTCGGCTCGTTCGGAGCGCACGGGCTCGGCGCCGATGCCATCCGAACCGTCATTCGTGAGATTCGTGCCCTGACGTCGAAGCCCTTTGCGGTCAACCTCTGGGTTTCGATGGAGGACGAGGGAGCTTCGACATCCGACGAGCGCGCTTTTCATCGCAGCCTTTCGCATCTCTCGAAGCACATCACAGACGTGCAGGGCGTTCTCCCCAGCTACACGCCCTACGAGCCGATTCGCTTCGAAGATCAGGTCCAGGTTGTGCTCGAAGAGAAGGTACCGGCCTTCAGCTTCATCTATGGAATTCCTCCCAGAGAGATTCTCGACGAGTGCCGTCATCGCGGTATCGCACTCATCGGGACGGCGACGACCGTGGAGGAGGCGATCGCGCTCGACGAGGCGGGTGTGGACGTCATCGTTGCCTCGGGCTTCGAGGCAGGAGGCCACCGCGGATCATTTCTGCGGCCTTCGGAAGAGTCCCTCACCGGCACCATCTCCCTCGTGCCGCAGGTGGTGGACGCTGTGAAGCCGCCGGTGGTAGCCGCCGGCGGCATTGCGGATGCCCGGGGGATCGTCGCGGCGTTCGCGCTCGGCGCATCCGGTGTCCAGATGGGAACCGTTTTCCTCACATGTGCTGAATCGGGTGCCAGCCCGAGCCATCGCGAGGCTCTTCTCAGCGCCCGGGCGGGCACGACCGCTCTGACCAGAGGTTTTACGGGGAGACTCGCCCGCGGTATCAAGAATCAGTTGCTCGATGAGCTGAATGAGAAGGACACCCAGATTCTTCCCTATCCGCTTCAACGGTTCCTCGTCCGTCATCTGTCCGTTGCCGCCGAGAAGGCCGGACGTGACGAGCTCCTGCCGCTCTGGGCCGGACAGAGCGCTGTACTCTCTCGTTGCGAGGACGTGAATGTCCTCCTCGGCAATCTCGTCGCGCAGTTGGCTTCGATCGGTGGAAGCGTTCAGGGCTGGAGCTGCGAGCGCTCTTCTCACTGCCCCGACTGACGCGGCTCCCGTTCGCTGTATCGACAAGTGCACCCCGGTGTACCAGCGCCCGGAGGATGGTCGCCACCGAGCGCCAGACCGCACCCGGTACCGGGGCGCAACCGCATCGAGCAGCTCTACCAGGCGTTCCTCGACCATTGACGAGCCGACTTCCCTCGCGGCTCGGGCCATAGGGCCAAGGTCCAATGTCGTCGAGGCGGCCAGCGTGCGACCACTCCATACCGTCGGCATGTCCGCCGAAGATCGGCGGACGCCCCGACTCGACACCGCGAACGGTGCCACTGCTGACTGAGGGTGAACGACATGATTCGGCGAGCCAGGACCACGACGGTCGCGATGGTGTTGGCGGCGACGGCGTGCGCATCGGGCGGGTCCACGACGTTCGTCTCGTCGTGGAAGGCGCCCGAAGCGACGCCGCTCCAGCTCAAGGGGGCCCGCGTCGCCGCCGTCGCGATGATGCGCAGCGAGTCCGCGCGTCGCGCCGCGGAGGACGCGTTGGCGCGCGAGCTCACGAACCGGGGGGCGCGCGGCGTCCCGATGTACACGGTCGCGCCCCACCCTGCGGGGAGCGAGGCGGCCGCGCGCGCCGCGCTCGAGCGGGCGGACATCGCGGGCGTGGTGGTCATGCGGCCGCTCGGGCGCGAGCGCGAGACGACCGTCACGCCGGGCGCCTACGCCGGACCGGTGTACCGCGGCTACTGGGGCGGCTACTACGGGTTCGGCTGGGGGGCGGCGTGGGGGCCGCCCGTGAGCGGCGTGGACGTCCGCACCGACACGGTCGTGTCGGTGGAGACGCTGGTGTATTCCCTCCGGCAGAACAGGCTGGTGTGGGCGGGCCAGAGCCGGACGACGAACCCGGCGAACGTCGACCGGCTGGTGACGGAGGTGGCGACCGCCGCCGGCGACGAGATGCGGAAGCAGGGCCTGCTGGCGAAGTAGACTCGACACGGCCGTTGCACGACGGCCGGCATGCTCGGCCGTCGTGACGATCCGCTCGATCGCCGCACTCGTCCAGCTTCCAGGAGCGAGAGACGAAGGCGTAGGGGACCAGCGGGCGGCGGACGCTGCGGCCCTCGGGTCACCCGGCTCGCTGTGCCGGCTCCGCCGAGTGCGCCGGCTCCGCGCCCATCGCGCAATTCTGGACCATCTGGCGTCGCTCCACGGCAAGATCGATCTTCGTGATGTCGGGGCGGAAGAAGAGCGCCACCGTCCAGTCGAGGACCATGCGAAGCCGGCGGTCCCAGAGCGGCATCTGGAACAGGTAGTAGCTTCGCCGCAGCCACCACGCCGGCCATCCGGTGAGTCGCAGCCCCATCACCTGCGCGACCGCCCGCGAGTGCCCGAGCGCCGCCATCGTGCCGAGCGAGCGGAAGACGAACGGCTCCGGCGTGCGCCCGTCGAGCGCGGCCGCCACGTTCCGGGCGAGCTGCCGTGCCTGGCGGGTCGCGTGCTGCGCGAGCGCGGGGTACGGGCGCCCGTCGGGGTCCGGGATCGAGGCGCAGTCCCCCAGCGCCCACACCTCGGGGTGGCTCCGGCTCCGCATCGCCGCGTCGACCGCGATCCGGCCGCGCTCGTCGTGCGCGACTGCGACGCGCACGGCGGCGGCGTTCGGCACGATGCCCGCCGCGAGCACGATGGTGGCCGCGTCGATCGTCTCGCTCGCGAGGTGGACGCGTCCCTCCTCGATCTGGCGGACGGGCGTCGCGGCGCGGATGTCGGCCCCGCGCCGCTGGAGCACCCGCGTCGCCACGGCGCCGAGCGCGCGGTCGATCTCGGGGAGGATGTGCGGGCCCGCCTCGAAGAGGTGAAAGCGGAGCTCGTCGCGGCTGATGCGCGGGTAGTAGCGCAGGACCTCCTCGGCGAAGGCGGTCAGCTCGCCGAGGAGCTCGACGCCGACGAGCCCGCCGCCGATCACGACCGTGGTGAGGAGCCGGCGCCGGCGCGCCGCGTCCAGCGCCGCGTCCGCGCGCTCGAACCGCTCGAGCAGGTGGTTCCGCAGCACGAGCGCGTCCGCCATGGTCTTGAACGTGAAGGCGGACTCGGAGCCCGGGATCAGCGTCGTGTTCGTCACCGCCCCGAGCGCGACGACGAGCTGGTCGTACGGAATGTCGTACGCGTCGCCCTCGGCGGCGACGGCCCGAACCTGACGGCGCGCGACGTCGACGTCCTCGACCGTCGCCTCGACGAAGCGCGCGCGGCGTAGCGCGGGGCGGATGGGCTGCGCGCAATGGCGGAGCTCCAGCGTCCCGGAGCAGGCCTCGAAGAGCAGGGGCGAGAGGACGAAGAAGTTGTCGCGGCTCACGAGCGTGATCTCGACGCCCGCGCGCCCGCCAAGCAGCCGATCCAGGTGGCGCGTCGCCACGACCCCGCCGAACCCCCCTCCGAGCACCACGATCCGTGTCGCCGCCATCGTGCCCTCCCGTGGACCGATCATCGCCCTCCTCGCCCCCGCAGCGAGGAGCGCGCATTCGCGAACGCTAGCACCGATCGCCATAGCACACAATTCGCGTCCGGAATCGCGCCGTGAGCGATGGGAGATCGCGCCCACTTCACAGGAGGAGGCACCGGTGATCAAGGGCATCAAGTTCGCGAGCGTCCCGGTGCGCGACCAGGATCGCGCGCTCGCGTTCTACACTGGCAGCCTCGGCTTCCAGCTCGCCACCGACCAGCCGCTCGACGACACGCAGCGCTGGATCGAGCTCCGCATTCCCGGCGCGGACACCCGCCTCGTGCTCTTCACCCCGAGCGGACACGAGGATCGCATCGGCGGCTTCCAGAACGTCACCTTCCGCGCCGACGACGTCGAGAAGACCTACGAGGAGCTCTCGGCGCGCGGGGTCGAGTTCACGGGACCACCGCGGCGCGCGGAGTGGGGCACGGCGGCGATCTTCCGGGACCCGGACGGGAACAGCTTCGTGCTCTCGTCCAGCTGAGGCGTGGGGGCGCCGCCGCGCGCACGCTCCGGCGACGGACGCCCTACGCGCCCGCCAGCCGCGCTCCGTCGCTCCCCCGGAAGAGGTGCACCTCCTCGGGCGCGATGCGCAGCGAGACGGTCTCGTCCGCCGCGACGCGCGCGTCGGGCGGCGCGGTGACGACGAGCCGCGTCCCGCCGGGCAGCGTCACGTGCACGATCTGCGTGTCGCCGAGCGGCTCGACGACGGCCACCTCGCCCCGCACGGCGCCGGGTCCGTCCGCGGCCGGAGCGCCGAGCGTGATGTGCTGCGGCCGCACGCCGAGCGTCACCCGCCCCTCGCCGGCCGCGGGGCGCGCCAGCGGCAGGGTGAGCGCCGGCGACTCGAAGCGCCACGCGCCGCCGTCGGCGCGCAGCTCGCCGTCCACGAGGTTCATCGCCGGGCTGCCGATGAAGCCGGCCACGAACCTCGTCGCCGGCCGCCGGTACAGCTCCATGGGCGGCGCGACCTGCTCCAGGACCCCGTCACGCAGCACCGCGACGCGGTCGCCGAGCGTCATCGCCTCGGCCTGGTCGTGGGTGACGTAGATCATCGTCGCCCCCAGCCGGCGATGGAGCCGCGCCAGCTCGGCGCGCGTCTCGACGCGGAGCTGCGCGTCGAGGTTCGACAGCGGCTCGTCGAAGAGAAAGGCGAGCGGCTCGCGGACCATCGCGCGGCCGAGCGCCACGCGCTGCCGCTGGCCGCCGGAGAGCTGCGCCGGCGTCCGGTCGAGCAGCGGGGC
>JBJMNL010000072.1:0-6253 GCA_045804285.1 Gemmatimonadaceae bacterium
GCAGAACGCCACCATCACAGGCCCCGACGCGTGCACGTACGCGAAGGTGTTCGGGTGAGGGCCGAGCGCGTGCGTCACCCAGAACGCCGCGTGCGTCAGCACCGCGAGGAGGAGCGACTCCCGCCGCGTGCGCGGGATGAGAAAGAGCGGCAGCGCCTCGTAGAGGATCGGCGACTGCGGCACGCAGGCGAGCACGAGGAGCAGGCGTCCTTCCGGACGCCGCCACCGCAGCGCGGCGAGAAGGAGGAGCGGGCCGGCAAGTGTCGTGAGCACCGGCGGGGCGTACTGCGCCGTACCGCGCACGTTGTGCAGCCACTCCCGAGGCCACCCCGGCACGAGGACGAGAGTGAACGCGACGAAGGCGAGCGCCGCGGCCGCGCCGCGCGGCGACGGGCGGTACGCCGCCAGCGCGAAGCCCAGATTGGGCTTAACGGCGAGCAGAAACCAGAGCCAGGGCGTGATCGCCGCGGCCGTAAGCAGCGGCGACCACTGCGCGACCATCGCCGCGTAGAAGAACGCCATGCTCCCGAAGAGCGGGAGCCGGTGCCATCCGTCGCGCGTCACCGCGTGGGCGAGCAGCGCGCTCGAGAGGCCGAAGAACAGTGCCGCGCCCACGTGCGGGCTCGCGAAGGAGAAGGGGAGCGCCGCGACGACGGCGGTGAGCGGGTAGTAGAGCGGGTAGTTGAACGGGAACTCGGCGCCCGTCACGCGCACGACCTGGTACGGGTCCAGGCCGGCGGCGAGCGCCCGCGCGCCGCGCCACGTGTAGGTGAAGTCGCCCGCCCACGGCCCCGCCATGCGCAGCATCGACCAGCAGAGCAGCGCCGCCCCGGCGCCCACGACGCCGGCGACACCGACGCGCGCACCGCGTGAAGGGGCGGCGCCGCTCCCCGGCCGCGCGGCGGTCGCGATCACGCCGCCGGACTCGCCGCGTCGGACGCCGGCGTCGCAGCCGCGGGGTGCGACTGCGTCTCCCCGGGTGCCGCCCTGGTGCCGCTCGCGGTTGCCTCCACGCCGGGCCCCGGGCGCTGCCGCAGCACGACCAGCAGCGCCGGAAGGAACACGCCGAACAGCACCCACGGCTGCGCTGCGGGAATGAACTCGTTCGTCGTCGTCCCCGGGCGTAGCGTGGAGACCCAGCCGAGCCACGCACACAGGCTCGCGAGCGTGAGGAAGACCGACTCGCGCCAGGTGCGCGCGACGAGCCAGAGCGGGAGCTGGTCGTAGAAGAAGAGCATCTGCGGCACGCACGCGAGCACGACGAGCAGCCTCGCGCCAGGATTCCGCCACCGCAGGAGCGCGAGCAGGAGGAGCGCGCCTGCCGCGCTCGCCACCGGAGCGTGGTAGATGGCGTCTCCGGCGCGCACGACGCGCAGCCAGTCCCGCGGCCAGCTCGGCACGATGGCGAGGCTCAGCGCGAGCAGCAGCAGCCCGCCGGCGACGGCGCGCCAGCTCGGGCGGTGCGCGAAGACGGCCAGGCCGACGTTCGGCTTCACTGCCGCGACGCCGCCGAGCCAGGGGAGGAGCGCGCCCGCAGTCACGAGCGGCGACCACTGCCCGAGCGTCGCCGCCACGATGAATGGACCGCTGAGGAAGAGGAGCAGACGGTGCCAGCCGTCGCGCGTCGCCGCGTAGGCGAGCAGCGCGCTCGAGAAGCCCAGGAACAGCGCGCCGGCGAGTGGCATCGGCAGTCGGGCGAAAGGCGCCACGAGCATCGCCGCCGGCAGCGGATAGAGCAGTGGCGCCACCCGCCCAGGGCCGACGACCGCGGGGTGCGCGTACGGGTTGCCGCCGGCGACGAGCGTGCGCGCGTGCTCCCAGAAAACCTGGAAGTCGGGCCCCGGCCCCGGGCGCGCGAGCGCGAGTCCACAGAATGTGCCGGCCGCCAGTCCGACGGCCACGGCCGCGGCGATGCGCCGCGGCCGCGCCACGCCCGGAGCGGGGAGCGGGTCGGCCTCGAGGCGGCGGGCCAGGCTTCTCAGGTGGTCAAGCCGGGACAACGTGGCGCTCGGGGCGGGGGACATGCCGAGGTCGCCGCGTGCAGCTCGAACGCGGCTGTCGGTTCGGCCGGATTGGGGACGGTGGGCAGGCCAACATTACGGTCCACCCGACGGTCGGCAAGCGGGCGCGGGTGTCTCCGGCTCCTGCCAGCTCGGCGACCCCGCGTTCGGGAGGCGCAGTACGAGCAGGAGCGCTGGCACGTACACGAGTCCCATCACCCACGGCCCAGCTGCGCCCACCCCGCCCCCCCCGGTCGGTCGAACGGCCCACCACCCGACCACGCCGACCCAGCTCGCGGCCGAGAGGAAGAGCGTCTGCCTCCAGCTTCGCGGGATGAGCCAGACGAGGAACTGGTCGTAGAAGTAGAGCACCTGCGGCACGCACGCCATTGCCGTCAACAGGCGCCCCTCCCCCGTGCGCCACCTCAGGAGCGCCAGCAGCAGCACGGCGCCGCCGAGCCGCAGCACCGGCGGCGCGTGGTGCGGCGTCTGGGCGAGCGCAGCGCGCCAGCCGCCGACCCAGCCGGGGAGGAGGAGGAACGAGACCGCGATCAGGACCGCCCCGCCGACGACGGCCCACCGGCTCGGCCGGTAGACGAAGACCGCGAGCCCGAGGTTGGGCTTCGCCGCCGCGACCCACTGGAGGCCGGGGAGGAGCGCGGCCGCGGCCAGCAGCGGCGACCACTGTGTGTTGGCGGCTGCCATGAAGTAGGGTGCGGCCGTGAACACGAGCAGGCGCCACATCCCGTCGCGCGTCAGGCCGAATGCGAGAAGCGCGCTCGAGAGGCCGAAGAAGAGGGCCCCGGCACGGTCCGGCGGCAGGGGCGCGAACGGCAGCGCCACGAGCGCCGCCGGGAGCGGGTAGAAGAACGGTGACGAGAAGGGAAATGGGCCGGTAGCCTGGATGGCCGCGTATGGGTCGTGCCCCTGCAACAGTATCCGTGCGGCGCGCCATGGCCACGTGAAGTCCTTGGCGACGAAACGCGGGTTCGCGTGGAGCGGGCCCCACACGAGCAGGTAGCCGATCGTGCCGGCCACGCACGCCGCCAGCAGGCGCGCAAGGAAGGGCGACCGCGGGGCCTGCATCACGGCGCCCTGGGGCGCGTCGACAGACCGGATCTCCGTCATCGATCGGGGGAGGGCGGGGGCGGGCTGTGCGCTGGCGCTCGGCGACGCGGGGTGCCAACGTCTCGGTCGTCGACAGCCCGATGGACGACCGGAGCGCCGCGCGGCCGAGAGAGGCTACGCGCCCGTTCCGGGTTTGTCCACGGCCCTCCCGCGTGCCGCGGACGTCATGCGCGGCCTTTCCCTCGCGCCATCGTGAGCCAAGCGAACACAGCGCTACAACCCAGGACGTGGGCTTCTGAGTGGCGCGCCGCCTTCGGCGCACACTGGCGCGCCGAGCTCGCCCTGCTCGGCGCGCTCGCCGGCGTCTTCGCCGCGCTCACCCCGCTCTCCGATCCGGACCTCCCGATTCACCTCGCGACGGGCGAGTGGATCGCGCGGCTCGGCGCGGTGCCGCGTGTCGAGCCCTTTGCATGGACGCGCGCAGGAGCGCCCTTCCAGGCCTACTCCTGGCTGCCAGAGCTGCTCTTCTACGCCGCGCTGAAGTTCGGGGGCCCCGCCGGCCTGCGCGGGCTGCACGCGCTATTCGTCGTCGCCGCCGGCGCGGCGGTACTCGTCCTTGGCGCCGCGGCCGACTGGCGCCCGCGCGTGGCACTCGCCGTGGCGACGCTCAATCTCGTCGTGGCCGCCCTCGTCGCCTGCTGCGCGCGCCCGCAGATCCTGCTCTTTTCCCTCATCCCCCTCGCCTGGGCGGCGGCGTTCCGGATTCTGCGCGGCGGGCACGTCGGGCGGACCGTGGCCGCCCTGTTCGCCATCGCCGCGCTCGCCGCGAGCTCGCACCTGCTCTTCCCGCTCACCGGCGCCCCGCTCGTCCTCCTTGCCGCGCGCTGGAGGCGAGGCGGGCCCTACGGATGGGGCACGGTCGCTGCGGCCGCGCTCGCCGTCGCCGCTGGCTGGCTGGCGTCGCCCTACGGACTGTCGTGGCCGGACGTCTTCCGGCTCAACTTCGCGCCGAACGCGTTGATCACCTACCCGTCGCCGCTCGCGGAGTACGCGCCGGGGTTCGGCTCGGCGGTCGCACTCGGCGTCGTGCCGCTGGCGGTCGTGCTCGCGCTCGCCGCCCTTCCGTGGGGGCTGTCGCGGGTCGCCATGCCAGGCCGCGAGCGGGCCCTCGCCGCCGTCTACTGGGCCGTCGGGCTGGTGGGCTTCGCGCTCGCTGCGCGCGCCCTGCTCGTGTGGTGGCTCCTCGTGCTCCCCTGGGTTGGCGCGGCGGTGGAGGCGGCGGACGACGCCCTCGGTGGGGAGCGGCCGGCCGCGCGGCAGGGGCGCATCGTCGCGCTCTGGGCCCTCTGCTCGCTCCTCCTGCTCACCCGTCTGGCGCCGATCGCGGCAGCGGAGGGCGCCGAAGGAACGGTCCGCACGCGCACGCTCCCCGTGCCCGCCGCGCCGTGGGTGGACCCGCTCGCCGCCTGGCTCGAGTGCCACGCCCGGCCGGGCGCGACGGGGCGCCTGTACACGGTGCATAGCTACGGCAGCTATATCATCTGGCGGCTGCCGGCATACTCGCCATCGATCGACGGGCGGACGATCTTCGCTGACTCGATCGCCGGCGCCGAGTCGTACCGCGGGGGGTGGGACCCGCGCCCCGCGACCTACGGCCCGTGGGCGAAGGCCGACGTGGCGATCGTCCCCGCGCATTTCGCGGCGGCCGCGGTGCTCGACACCGCGCGTGGGTGGCGCCGCGCGGCGACCGCGGAGTGGTCGGGCGTCCGCGCCGGGCTGTGGGTGCGCGACGGGTGGTGGGCGCGCGCCGGCCGCCCGGGGTCGCTCCCCGCCCGCCAGGCCTTCGTGAGCGGCCCCGGCGCCGTGTGCGCGGCTGCGAGTGGGGCGACGGCTGGCGGCGTTCTGTTCCGGCCGTAAGTTCGACCCGCCCCCATGGTCGACCCGCTCACCCGCGCTGCCGCCCCCCCCTGCGACCTCTGCGTCGTCGTGCCCGCCTTCAACGAGGCGGCGAACGTCGAGGCGTTGCACGCCGAGGTGTCCGCCGCGCTGGGCGGCCTCGGGATCGAGCATGCTTTCCTGTTCGTGGACGACGGGAGCACCGACGCCACCGCTGACGTCCTCGCCAAGCTGCGGGCGGGCGACCATCGCGTGCGCTGGCTCCGCCTCGCCCGCAACTTCGGCCTCCAGGGCGCGCTCGCCGCCGGGCTCGCCCACGCCGACGGCCGCGCCGTGATCGTGATGGACGCCGACCTCCAGGATGATCCCGCCGCGCTGGGCGCCTTCGTGGAGCGGTGGCGCGGCGGGGCGCAGGTGGTCTACGCCGTCCGCACGAATCGCAGGGAGAGGCCCGTCAAGCGGCTCCTCTTCAGCGGCTTTCACTGGCTCATGCGCCGCCTCGCCGACGTCCCGATCCCGCGCGACGCCGGCTCGTTCGCCCTCTATGACCGCGTGGTCGTCGACCACATCAACGCGCTCCCCGAGCGCAACCGCTACCTCCCCGGGCTCCGCGCCTGGGTGGGCTTCCGGCAGGAGGGGGTGCCGGTAGAGCGGCGCGCGCGACATGCGGGGGAGCCGGGCCAGTCGCTTCTCCGCCTCTTCTCCCTCGCGTTCGACGGCATCTTCGCCTTCTCCAAGGCACCACTCCGCCTCGCCACGCTGCTCGGTTTCTTCGTGACCGGCCAGTCCGCCGCCGCGCTGCTCGTCGTCGTCTACTGGCGATTCATCGTCCGCTCTTTCCCGAGCGGTGTCGGCCTGGCCACGATCGCGCTCTCGCTCCTCTTCCTCGGCGGCGTGCAGCTCCTCGTCACCGGTGTGATCGGCGAGTACCTCGGACGCGTGTACGACGAGGTGAAGCGGCGGCCACACTTCATCGTCGCCGACTGGCAGGGCGTAGGGCCGCCCAGCACGAGGGAGCGCGAGGGGTGAGCGCCGGCGCGGCGGCGACGGCGGGCGCGCGGGGCGCGGGGGACCGCGGAGGGGCGCGACATGGCGCGGAGTGGCGCGACATCGTGCGCGGGCTCGCGGCGCGCGGCTGGTTCTTCTGGCCGGCCGCGTCAGCCGTTCTCGCGCTCGGTGCGCTCGTCGAGCTGCGAGCGCGGATGACGCCCGACGTCGCGTGGTACCTGTTCGCGGCCGGCCGGGTGCTCGACGGCGCTCGCCTCTACGTCGACGTGGTGGACGTCAAC
>JBJMNL010000073.1:0-8867 GCA_045804285.1 Gemmatimonadaceae bacterium
CCACGCCCGCGTCGCGCGACATCCGCCGCCCGTCGATCGCGATCGCGGGGGCGCGGCGGCGCGACGGCGCGTCGGCGATCGAGCGCACCCGCGCCCCCGTGTCGCGCGCCGACTCGGGTGACGCGCCGGCGGCGGTCGCCGCCGCGTCGTCTGCGGCACGCATGCGCGCGGCGAGCGACTCCCACATCGCGTCCACGCGCTCGGCCGGCGGGAGCGCCGCCGCGGCCTCCCACCAGCGCCGGAGCGCCTGCAGCTCCGCCGCGCGCTCCGGCGAGCGCGCGACCCACCGCGCCACCGCCGCACGCTCGTCCGCCCCACACTCGCCCGCGAAGAAGCGCGCGAGCAGCGTCCACTCCAACTCGTCGTCGCGATCCATCGGCTCAGGGGGTGATGGGTCCCTTCACCGAGAGAGACACGTACGGGAGGCGAATACCCCTACACGGAGCGAACCGGAACCAGGAACCTCCGGTTGACGACTGCCAACTGAGAACCGCCCACTGGCCACTGCCAACTGCAGTTGGTAGTGGCCAGTGGGCGGTTCTCAGTTGCCAGTTGCCCTTGTTTACGGCAGCAGATGCCGCAGCCGTTCCCGCAGCGACTTCAGCGCCCTCCCCATCTGCGTCTCCACCGTCTTCACCGAGAGCCCGAGCGAGGAGGCGATCTCGCCGTAGGTCATCTCGTGGCGGCGGTTGAGCGTGAAGATCAGGCGGCAGCGCGCCGGAAGGTGGTCGATGGCGTCCTGCAGCTCGAGCGCGTCGAGCAGCTCGGACTCGTTCGGGGCCGAGGGGTCGGCGTCCTCGCGGTACGGCAGCGGCGTCGCGGGAAAGGAGGCGACGCGCCGCTCACGGCGCAGGTGGTTGAGCGCGCGGTTGCGCGCGGCGGCGTAGAGGTAGGCCGTGATCGAGCGGTCGGCCGTGAGGTCGGCGCGGCGCGTCCAGAGCTCGAGGAAGAGGTCCTGCACCAGCTCCTCCGCCACCGCGCGCGTGCCGACGTAGCGCGTCACCAGCACGCAGAGCCCCGGCGCGAGCGCCCGGAACAGCGCCTCGAACGCCGCCGCGTCGCCCGATCGGACGCGGGCGATCCACTCCGGGTGCAGGTCCGGGAGTCGGTGCGACGTCGTCGCCATGGCCCGAGAGAAGATGACGAGCGTGAGCGGGACCGACGAGCCGCCGCCGACGCGGAGCCGTCGCCGCCATTAATGGCGCCAATGTGACGATCGTGTCAAGACGCGGCGCGGCGGTCGGGCGCCGAGCTCGGCATCGAGAGTCGGGAACGCGAGGGCGGCGTCACCGATGCGGATCGGCGCGGAAACCGACTCCGGGCCGCCATCACCGGCGCTCCTTCGCCGGCGCGTCATCCCCGTGCGCGCCCCACAGCGCTCGCGCCGCGCCGTTCGTATCTTGAGCGATCGCGCCCGCACGTCCCACCTCCGGAGATTCCTCGTGCACCTCCCCTGTCGCCTCGCTCGACTCCTTCCTTCGCTCGCGCTCCTCCTCCCCCTCGCCACCGCCCGCGCGCAGGGCACCGGCGCCGTCGCCGGATCGGCCACCGCCGGCGACGGCGCCGCGCGCCCGCTCGCCGGCGTCCGCGTGACGGTCGACGGGAGCGCCCGCGCCGCGGTGACGGACGATCGGGGCCGCTACTACCTCGCCGGCCTGCCGGCGGGCGAGCACCTGCTCGCGGCGACGGTCGCCGGCCGCGAGCCGGCCCGCCTGACGGTGCGCGTGGCCGCCGGCCAGACGACGACCGCCGACTTCGCGCTGCGTCCGGGCTCGATCCTCCTCTCCGAGGTCGTCGTCACCGCGAACCGATCGGCGCAGCGGGCCGCCGACGCCGCGGCGACGATGAGCGTCATGTCGCGCGAGCGGGTGCGCACCAGCCCCGCGCGCGCCGCCGACGACCTGCTCCGCGAGATGCCCGGCGTCGAGCTCCCGCGCGCGTCGAGCACCGTCTCCGGCCCGGAGGAGATCGTCTCCATGCGCGGCGCAGACGAAGGACGCACCCTCGTGCTGCTCGACGGCGTCCCGCTCAACGACCCGTGGGGCGAGTGGATCCAGTGGAACCGCGCCCCGCGCTCCCAGCTCGACCGCGTCGAGGTCGTCGAGGGAGGCGGCTCGAGCCTCTACGGCAACTACGCGATGGGCGGGGTGATCTCCCTCTTCACGCAGCCGATCGTCGCCCGCGGCTACGACGTGACGGTGAGCGCGGGGAGCCGCGGCGCGACCGACCTCTCCCTTTACGGCAGCGGCGTGCGCGGCCGGCTCGGCTACTCCCTCGGCGGCGACTACGGCACCGGCGGCGGCTACACCCTGCTCCGCCCCGACCAGCGCGGCCCGGTCGACCAGGACAACGAGGTCACGCGCCGCAACGTCACCGCTCGCGCCGAGTACGCGCTCGGCGCCGCGAGCTCGCTCTCCGCGAGCGCCAACTACTTCTCCGACGACCGCAGCCTCGGCACCCCGCTCACGGAGCCGAATCGCCGCCACATCGCCGGCGGCGTGCTCGGCGCGACCTTCGGCGCCGTCGCCGGCGGGCGGCTCGAGCTGCGCGCGTACGGCCAGGACCAGGACTACGACAGCCACTCGTCCGTCGTGAACGCCACGCGCACCAGCGAGCGGCCGAACGTCGCGCAGTCCATCCCGAGCCACGACCTCGGCGGCTCGCTCCAGTGGTCGCGCCGTGCCGGCATCTTCGACCTCGTCTCGGTCGGCGGCGACTACCGCTACATGAACGGGCGGCTCGACGAGGTCGTCTACCGCGCCGACGGATCGGTCGCCGGCCCGCGCACCTCCGGCGGCTCGCAGCAGGTGGGGGGCGCCTTCCTGTCGGGCGTCGTCTCCCCCGTCGACTCGCTGCGCGTCGAGGCGAGCGCGCGCGTCGACGCCTGGCGCAGCTACGACGGCTCGCGCGCCGACGCCTCGGTGGCGACGCCGACCTTCGTGCAGTACGAGGCGAAGAGCAACTCGGCGTTCGCGCCGCGCGTCGGCGTCCGCTACGCGCTCCCCGGGGGGCTCGCGCTGCGCGGCTCCTGGTACCGGGCCTTCCGCGCACCGACGCTCTCCGAGGAGTACCGCACGTTCTTCTCCGGCCCGAACACCTTCATGGGCAACCCGCTCCTCACGCCGGAGCACCTCACCGGCTACGACGCGGGACTCGACTGGCGGCCGAGCGAGATGGTCGAGCTTCGCGCGACCGCCTTCCAGAACAAGTACCGCGACCTCGACGAGTTCACCTTCCAGCGCCCGGGCGCGACACCAGGCAGCGCGATCCTGCAGCGCCAGAGCGTCGGCGAGGCGACGGCGAAGGGCGCCGAGGGGGAGCTGGCCGTGCACGCCGCCGAGCCGCTCACCGTCGCCGTGAGCTACAACTACGACCTCGCCCGCGTCACCCGCACCGGCCGTCCCGTCAATCGCGTTCCGCTCCAGCGCGGCGCGGCGCGCCTGACCTGGTCCGAGCCGCGCATCGCGACGGTGAACGTCGTCTACCGGTACGAGGGGCCGAACCACACGCTGAGCGGCGCCCGCCTCTCCCCCTTCGCCGTCGTCGACCTCGACGCGCGGCGCGAGCTCCGGCGCGGCGTCGCGATCTTCGCCGCCGCCGAGAACCTGCTCGACCGCGAGTACACCGCGAACTACTCCGGCACGCTCGAGTCGCTCGGGCTCCCGCTCACCGTCCGCGGCGGCGTCGCGCTGCACTCGTTCTGATGACGCGCCCGCCGCTCCCGATCCGGCGCGCGCTCCTCGCCGCCGTCCTCGTCGCCGCCGCCGCATGCGGCCGCGCGGAGGGCGGCGGGCGGCGGGAGCGCGTCGTCGCCGTCTCGAAGCAGATCAACGAGTACCTGTACGCGATCGGCGCGCAGGACCTCCTCGTCGGCCGCGACCTCACCTCGCTCTACCCGGCGGAGATCAGGCGGCTCCCCTCGGTCGGCTACCACCGCGCGCTGAGCGCCGAGGGGATCGTCTCGCTCCAGCCCACCCTCCTCCTCACCGATGGCAACGTCGGCCCCGACGCGGTGCTCGACCAGGTGCGGAAGGTCGGCGTCCCGGTCGAGACGATGAAGCCCGGCTCGACGATGGACAGCGCGCAGCTGCTGCTCGCCCGCCTCGGCGCGCGCTTCCACCGCGAGCGTGCGGCGGACAGCGTGCTCGCGGCATGGCGGAACGCGCTGGCGAGCGCCGTGCGGGAGTCGCGTCCGGTGGCCGGCGAGCCCCGGCCGCGCGTCCTCGTGATGCACTTCGGCCAGCTCGTGAACGACTACCTCGCCGTGAACCGCGGCGGCGCCGCCGACCAGCTCATCGCGTGGGCCGGCGGCGTGAACGCCGTCGACTCGGTGGGCGGGATGACGCGCCTCACCCCCGAGCTGATCGCGAAGGCGGCGCCGGACGTCATCATCGCCACCGACGTCGGCTTCGACCGCCTCGGGAGCGCCGAGCGCTTCGCCGCGCTGCCGGGCGTGAGCCTGACGCCGGCGGGCAAGGCGGGGCGCATCCACAGGATCGACGAGAGCGAGATCATGTACTTCGGCCCGCGCACGCCGGCCGCCCTGGTAGAGCTCTCGCGGGCCCTCCACCCGAGCCGCGGTCCCGAACGGGGGCCGCCGGCGACGACGGCCGCGCGCCCGTGAGAGGCGAACGCTGAAGCGCTTCCCTCACGCGCCGGCGTACCTGCTGCTCGCCGCGCTGCTCGCCGGCGCGCTCGTCGCGTCGGCCGCCGTCGGCGCCTTCGCCTACTCGCCGGCGCGCATGTTCCGCTTCCTCGCCGAGGGCGCCGGCTGGGTGCCGGCGAGCGACGCCGACGCCCTCGCGCGGAACGTCTTCCTCCGCCTGCGCCTCCCGCGGGTGCTGCTCGCCGCCCTCACCGGCGCCGCGCTGGGCGTCTCGGGGACGCTGATGCAGGGGCTCTTCCGCAACCCGATCGTCGAGCCCGGCCTCGCCGGCACGTCGGCGGGCGCGGCGCTCGGCGCGGCGGCGGTGTTCGTCCTCGGCGGCCACGGCGCGCTCGCCTTCGCCGCCCCGCTCGGCACCCTCGCCGTGCCGGTGCTCGCCTTCGCCGGCGCCTTCGCGGCCACGACGCTCGTCTACCGCGTCTCGTCGGCCTTCGGGAAGGTGAACGTCTTCACCCTGCTCCTCGCCGGCATCGCGGTGAACGCCGTCTGCGGCGCCGGCACCGGCTTCCTCTCGTACGTGGCCCGCGACCCGCAAGCGCGCAACATCACCTTCTGGAACCTCGGCACCTTCACCACCGCCGACTGGCGCGCCGTGCTCCTCGTCGGCGCCGCCTTCGCCCCCTGCCTCGCCTGGTCTCTCGTGCACGGCAAGGCGCTCAACGCCCTCATGCTCGGCGAGGACGAGGCGGCCTACCTCGGCGTCGACCCGCGCGCGCTCGTCCGCGGGCTCCTCGTCGCCAACACGATCATGGTCGCCGCCGCGACATCGATGGTCGGCGTCATCGCCTTCGTCGGGCTGATCGTGCCGCACCTGCTGCGCATGGCGCGCTCCTCGGACTACACCTTCCTCCTCCCCGCCTCGGCGCTCCTCGGTGCCGCGCTCATGGAGGTGGTGGACGTCGTCGCGCGCGTCGTCGTCCCGCCCGCCGAGCTGCCGGTCGGGATCATCACCGCCCTTGTCGGCGCGCCCGTCTTCCTCTGGATCCTCCTCCGCCAGCAGCGGCGCGCGGGCGCCGGCGTCTACGGATGACGGCGGGGGCGGTCGAGCTCCGCGGCGTCACCCACCGCGCCGGCGGTGCCACGATCCTCGACGACGTGAGCGCCCGATTCCGCGCCGGCCGCTTCAACGTCGTCCTCGGCCCGAACGGCGCCGGCAAGTCCACCCTGCTGCGCGTCGCCACCGGGCTGCTGCGCCCCGCCGCCGGCGACGTCCTGTACGGCGACCGCCCCGTGGCGTCGTTCGACGCGACCGCCCTCGCCCGGAGGCGCGCCGTGCTCTCGCAGCACGTCGAGCTCGCCTTCCCCCTCCCGGCGAAGGACGTCGTCCTCATGGGGCGCTACCCGCACTTCGGCCGCGCCCCCTCGGCGCGCGACCACGACATCGTCGAGCGCGCGCTCGCGCTGGTGGAGATGACGGCGAAGCGCGAGCAGCCCTACCCGACGCTCTCCGGCGGCGAGCGGCAGAAGGTGCAGCTCGCGCGCGTCCTGGCGCAGATCTGGAGCGACGACGGCGCCCTCGGCGAGCCCACGTACCTCTTTCTCGACGAGCCGACGAGCAGCCTCGACGTCCACCACCAGCTCCACCTGCTCGACGCCGCGCGCGCGCTGCTCCCCCGCGGCTGCACCGTGGTCGCCGTCCTCCACGACCTCGACGTCGCCTTCCAGTACGGCGATTCCTTCCTCATCATGGAGCGCGGCCGAGTCGCTCTCGCGGCCGACCGTCCGGAGGATGTCCCGACCGCGCTCGTGGAGCGCGTCTTCCGGGTGCGCGCCCGACGCGTGCCCGACCCCGAGGGAGGCGACACGCTATGGAGGTTCAGCCTGTAAACAGAGCGCGCGCCGCGGCGCTTCTCCTCGCCGCCGGCGCGGCGGCGTGCGCCGGCGGCGCGGGGCGGGGACTGGTGCCCGCCGAGGACGGGCGGCCCGGCGCGGGGGGGCCCCCCCACCGGGAAGCTAGCACGACCCGCGATTCGGCCCGCACCGAAAGCACGCGCGCCGCGTCCCCCGCCTCCCGCCTCGCCGATTCCCTCCTCGCGCTCATGACGCTCGACGAGAAGCTCGGCCAGCTCACCATGGCTCCCGCCGAGTGGAACCAGACGGGCCCGCAGGCGCCGGCCGGGGGCGAGCGGCAGGTGCGCGAAGGGAGGATCGGCTCCTTCCTCAGCTTCTGGGGCGCCGCGCCCACGCGCCGCATGCAGCGCATCGCCGTCGAGGAGTCGCGCCTCCACGTCCCGCTCCTCTTCGCGCAGGACGTGATCCACGGCTGGCGGACGGTGTTCCCCGTCCCGCTCGCCGCGGCCGCGAGCTTCGACACGGCGCTCGTCGAGCGCGCGGCGCGCGGCGCCGCCGAGGAGGCGACCGCGTTCGGCATCCACTGGACCTTCGCGCCGATGGTCGACATCGCCCGCGACCCGCGGTGGGGACGCGTGGTCGAGGGCGCGGGGGAGGACCCGCGGCTCGGCGCGGCGATGGCCGCGGCGCAGGTGCGCGGCTATCAGGGGGGTCCCACGCCAGGCGGGGGGCGCGCTCCCGCGGACCCGACGACGTTGATCGCCACCCCCAAGCACTTCGCCGCCTACGGGGCGGCCGAAGGTGGGCGTGACTACAACAGCGCCGAGGTCTCCGAGCGCGCCCTCTGGGAGGTGTACCTCCCCCCCTTCGAGGCCGCGGTGCGCGCCGGCGCCGGCGCGCTCATGCCCGGCTTCGACGACCTCGCCGGCACGCCCGCGCACGCCAGCGACTGGCTGCTCGGCGACGTCCTGCGCGGGCGGTGGCGCTTCGGCGGCCTGGTGGTGAGCGACTGGGCGGGGATCGAGCAGCTCCAGGCGCACGGCGTCGCCGCGACCGGCGCCGAGGCGGCGGCGCGGGCGCTCGCGGCCGGCGTGGACGTGGACATGGCGGACGGCCTCTACGCACGCGACCTCCCCGCCGCGCTCCGCGCCGGCCTCGTGCCGATGAGCGCCGTGGACTCCGCCGTCAGCCGCGTCCTGCGCGCCAAGTACGCGCTCGGCCTCTTCGACGACCCCTATCGCTACAGCGACACGGCGCGCGAGCGAAGCGTCCCGCTCACGGCGGAGAAGCGCACCCTGGCGCGCGAGCTGGCGCGCGAGTCGATCGTGCTGCTCGGGAACGAGGCCCCGGCGCGTGGCGCCCCCCGCGCGCTCCCGCTGCGCAAGAGCCTCCGCTCCCTGGCCGTCATCGGCCCCCTCGCCGACGACGCGCGCTCCGCGCTCGGCTCGTGGGCCGGCGCGGGCCGGAACGAGGACGTGGTCACGCCGCTCGCCGGCATCACGCGGGCGGTGTCCCCCTCCACGCGGGTCCGCTGGGCGCGCGGCGCGCCGGTGGACGTCGCGAGCACCGCCGGATTCGCCGAGGCGGAGCGGCTGGCGCGCGAGTGCGACGCGGTCATCCTCGTGCTCGGCGAGCGCGAGAACATGAGCGCCGAGGCGGCGAGCCGCGCGTCGATCGGGCTGCCGGGCGCCCAGCTCGCCCTCGCGCAGGCCGTGACGCGAGCGGCGCGCGCCTCGGACCCGTGGAAGCCCGTCGTCGCCGTGCTGATGAACGGCCGCCCGCTCGCCGTCCCCTGGCTCGCCGACAGCGTGCCGGCGCTGGTCGAGTCGTGGTTCCTCGGCGTCGAGCACGGCAACGCCCTGGCCGACGTCCTGTTCGGCGACCACGCGCCGAGCGGCAAGCTCCCCATCTCCGTGCCCCGCGCCACCGGACAGATCCCCGTCTACTACGCGCACCGCAACACCGGCCGCCCCCCCGCCGACGGCGAGCACTTCTCCTCGAAATACATCGACGTCCCCTGGACCCCCCTCTACCCGTTCGGCCACGGGCTCGGCTACACCACCTTCTCCTACGCCGGCCTCCGCGTGTCTCCCGCCGAGCCGCGGGCCACCGACTCGATCGTCGTCACCGTCGACGTCACCAACAGTGGCGGCCGGGCCGGCGACGAGGTCGCGCAGCTCTACCTGCGCGACGACGCGGCGAGCGTCGCGCGCCCGGTGCGCGAGCTGCGCGGCTTCGCCCGCGTGTCGCTCCGCCCCGGAGAGACGCGCACCGTGCGCTTCACGCTCCGCCCGGACGACCTCGCCCTCTACGACCGCGCGATGCGCCGCGTCGTCGAGCCGGGCACCTTCACGCTGTACGCCGGCGGGAGCTCCGCCGCCACCCTCGACGCACGCTTCCGCGTCACCGG
>JBJMNL010000074.1:0-6217 GCA_045804285.1 Gemmatimonadaceae bacterium
GACTCCCCCTCCACGTACGGCATGACGTAGTAGGGCGCGTCCGCCGTCTCACCGGAGTCGTGCAGCGGGAGGATGTGCGGGTGCTGGAACTGCGCGACGAGCCGGATCTCCTGCAGGAAGCGCTCGGTGCCGAGCGAGAGCGCGAGATCGGGGCGGAAGACCTTGATCGCGACCGGCCGGGCGTGCTTGTGGTCGATCGCGAGGTACACGGTCGCCCATCCGCCGCGCCCGAGCGCCCGCTGCACGGAGTAGCGAGGGCCTAACGAGGCGTCGAGCGCGGCGATGGTGGCGGTGTCGGTCATGTGATCACCCACCCGCGCCCAGCGCCCCCCAGAGCAGCGGATACGTCGCCATGCTCTGCCCGCGGTACTGCGGGCGGAAGCCGAAGAGGACGACGCGGCCCTCCCCCAGGCGCGCCTCGACGAGCGCGCCCGCGCCGCGCAGCCGCTCGCCGCCGAGGAGCCAGCCGGAGAGGAGCGGGTCGCCGTCAGCCGGGTAGCGGGCGACGACGCGGGCGCGCGTCGTGTCGGTGACCTCGAACGCGGGGCCGCTCTCGAACCACGCCACCGGGCGCGCGACCATGCCGCGCGCGATCGGGTGCGCGCGGTCGAGCGAGAGGGCGAGGATCGAGCCCGGCGCGTAGAACTCCCGGCTCGGCACGCCCGCGAGCACGTCGCGCACCGGGAGGCGGAGCGCGTCGATCGCCCACCGGCTCGCCCGGTTCAGGGCGACGACCGTGCCCCCCGCGGCGACGAACTCGCGCAGCGCCGCGGCGCCGGCGTCGCCCAGGCCCCCGGCGAGCGAGTCGGGGTACTCGCCGCGCCGCAGCCCGCTCGCGATCTCCTCCGGCGTCTGGTCGGGGAGGATCAGGACGTCGAAGCGCTCGCGCAGCCGGCCGGCCCGCACGTCGCGGTCGACGACGCTCGCGAACGGCACGCGGTACCGGTCGAGCAGCCACCGCGTCCACCCCTCGTCCTCGGTCGGCGACCAGCTGCGGTAGACGGCGATGCGGCGCGCGGCGCCCCCTCCCGCCGCGCCCGCCGCGCCCGCCGTCAGCCCCTCGGCCACCGGGGTCCGCTCCTCGACGGGCGCGATCGGCTCCGTCGTCGGCACCGGGAAGGAGTCGGTGACCGCGGCGACGCCGACGCCCATGAGGAGCGGCAACGTGTGCGCGGTGACGTCGTAGGGGCGCGTCGGGGCGCCGGAGGGGTCGCGCAGGTCCGGGTAGCGCTGCCGCTCGAGGAGCGCCTTGGCGAAGGCGAAGTACGGCTGCCCGTCGCGCACCACGTAGGTGCCCGGCGAGTAGCGCACGCGCCCGCTGGCGAACGGCGCCGTCGCGCGCCGCACCTCGACGCCGCCGCGCTGCAGGACGGCGAGCAGCGCGCGCAGCGGCGCCTGGTCGGGCTGCTGCTGCGGGATGACGAACGCCACCGGCCACTGCTCGCGACCGGGCGTGCGGCGCCCCGCCACGGCGCGCTCGCCGATGCGCGCGAACCGCTCGAGCCACGCCGCGCGCTGGGCGGCCGTCGTCGCCACGATGTCCCACGCGGCCGTCGCCTGGTAGTCGACGATGTCGCGCAGCGCCCACCGCCCGCCCGGCCAGACGTCGAAGTTCGGCGAGGCGCGGCGCGCGTCGTAGCCGCGGCCGGGCTGGAGCGAGTCGAGCGTGAGCACGATCGGCGACGCGAGGCGCGCGCTCGCCGTCTCGGTGAGGATGCGCGCCCCGCCGTGGTAGTGCTGGTAGGCGCGCGCCGGCGTCCAGGCGTCGTAGATCGCATCCGTCACCACCCCGCGCTTCCCCTCGGCGCGCAGCCGCCGCGCCACGGCGCGGCCGAGCGAGTCGACGCCGGCCATGACGAGCGAGTCGACGTTCGGCTCCACGGGCTGGAGATACGGCGGCAGGAAGATGCGCGAGCCGTAGGGGCCCTGCTGGTGGATGTCGTTCACCACCTGCGGGTGCCACACGTTGTGCAGCGAGTCCACCGCGAGCCGCGTCTCGGCCTGGGTGAAGGCGTACCAGTCGCGGTTGTTGTCGTGGCCCGTGTACTTGTGGTAGAGCACGGGGACGCCGGCGCCCTCGTACGGCGTGCCGAGCGTGGAGCGGTACCAGTCGCCGACGATGTCCACGCCGTCGGGGTTGAGCGACGGCACGAGGATCGTGATCGCGTTCGCCCGCACGCGCCGCGCGTCCTCGCCCTCGTCGATGGCGAGGCGGTGGGCGAGGACGAGCGGGGCGAGGATCCCGCCGACCTCGTCCGAGTGGATGCTCGAGGTGACGAGCACGACCACCTTGCCGCGCGCGAGGAGCGAGTCGCGCTCGCCGGGCCGCCGCAGCCGCGGGTCGGCGAGGCGCCGCTGCACCTCGGCGTACGCGGGGAGGCTCGCGATCGTCGCCGAGTCGCCGAGGAAGGCGGCGACGAAGGGGCGCCCCATGGTCGTGCGGCCGAGGGTGCGCACGGCGACCCGCGGGCTCGCCGCGTCGAGGCGGGTGAAGTAGTCCACCACCTGCGCCCAGCTCGGCAGCCGCCGGTCGGCGCCGGGCTCGTACCCCAGCACCTGCGCCGGCGACGGGACGGCGGCGACGGCCGCGGCGCGGGACTCGGCGCGCGACGCGTCGTCCGACGCGCGGCCGCCCGACGAGGGGACGGCGGACACGCAGGCGAGCGAGCCGACGATGAGGGCGGCGGTCGGGGCGAGGCGGCGGGGATCGGCGAGGAGGGTCATCGCGCCGGGTGGGCGGTTACCGAACGCTGACAATCCATGGGACGCAAATAACCGCGCGCACGCATCATGTCGAGAGGTCGCCGGCGCGGGAGGAGAGCCGGCCGGCGGCGCGCGCCCGGAGGCGGGACGCGCTAGATCTTCCTGACCTGGCGGGCCGCGTCGAGCACGTGCCCGATCTCGCGCGACAGGGCGCGGGCCTCCTGCGTCGCCGTCACCACCTCGTCGATGGTGGCGCCGACGCCGGAGGAGCGGAGCTTGAGGAGGTCGAGCCTGACGTTCTGGAGCAGCAGGCTCGCGCTCTCGAGCTGCGCGGCGAGGGTGGCGCGGCGCGCGGCGAGGTCCTGGATCGAGTCGCGCTGGCGCCGGAGGAGCGCGATGCGGCGCTCGCGGTCGGGCGCGCCCGCGGGCTCCTCCTCGGCGGCGCCGACCTTGGCGTCGAGCTCGGCGAGGGCGCCGGGCGGGAGGTCGGCGTCGAGGCGGTGCAGCGAGGTCGCGAGCGAGGCGACGCGCGACACCAGCGCCTGCACCGTCGGCTCGACGTCGGGGAGCATCGAGCGGTCGGCGGCGGGGAGCTTGTGGACGATCTCGCGCGCCGCCGCCTGGTCGTCGGCGGCGCGGCGGACGGCGGCGCCGTGCGGCCCGACGAGCACCTCGCGCGGCGCCAGCGCCGCGAGCGCCTCGGCGAGCCTGGCCTCGCGCGGCCGCGGATCGGCGGCCGCGGCGACCTGGCGCCACCGATCGCCGAGCGCGTCGCGGAGGCGGACGCCCGCGCGGCGGAGCGACCAGCCGCGGATCGCCGCGTCCCCCGCGGCGATCACGGCGCCGACCGACGTGAGGCCGGCGAGCGTGAGGAACTCGTGCCCCCCTCCCGTCGCCGCGCCCAGCGCCGTCGCCCCCATGGCGAACGCGCCGAACCCCGCCGTGGCCACGACGCCGTGGCGGAAGCGCTGCACGCGCCGCTCGAGCGGCGGGTCGGTGGCGGCGCCGCCGCGCGCCTCCGGCGCCTCCGGCGCCGCCGGCCGGTTGCCCCCGAGCGTGGAGGGGTCGCCGAGCATCGCTTCCCAGAAGCCCACGCCGTCGCGCCGGATGGCGTCCCAGCGCGCGAGAATGTCGCTCGCGAAGGCGGCGGCGGGGAAGATCACCCAGGGAAAGAAGGGGCTCGTCGCGAGATTCACGACGCCGAGGAAGGAGAGCGTCCCCGCCGACCAGAGCACCTTGCGGCGGAAGATCCTGACGCGCTGCTCGAGCGGCCGCTGGGCGAAGCGCGCGACCGCGCTCGATCGCCCATCGCCGCGCCGCGTCTCGCGCGCCCCGCGCCGCTGGGCCTCGCGCTCGGCCTCGCGCTCGGCCTCGCGCTCGGCGCGCACCCGCACGCGGAGCTGGCGGTCCACCGGATGCCAGCCGAACTCCGACGGCGTCCGGCGGCCGTCGTCATCCGCCGCGCCCGGCGGCGGCACGGCGGCCGGGACGGCGGGCGCGTCGACGCCCCTCGCGAGCGCGTCGCGGAGCGCGGCGGCGTCGGGCCACCGCTCGCGCCGGTCCTTGGCCATCGCCCGCGCGACGGCGGCGACGAGCGTGGACGGCGCGTCGGGCCGGAGCGCGGCGAGCGGGCGCGGATGCTCGCTGAGCTGCTTCATGAGCATCGCCGGCGTGTTGTCGGCCACGAACGGGGGCGCGCCGGCGAGCATCTCGTACGCCACGACGCCGAGCGCGTACACGTCGCTCCGCCCGTCGACGTCGCGCTCGCCGAGCGCCTGCTCGGGGGACATGTAGGCCGGCGTCCCCACGGCGACGCCGGTGACGGTGAGCCGTCCGTCACCCTCCGCGGCGCGCGCGATCCCGAAGTCGGTGACGACGGCGCGCCCGCTCTCGCGGTCGAGGAGGATGTTGTCCGGCTTCACGTCGCGGTGGACGACCCCCTTGCCGTGGGCGTAGGCGAGGGCGTCGGCCACCTCGCCCAGGACGCGGCGGACCACGCCGAGCGGCGGGCGCGGCTCGCGGCGGAGGCGCTCGGCGAGGCTCTCGCCGTCGATGAACGCCATCGCGAAGTAGACCAGCCCGTCGCGCTCGTCGACCGCGTAGATCGGGACGATGTTGGGGTGGCTGAGCCGCGCCGCCGTCTCCGCCTCGCGCAGGAAGCGCGAGCGGATGTCGGAGCGGAACGCGAGCTCCGGCGGGAGCACCTTGAGCGCGACGAGCCGCCGCAGCCGGACGTCGCGCGCGCGGTAGACGACCGACATCCCCCCGCGCCCCACCTCCCCCTCGACGTCGTACAGGTCGCCGACTGCGGCGACGACGCGGTCGTGGAGGAGATCAGGCATGGGCGAGGAAGGCGACAGGGCGGAATGAGGAACGAGGAACGGGGGTCGGGACGCTACGAGGGGCCATGCTGGTCACCGGTAACGTCCCGCGCCTCATTCCTCACCCCTCATTCCGCCTTTGACGCATTTTTGTTTCACGCCGGTCCCGCGATCGTCCGCCCCCCGCTCTGCCCGCGCGTGCCCGTGAGCCGCTTCACCTCGTCGGCCGCGTAGACGACGTTGTCGACGTCGCGGGCGAGCGACATGGCCTGCTCGGCGAGCACGGTGATGCGCTCGTAGGTCTCGGCGCCGGTGCGAAGGCGCACGAGGTCGAGGCGCATGTTCTGGAGCGCGGTGCGGCAGCTCTCGAGCTTGGCGATCGCCTGGTCGCGGCGGTTGGCGACGTCGACGGCGGCGCGGCGCTGGCGCTTGAGGTAAGCCAGGCGCCGGACGCGCTCCTCGCTCGCCGCGTGGTCGAGCGGGTTCGCCTGCGCCTCGAGCTGGGCGACCTCGCGGTCGATGACCTCGGCGGCGCCCGGCGCCGCGTTCCGCTCCAGCTCGGCGGCGCTGGCGGCGAGCGACTCGACCTTGCGGTAGAGGGCGTCGGCGGACGGGACGACGTGGCCGAGCTGCTCGCGCTCGCGCTTCGGCACGGAGTCCATGATGCGGACGATCTCGGCGCGGTCGCGCGCCGACTGGTCGATGGCCTCCAGGAAGCGGCCCGCCCGCCGCCGCGCGGCCTCCCCGCTCTCGGCGGACGATCCCGCGGCCGCGCCGAGCGCGCCGTCCAGCGTGCGGCGCTCGGCGCCGCTCGAGAGCCGGCGGCGATGGCGCGCCCGCTCGCGCATCTCCGCGCGCTTCTGGTGGTCGAACAGCCCGCGCGCGTCGTCGATCGTCTCGGCGGCGACGTCGAAGAACAGCCGGTCGCGCGGCTGCTTGAAGACGTCGCGCCAGTCGAACCCCTCGGACCAGAGCTTCGCGTACTTGAACGCCATGAAGACGCCCCAGATGGCGCTCAGCCCGAGCCAGTTCTGGCCGGTGAAGATCGCGAAGAAGAGGACGACCGTGTTGACGATGATGTAGGTCGTGATCTTCTTCCGGAAATCGACCACCGGGTCGGCGTTCCAGCGCGCGACCTGGTCGGCCGACGGAAAGGCGCCGTCGTCGAGGAGGGCGCGCGACTCGGCGGCCGA